>JAISMO010000034.1 GCA_031276675.1 Tannerella sp.
CTCGAAGCACGGGTTCGACCCGGACGAATGTCGCGCACTGCTCCAAAACCGCCCGGCAGAGACCTTTCCGCACCTCCGCATCGGCGGACTGATGGGGATGGCCACCTTTACGGACCGTGAGGAACAGGTCCGGCAGGAATTTCGTTCCCTGCGCGCCCTGTTCGACGAACTGAAACCTTCGGCCGGCGATGCCTTCGACACCCTGTCGATGGGTATGAGCGGCGACTATCCGCTTGCGATCGGGGAGGGCAGCACCCTGATACGGATCGGCTCCGCCCTTTTCGGCGAACGGCAGCGATGAAAACAGCCGCTTCTCCTTTACTTTCCTCTTCCTTCCTCCGCCCTCCGGGACGCGGACGCCTCGCAGCCTTATGGAAGCGTCTGTAATGCTACAAAGAGACGCTTTGTAACGTTACAAAGAGACACTTTGTAATGCTACGAAGAGACAGCAATAATTCCACAACAAAAAAGGCGACTCACAATGCATTGCGAATCGCCTCATTCATTTAGATTTAGCCTTCTGTATGGAAACGGGTCTACACCACGATAAGCGGCGTGGTGTAGGTGATGCGTCTCGGCTCCTTCAACAGGGTGTTGCTGGTTGCAAAGCGAGTCAGGATGTAGAGCGTGTACGTGCCTGAAGACATGTTGCCCGGCGCGAGGGCGATGATCTCCTTCGGATGGTTGACGGCCAGGGATGTAACAGGTATGTCGTCGCTCACGCCGTTGCTCAGGAAGACGCCGAGGCCCTGCTGGTTTGCGGGTTCGATCTTGATCCGGTCGCCTGCAATGATGATCTGTCCGCCGCGGGTGAGCGTGCCGTCGGTCTTGTCGCTCGCCACGTCGGTTACGAGACCGATGTATGCGCCGCCTTCGCGGATGCCCAGCACTTCAAGGCCGACCTCGGTCAGGGCTTCCCGCATTTCGGCGGTGGGCACGCTGCTGATCGTCAGTTTATGCTTGGCGGGATCGTGCGACGCCGTAGCGCCGATCCACGATCCAACCACCAGGGGCGTGTGATGGCTGATGCCCGTCTGCACGCAGTATCCCTCCTGCAGCTTTTCGCGGCGCAGGCGGTCGGCGCGGTTGAGGATGTCGAATACGGTTTCGTACTGAAGTTCCGATCCGCTCTCGACAAACATTCTCGCTATGTCCGCATTGTGCAGCGTCTTGCCCGTGGTGGCTACTTCGGCGACGTAGTCGTTGGTCACGTCCTTGGTCAGATGGTTGGGTTTTAACCATGTTTTCCAGTAATACTTTTTCATGTTCTTTACTAATTTAACAGGATGATTTCACCTGCTCAACGTGAACAGGCGGTGCAAAGATAGGTTTTTTTTCAGGACCGCACCCTCCCGGAGCGTTTTTTTTCCATAGCGGATGCAAATGGCCGATGCAACTCTTTTCAAGAAGTTTCCGTTGATTGACGGCGTAGGGGCGCGACTCGAAGGACGGCAGCCTCTGTCCCGGCGGTTTGGCGGTTTCAATACGGGTAACACCCGGCTAACACAACCCCCTTTTCCACCAAAAAAGAAGGAATCGCCCTCTTGCAATTCCTTCCTTTTCAGTGACCCCGGAGAGGCTCGAACTCTCGACCCAATGATTAAGAGTCATTTGCTCTACCAACTGAGCTACGGAGTCAACTTTCAAATACCGGGTGCAAAAGTAGAAATTATATTTGTTTCTGCAAATGATTCTTTCCCTTTTTATGTATTCCCGGGCATGGGGCGCCCGTTTTAGCCTCCGGCCTCAGATACACACAGGCATACTGACAACCTGACAAAACGGCTGGCGGTAAATGTTAAAATGGAATGAGGCTGTTTGGCATTCAGTTAAGCAGGGTTAATTGTTAAATTCCGGCGTTAAATGTGCCAAAAAAACGCCGGAATCTCCAATAAATGCACTTGTTTTGAGTTTGAATCTGGAACAATGAGAAGTTTGAACAGTAAGTAGATTTAATTTTAAAAGAATGGAATTATGAAAACAATGTGGAAAAAAGTATTGGTGGTCATGCTGGTGGCTGTAATAAGTTTTGTTACCTCCATTGGAGCAGTGATTTATATAGTGAAACAAAACAAGGGAATACAGGCCGTCCTTATGGAAAAGGATGTATCGTTCAATCAGCCGGTCCGACTGACCAACTATGCTTCCGTGGCGGCTGAAAACACTGACTTTACATACGCCGCGGAACAGGCAATTCAAGCGGTGGTGCATATCAAATCCGTAGCCAAATCACAGTGGGCAAAGGATGAACAGCGCTATTTCGATCCGTTTGAATATTTCTTCGGTTTCGGAGGAAGCGCTCCCCGCCAGCAGCAGCCTCGCGTAGGGTTTGGTTCCGGTGTGATCATTTCGGCAGACGGTTATATCATAACCAACAATCACGTAGTGGAAAGTGCGGATGAACTGGAGGTTACATTAAATGACAACCGGGAATTCAGGGCCAAGATCATCGGAACGGATCCGAGAACGGACATCGCACTGTTAAAGATTGAAGCAACCGATTTACACACGCTGCCGTTCGGAGATTCCGAGCAGCTCAAAGTCGGAGAATGGGTACTGGCTGTCGGCAATCCCTTCAGTTTCAAATCAACCGTCACCTCCGGCATTGTCAGCGCCAAAGGACGTTCCATTATGACGGGAGAGTCGAACCGGAATAAAATCGAGTCCTTTATCCAGACCGACGCCGCCGTCAATCCGGGTAACAGCGGCGGTGCACTGGTAAACACCAAAGGCGAACTGGTCGGCATCAATACGGCCATCTATTCGGAAACCGGAAACTTCGCGGGTTATTCGTTTGCCGTGCCCATCAGCATTGCCGGCAAGGTGGTAGCCGACCTGAAACAGTATGGAACGGTACAGCGCGCCCAGTTAGGCATTATGATGCTGCCTCCGCAAGCGGCCAAAAGCGAGTTGAAAGATGATAAAATCAAGATGTTCGAAGGCGCCTGTGTGGTTGATTTTGCCGAACGCAGTCCCGCCAAAGAAGCCGGTATGGAAAAAGGCGACGTGATCACGGCCGTGAACGATATAAAAGTGAAATCGCCGAGCGCATTGCAGGAGCAGATCAGCAAATATCGTCCGGGCGACAGGGTGAAGATTGAAATCGACCGCTACGGAACGAAGAAAGTCTTCACTGTAGAACTTCGCAACGTGCGGGGCGGAACGGAAATGATCGGCAGGGCCGACGACAGCGCTGAAATACTGGGCGCCGCATTCCGCGAACTGACGGCAGAACAGAAGAAAGCCTACGGCGTCAACTACGGAATCGAAGTGAACGGCATCAGCAAGGGCAAGATACAGAATGCCGGGATTCGGAAAGGATTTGTCATCATGATAGTCAACGAGCAGAAAATCTCGACGCCGGATGATTTATACAAAATCGTTGACCAGATTCTGAAAGGCTCGTCCGAAGAACAGGGTTTGTTTATCAAAGGATTCTATCCGAACGGTCCGACGCGCCATTACGCAATTGATCTGGCAGAATGACAGGTTAATATCCGAAAAGAAATAAACGGGAGCAATGAACAAACAGGAAGAACAGATTGTTTTGAATATGAATTAATAATAAAAGCGGGGGTGGAAAGATGCTTTTCATGATAAAATGATTATCTTTGCAGCCCCTTGCATTTCAATTTTAATTTAATAAGTGGATGAGACAGCTAAAGATTACAAAGTCCATTACCAATCGGGAAAGTGCCTCCCTGGACAAGTATCTCCAGGAAATTGGTCGTGAAGATCTTATCACGGTTGAGGAAGAAGTAGAACTGGCACAGGCCATTAAGAAAGGAGATCGGAAAGCGTTGGAAAAGCTGACGCGGGCCAATCTGCGTTTTGTCGTATCAGTGGCCAAGCAGTATCAAAACCAGGGTCTGAGTCTGCCGGACTTGATCAATGAAGGAAATCTGGGTTTGATCAAGGCTGCGGAAAAATTCGATGAAACACGTGGATTCAAATTCATTTCCTACGCTGTCTGGTGGATTCGTCAATCCATTTTACAGGCGCTGGCAGAGCAGTCGCGCATTGTACGTTTGCCGTTGAACCAGGTAGGCTCGCTGAACAAGATCAGCAAAGCCTTTTCGCGCTTTGAACAGGAAAACGAACGCAAGCCGTCGGCCGAAGAACTGGCCGAAGAACTGGATATTCCGGTGGACAAGATTTCGGATACGCTGAAAGTGTCCGGAAGATCTATCTCTGTGGATGCGCCGTTTGTGGAAGGCGAAGATAACAGTTTGCTGGATGTGCTGGTGAACGATGACGCTCCCGTAGCCGACGGAACGCTGATGAATGAATCTCTCTCGAAAGAGATTGACCGGGCGCTGGCTACACTGACCGAACGGGAATGTGACATCATCAAGATGTTTTTCGGTATCGGATGCCAGGAAGTGACACTGGAAGAAATCGGCGATAAATTCGGTCTTACGCGCGAGCGGGTGCGCCAGATTAAGGAAAAAGCGATTCGCCGACTGAGACAGGGTTCGCGCAGCAAACTGCTGAAATCATATTTAGGGTAAGACAGAACTGATTGCAATATACTTTTACCGTATATTGCAGTGAAATAAAAGCAGGACGTATATATAATACGGACTGCTTTTTTTGCTTTATTGCCCCGCCTGTCTTCCCCTGCGTCGGGAAAAGATGTGCTTCCCTGCACACTCCCGTGTGGATCAGTGAAAAGTGCAGGCCGATACTATCTTCGGCGCCGGACGGATGTCTTTCTGTGCAGTATCCGGAACAGAAATGGCGGAAAGGTATAGGTGATCAGTACGGTAAAACTCATGCCCACCAGTGTGGCAAATCCTACTGACCGGATCGCCGGATGCGTGGCGAAAGTCAGCGGTGCAATGCTGACCATCAATACTGCGGCCGAAAAGAAAATCGCCGTTTTGTGGTATGTCAGCAATTGTTTGTCGTTGCGCCGAATGCCGGCCACAAGACCGTCCATTACAAAAATACTGTAATCCACTCCCACGCCGAAGATAAACGTCGAGATCACGATGTTGATCAGGTTAAAGGCATGTCCCGTCATCCCCATGACGCCCAGCACGACATACCAGCTTAACCCCATCGGGATGAACGCAAGAATGGCGCGCGACCATTTGCGGAAGGCCAGCAACAGAATGATAAATACAAAAACGGACGAAATACTTAGCGTCAGGTTGAAATCGTCGTTCAGGATACGCACCATGTCGCCGGTATAGTAAAACGGATCAATGACTAACCAGTGCGGACGGGCGGTGATGACCTTGCTCACCGCGTCCATTTTGTCCGGAGGCATCTGTATGGAAGTATACACCAAATAGTTGCTGCCGGTATGCTCCACTATGTTGGACATCAGTTCATCGGGGATGATGCCTTTGTCGTAAAGCGACGCCGGACGGCTGTCAACGGCCAGCATTTCAAAAAACGGCTCGAACGTTTCCGGCTTGAAACCCCGCGCCCGTGCGGCGTTCGTCACCGCCATCCGCGTTCGGGCCATGCGTTCCGGCGTCCAGAAATCGCGCCACCGGCTGATACGTATCCGCTGTTCGTTTTCCGGAAGCAGCAGTTGCAAAGCGATCTTCGAATAATCGGTCAGGAGGCCTTCGGCCTGTAAACTGTCGAGCGTTACGGCCATCTGCCGGTGGGCGATCAGGGCCGAGTCGAGTTCGGCCGAGACTGCGGCATAGTAGAGCGACGCATTGCCCGGCGTGGTCTTTTCGGCCAGCAGCTGCATGGAGCGCAGCACCGCCGGTTCGTGGTATCCGATGTTTCTCAGATTGGTGTCGAAGGTGACCCGTCGCGATGTGTAGAAGCAGATGCCGCAGAAGACTGTCAGCAGGATGATCAGTCCTCTTTGCCGGTCGAACGGGAAGGCATTGATTTTATCTACCAGAGCAAAAATGCTGTCCAAATGCCGGTAGCGACGGGGTTTGAAAAAGTGTGGCAGGAAGATCAGGCAAAACAGCGTCGTGCCCGCCAGCGCCAGGGAAGCAAACAAACCGAAATCACGCAACA
Organism: Tannerella sp.; assembly: GCA_031276675.1. Lineage (GTDB taxonomy): Bacteria > Bacteroidota > Bacteroidia > Bacteroidales > Tannerellaceae > Tannerella. The sequence continues at coordinate 5,995 of JAISMO010000034.1, forward strand.
GTTCCGAACGGGTGAACATCAGTCCCGTAAAGGCGCCAATGGTTGTCAGGCAACACAGGGTGATCGGAACGGCCTGTTCCTGCAGGATTCGCACCGGATCACCCACATATTTGTAATGTGTCAGAAAATGCAGGCAGTAACTCAATGCTACGCCCAGCACAATCGCGCCAATGCCGATGGCCAGCAACGACATGCTGCCCTTGATCAGGTAGACGCCGCTCAGTGCAAAGAACGTTCCGTACAGCACGGGACTCAGCAGAATCAGCAGCGTCCGGCGGCTGCGGAAACAGAGACCGATGATGAAACACGACACCAGTAATGAGAGGCCCAGCGTCAGCGCCAGGTCTTTCTTGATCTGGCGCGAATTGAAGACGCTTTGCACCGGCACGCCGTGGAACATCACTTCCACGTCCGGATGCTCCGTCCGGAAAGCGTCGATTTCTTCCTCGATCAATTCCACCAGCCAAGTGCCGGATTTGGAATCAAACGCATTGAAGTCCGGCGACAGGAAGGCAACAGCCATGCTTGAATCGGGCGAAAAGAAATGGCGATACACCAGCCGGTAATTGCCGCCAATCCCTTGCGACAGCGCCTCGCCGCTGTCCGCAAACAGGGAACGCAATCCGACGGGATCCCGGCGGAGTATTTCGCCGAACGCCAGGCCCGAAGGCGAAACCATCAGATCATAACTGACTGCCATCTGCCGCTCGATAGCCTCCCTTGTCAGCAGCGTTTCCATGCGTGGATACAGCGCCGTATCCACGAAAGCCGGCGCATGGTCGAACAGATACATCAGGCCCGTCTGAACCAGGTCTTCGTCGATCCGGTACAGTATATCGTGGATGTAATGCGTGGCCGAATCCTTCTGTAACAGTCTCTCTACAAAGGTATCGCAACGTTCGGCCAGCACACCGGCATCAGCCGTGCCGGTACGGGGAACGAACAGCAGGAACAGTTTGTCCTTTACCTTCAGGTTCTCGAAAACCAGTTTGTTGGAGCTGCCCGTCCGGGCGGAAGGCAGCAGTTTAGTAATGTCTTCTTCATATTCCACCTTGCTTCCCAGATAAACAAACAGCAGGCTACTGCATATCAGCAATCCGTAAAAAAGGAACCTGTGTCTTTCAAAAAAATGGTACAGTGCAATCATTCTGTTCGGTTATAGGAGGTTGGACGCTGGCATCGAACCTGAGGGTGAAATACGTTTCTTCCTGCTGTCCGATGGCAGTTTGCGCTCTGACCAGCGTGTCACTGTTTTCAAGCAGCTGAATGTGCACCTGCAGGTCGGGATGCTGTTGTGGATTCAGGAGGGTGGTCAGTCTGCACTGGGCAAGATAGCGTATCATCAGTCGGCGTCCCGTCAGCCGCTCCACACATTCCTTGATCATCTGGATGTTGCATACACCCGGCGCTACCGGCATGTCGGGGAAATGTCCCCGGTATACGGCTGAAACAGGATTGAGCGACACCTCAAAAACGGTCGTGTCGCCTTCCGTCCATCGGCTGTTGACTGTATAATAATCCGAAAGCATGTATCTGTTTTCTGTTATACTGATTTGTTGGAATTACGTCACAAAGTTAGCATGAAATTTTCAGATTACGCACAAACGAATCAAATTTACAAAACTATACCACAGCGGCACGGTGATGAACAACAAAGTTTTGGTTTACAAAGTTAAATCGCAGATCGGTTCAAAGACACATTTGTGAATCTCTGAATCTTTGATCATTCACCTTTGTATACATCAATTGTTTGTGTGATTCCAGAAATAGCGTTATATTTGTGAACTTATTTGACAGATCTGGATACAGACAAAATGACAGTTGTTTTATGATAAGAAAAAAATGCAATGAAAGAGCGAATTATTCAGGTTATGAACGCCGAAGGGTTGTCTTCTTCCAAATTTGCGGAAGAAATCGGGATTCAGCGTGCAGCCATGTCCCATATCCTTACTGAAAGAAATAAACCGAGCGCAGATGTACTGGTTAAAATCCTCACGCGGTTTCAGGATATTAATTCGGAATGGCTGATGCGGGGTATCGGGCCGATGAAACGAAACACTCCCGCGGGACTTCCGCAAATGAAACAGTCTGCACTGTTTACAAATGTAACAGTTGATCAGTCCGAAACCCGGAAAGCAGCTGCATCCCGCAAGATGCCCGTTCCGGAAACAGTGCATCCGAAATCGGCATCTCCGGAAGGAACGCCGCCGATCGTTACGGCGGTAAAGGAAACATTTGTTTCTGCGGAAACGCCTTCAAGAAAAATCACCCAAATCATGATTTTCTTTTCCGACCATACTTACGAAGTATTTCACCCGGAAAAAGAATGAATCGGCAATTTTCAACAGTTCCTGCCGGAAAAAGGCGGGATCAAAAACCGGGATGCCGTTCTGTGGCATACGACCGGATATTTTTCACGGCAGTTCAAAAAAAGATCAGTCTGTATGCAGGGATTTCTCTTTTACGGATACATGCTGCTTTGTTTCGGCAGGTTTATCTGCTGCGTTCGACCAGATAGTCGGCCAGGAGAAGCAGGCTGTCGCGCGCTTCGGAGGCGGGCAGGGTACTGCGGATGATCCTTGCCGCCTGTTCTCTGTATTCGTTCATGCGGGCTTCGGCGTATTCGATGCCTCCCTTTTCCCGGGCAAACCGGAGCAGGGCGGCGATGTGGTCCGGCGTGAAGTTTTTCTTCAGCAGCATCTCCATGTAAGGCGCCTTTTCCGCCGGCGAAGCCTTTTCCAGGGCATAAAGGAGCGGCAGTGTCACTTTGCCTTCGCGGAGGTCGTTGCCACTGGGTTTTCCAGTCCGGCTGTCCTCGAAATAGTCGAAAATGTCGTCTCTTATCTGAAAGCAGTATCCGAGCAGTTTGCCGAACGTCCCGGCTGTTTTCTGCACTTCCGCCGACGCGCCGGCCGTGATGGCGCCGATTTGCGTGCACGACGCCAGCAGGGCCGCCGTCTTCTTTTCCAGCACGACGAAATAGTCCATTTCGGTCAGAATGACTTTGTCCGCATTTTCCAGCTGCTTGATCTCGCCTTCGGCCATGTCGTGGCAAAGTTTCGCCATGATACCGACAATCTGCAGATTCTCCAGCTGCAAGGCGCGCATCAGCGAGTCGGCAAGAATGAAATCGCCTACCAGAACGGCCACACGGTTGTCGTGGATGGCATTCAGGGAGAGCGCCCCCCGACGCTGTTTCGTTTCGTCGACCACGTCGTCGTGAATCAACGACGCCGTATGCAGCAGTTCAAGCAGGACGGCCGCGCGAACGGACGCCTCGGGCACCCTGCCGCAGGCTTTGGCGGTCAGCAGCAGCAGCAGCGGACGAATATGTTTGCCGTTGGAACGGCGGATCGTTTCCACCGCAGAGCGAATCGTTTCCACCTCGCTTTGAAGCGCCGGTTCAAACTCCGCCTGAAAACGTTTAAAAGCCTCCGATACGGGATGTTCTATTTGATTTCTGTCAATCATACATGCATTATTAAGCGATGCAAAAATAAGAAAAAGCGACGAGTCACACGGATTTTTCGTACATTTACCCGGAAATTTCACAAAAGTAACAGGTATGAAACTGCTCCTGATAGATGCTTACGCATTGATATATCGTTCCTATTATGCTTTTATCCGGAACCCGCGGATCAATTCGAAGGGAATGAATACATCGGCCATATTCGGGTTTGTCAACTCGCTCGAAGACGTGTTGCGACGCGAAGACCCGACGCACGTGGCGGTAGGATTTGATCCGCCGGGGCCGACCTTCCGTCACGAAGCCTTCGAGGCCTACAAGTCGCAGCGCGAAGAAACGCCGGAAGACATCCGGATAGCCACGCCCCATATCCGCGAAATCATACAGGCATACGGAATACCGACGCTGGAGGTGATGCGCTACGAAGCCGACGACGTCATCGGCACGATTGCCCGGCAGGCCGAAGCGGAAGGATTCGAAGTATATATGATGACACCCGACAAGGATTACGGGCAGCTGGTTTCGGAGCACATCTTCCAGTATCGTCCGAAGTTCGGAGGCGACTATGAAACGCTGGGCGTAGCGGAAGTCCTGGCAAAGTACGGACTGCAGTCGGTCAAACAGATGACCGATTTGCTGGGACTGATGGGAGACGCGTCGGACAATATTCCCGGCTGTCCGGGCGTAGGCGAGAAAACGGCGCGGAAACTGCTCGAAGAATTTGGCAGCGTGGAAAATCTCCTGAACCGTACAGACTGCCTGAAAGGCAGCATCAAAACCAAAATAGAAGCAAATGCCGGACAAATCCGCTTTTCCAAGTTCCTGGCAACCATCGTGACGGACGTCCCTGTCCGCTTCGACGCCGCCCGCTGCCTCCGCCGGGAGCCGGACGGAGCGAAACTGACGGAACTGTACAGAGAACTGGAGTTTCAGAGTTTCATCCGGAAAATGGAAGAACAGAAAACAAAAAAAACAGTTTCGCACCCCACCCAGCTGTCCATCTTTGACGCTCCGACCGGTGAAACGGAAGTAACCCCCGGAGACGAAACGCTTGAAAACGACCCGTTTTCCGTTGCGGACATCAGCAACACCTCCCACACCTATCATTTGACGGACACGGAAGCAAAATGCGTCGAACTGGGACGGATGCTGTCCGGACAGCCGTTTTTTGCCTTCGATACCGAGACGGACGGTCTCAACCCCTTGACGGCCCGTCTGGTGGGCATATCCTTTGCCGTCAGGGAACGGGAAGCATGGTATGTGCCCGTACCTGAAGAGGCGGACGGAGCCGTGCAGACGCTGGCGCCCCTGGCAGAAGCGCTTCGGAATCGCGAAATCCTGAAAATCGGGCAGAACATCAAGTTCGACATGCTTGTGCTGCGGAAATACGGGATTCACGTAGCCGGCCGGCTGTTCGACACCATGATTGCCCATTACCTCCTGAATCCGGAATTGAGGCACGGCATGGATTATTTGTCGGAAACATACCTGAACTACCGTCCGGTACCGATTGAAACGCTGATTGGTCCCAGAGGAAAACATCAGCTGTCGATGCGTTCGGTTCCGGTAGAAAAAGTCTGTGAATATGCGGCGGAAGATGCGGACGTGACCCTGCGCCTGTGGAATTTTTTCAGGCCGAAACTGGCTTCCGAAGGATTGGAATCGCTGTTTCTGGATATTGAAATGCCGTTGATCTACGTACTGGCCGACATGGAAGCGGCCGGTGTCACGGTTGACCGGGAGGCGCTGCGCCAGATTTCGGAGGAACTGACCCGGACAGTCGGCGAACAGGAACAGATGATCTACAAACTGGCCGGCGAAAAATTCAACATCAATTCGACCAAACAGGTGAGCGAAATTCTTTTCGACCGCCTCCGGATCGAAGAAAAGGTAAAGAAAACCAAAACAGGCAACTACAGCACCAGTGAAGACGTGCTGGAGAAACTCCGCAACAAACACCCGATTGCGGGCAAACTGCTGGACTATCGCGGCATGAAGAAACTGCTCGGCACCTACGTCGACGCCTTGCCGGAACTGATCAATCCCCAGACGGGCAAGATTCACACGTCGTTCAACCAGACGGTGACCTCGACCGGACGCCTGAGTTCCACAAACCCCAACCTGCAGAACATTCCCATCCGCGACGCCGTCGGACGTGAAATACGGAAAGCATTTATCCCCGACCATGCGGATTGCGTCTTCTTCTCTGCGGACTATTCTCAGATCGAACTGCGCATCATGGCGCATCTGAGCAACGACGCCGGCATGATCGAAGCATTCCGCTGCGGCGTCGACATCCATGTGGCGACGGCGGCAAAAATATACCGCATCGCCCCCGAAGAAGTCACCCCCGACATGCGTCGCAAAGCCAAAACAGCCAATTTCGGCATCATCTACGGCATCTCCGCTTTCGGGCTGGCCGAGCGGCTGAACATCTCCAGAACCGAAGCCAGGGAACTGATCGACGGTTATTTCAGCACCTATCCGGACGTGAAAGCATATATGGACAAGAGCATTGCGCTGGCACGGGAAAAAGGGTATGTCGAAACGATATTCAGGCGGAAACGTTTTCTGCCCGACATCCGGTCCGGCAATGCCGTGGTGCGCGGTTATGCCGAGCGCAACGCCATCAACGCACCGATACAGGGAAGCGCCGCCGACATCATCAAAATGGCGATGGTGCGCATCTTCAACCGTTTCGAGGCAGAAAACCTGCGGAGCAAAATGATATTGCAGGTACACGACGAATTGAATTTCAACGTCTGGAAAGACGAACTGGAATCCGTCAGGCAAATCGTTATCGGCGAAATGGAAGGCGCCATTGAATTGCAGGTACCGCTAATTGCCGACTACGGTATCGGCAAAAACTGGCTGGAAGCACATTGATTCCGGACTGCACACGGCTGATGTTATGCCGGATTGCGGTTGTCTGTATGGCAGACAGACGCAATCCGGCCGGGCAAAGCTCCGGCGAGCATGAAACCCGTACCGTGTAAATATACAGGGGACGAGAAATTAATAAAACACACCATTCCGACTTAAGTTTTTATCGTTCCGACTTAAGTCTGCGCGGCTTGGACTTAACTCGGAGCCGCGCAGACTTAAGTCCAGGCCGAAAAAACGTAAGTCGGAGCCGCACAATCTTAAGTCGGAGCCACGAAAACGCAAGTAAAAACGACGAAAACTTAACTCTAAATCCTCAAAAACGTAAGTCGGAGCCACGCAGACTTAAGTCGGAACGATAAAAACTTAAGTCGGAATGACGAAGACTGAAAAATATCGCGCTCACAGTTAGCCATATACAGCTTCAACAGAAAAAAATCCCCCAAAAAAGCGCCGCGTATCGGAAAAACACTTGGGAACTGTTTAAATTCAGGATAAAATATGAACTATCGGTTGTTTATACTGATAATATTTCGTGTCTTTGTGATTATCAACACATAAAGAACGATGATAAATTATCGGACAAACTTAACCGACAGCCGGTATGGTGCAATGTTACCAATACCTGACTGCGCCGTGTTATTTGCTGCAATGAATGTGGCGAACAAGTTTACACATGCCAAAATCTGGAGATACGAACCTTGTTGATTACCATATCGATTGCCATATCAGAAGTTTTACTTTAAACAGAACGAAATAAATCACTGGTTATTAATCACATGCGCAACGCAAAAAAGCATCTTTTTACGCATGTCGGCAAAAAAGGAACCTGTTTACAGGTAAAACAGTTAAAGCATCGCTTTTGAATACAAACATAATTATATGGTATTCACTATATTATATGTATAAAAGCGTAATCTTGTATGATTAAAGATAGAAAAGATAGAAATGTATCACATAAGACTAACACATGTTGCTGTAGTAAGAAATGTATACAAACAGAGAGTTCCCAGATAAATACATCTGTATATAGTTTATTTCAACACAAAGTATATTCTCTTAATCCGCATAGTTACGTGTGTTTACATTTATGTCAATCAAGAGGTGTTTTTGTATACATACGTTGAATATATACATCGTGCAGAAAATTATTCGAAAATATACTGTTTTTCCAAGCGGACATTTCCCCAGTCAGCTTTATGCAGCGTTTTCGTTTCAAGCAGCGTCTACACGGTATTAATTTGGAAAATGTAACTATGGGATATCATCTACCGTATTATTTGTTTCTTGCATTGTTTGGCGTTTGTCCCTTGCTGACTGCGCAAATCGAATTTCCGCAGGCTGATCGGAAGAAAAAGCATAACATCCGTATCGGCTTTGAGGCGGGTGTCGATTCCTATTTCAGTGACATAAAAAAACCGGCGCCGCTGCGTGAATTTAATTCTGAACCCGTTGGGCAGTATGGCTCCTTTTACAATGAGGCGAATCAAACCTTTATGTCGACGGGAGTGGGTATCAAACCTGAATTTTTCTTTGGCAAAAACCGCTGGGGGATTTCGACCGGTCTTCGGTTTTCACGTTATTTGACGACTTTGGAACCGCGTCATGATGCCTTTTACTGGATGAACGCTCAGGAAGGTTTACTGACGGACTACCTGACGATTTGCAAATTCTCACAAAAGAGTTATTATCTTGGTATTCCACTGGAAATGCGATTTTTTACCAACAGGCGGGATTTGCCGTTCCAAATCTATTTCAAGATCGGTTCCACTTTCAATTGCAGGCTTTCAACGGATAACGAAGTTGTATTTAAGGAGTCTTCAATGGAGAAATACGCCGGAGCAGTTGACGAAAAAATTGGCAAGCCGGACAGGTTTCATGTGTATATATATCCCGCCATCGGATTCAAGATCGGAAAATACGGAAAGGGGTATTCCTCCTGGTATAATCTGGAATTTCATGTTCCGGGGATACTGCTTCAGTCCAACGTATCCTCCTTTTCCAAATCGAAAACGGGACTGGGCGCCGGTTTTACGGTACAGATTCCTTTGGGCCGGATGGCGCCCATCGGGTCAAATTAATTTTCAATATTCACAAAACGGAGTAAAATCGATTTTAATGAAAACGCATCTGAACATTTTTGCCGGTCTGCTTTTACTGTTTTGTACGTGCTCGGATATGGAGCGTACGATTTTTATACGTGACGACAACGACTTGAATCTGCCGGCCTACACCGAATGGGGATACAATTCTTTCGGAGCAAAATACGAACGGCTTTATTTCCTTGTTCACAAAAATATCGTACCCTGTAAAATAACGTATCAAAAAGAGAGATTACATTTTTCTCTGACAGGTACCCTGCGCGGAGATATGTACAGCGATTACGACATCTTCAATTCCGAAACCATGACGCTGACAGTTTCCTTTCCCTCCGAACCAATGCATGAATACAAAGATTTACTGGCTTTGCACGGACGGGTGATCAATCTGGCCGACACTTCCTCCTGCAGGGTGAAAATAGAGCGAACGGATAAAACCGGCATGATCGTGGTGCCGGTCAAGGGACACTTAACGTTTCGGCGTGCACAGTTGTTACGTATTGATGAAAAGGAAAACCGCGTAATTCTGTCCGGAAACTTCGATTTGCAGTTTCTATCAAACGATAAGCCGGAAAGCATAACTGACGGACGCTTCGACGTGGGCATCCATACGGATTTTTACAACCTTGACTGAACCGCAAGCGCTATGTGGTCCGCACAGTTTTCGCCGTCAATGGCGGCAGAAACAATCCCTCCGGCATATCCGGCGCCTTCGCCGCAGGGATAGAGTCCTTTCAGCGTCACATGGCAGAAAGTTTCGCTGTCACGCAGAATGCGCACAGGCGAGGATGTGCGCGTTTCCACACCCATCATCACGGCTTCGTCCGTCAGAAAGCCGCGGGAGATTTTGTCGAACTGACGAAATCCGGCCTGTAATCGTGTGACGATGTATTCCGGCATCCATTCATGCAACGGCGAGGAAAGAATCCCCGGAGTATAGGAAACTTCCGGTAGCGAGGTCGAAAGTCGGCGTCGCATGAAGTCCGTCATCCGTTGCGCGGGTGCCGTCTGTCGTTGCCCGCCCTTGAACCGGCACAGTTGTTCCAGCTGTTCCTGAAAAAGTATCATATCCAGTGGCGACGACAGAGGAGCGAAATGTAGCGCTGGGTCAGCCAGGTCTTCCGGACGCATCTCGACTACAATGCCGGCATTCGCCCAAGGTGAACGCCGGTCAGAGGGCGACATGCCGTTGAGCACTACCTGCCCGGGGGTACTTGCGGCCGGTACGACGAAACCGCCTGGACACATGCAGAATGAATAGACGCCGCGTCCGCCGGCCTGTGTCGTGAAGCGGTATTCCGCCGCCGGAAGCCAGTCGCCACGGCCCTCCGGACGGTGATAACGGATACGGTCAATCAGGGTTTGCGGATGTTCCAGACGCACGCCGACAGCTATACCTTTTGGCTCAACGGCCAGGCGCAGGCGGTGCAGTTCGTGGTATACGTCGCGGGCGGAATGTCCTGTCGCCAGAATTACCGGCCCCAGGAACTCGGTACCCTGCCGCGTACGCACGCCTATAACTTCATCTCCTTTTATAATCAGCGTTTTCATGCAAGTTTCGAAGTGTACTTCACCACCGCACTGCAGGATGTGGCGGCGGATATTTTCAATCACGCGCGGCAACTTGTCCGTCCCGATATGCGGGCGAGCATCGGAAAGGATCGACAGACTGGCGCCATGCTGACAGAGAATGGATAGAATACGTTCAACCGAACCGCGTTTCCTGCTGCGTGTGTACAGTTTACCATCCGAGAAAGCGCCGGCGCCGCCTTCGCCGAAGCAGTAGTTCGATTCAGGGTGAACAAGGTGCTCGCGGCTGATACGGGCAATGTCTTTTTTGCGTTCCCGTACGTTCTTCCCCCGTTCAAGGACGATGGGACGCAATCCCTGTTCAATCAAACGCAGTGCGGCAAACAGGCCGGCCGGCCCGGCGCCGACTACAACGACCGCTGACCGGGCGGATACATCCTTATATGTAATAGAAGGGAAGGCCGGTTCGTCGGGTGTTTCGTTTACGAAAATCCGAAGGGTCATGTTTACGCAGATCGCCCGCTGCCGCGCGTCAATCGAACGTTTCAGCACCCGTACTGCCAGGATCGTTTCCGGCGCGTCACCCGTCTCACGGCTAACAGCCTGTATCAGGCTTTGTTCATTGACAGCCTCTTCGGGCGAGAATCGGTGAGACAGTTCACGTATCATCCGAACAGCAGTTTGAAGGCTTCTTCCACTTTCCTGACCTGTGTCAGTTGAATCCGGACATTCAAGTCGTCCAATCCTTTCATCCGGGGAATCAGTATTTGTTTAAAACCCAGTTTCTCAGCTTCCTGAATACGCTGTTCAATGCGATTCACCGGTCGAATTTCGCCCGATAATCCCACCTCGCCGGTCATACAGACGTGACGGTCGACGGCAATGTCGAAACTGGAGGACAATACGGCGCTTATGACAGCCAGGTCGATGGCCGGATCATTGACTCTCAGTCCGCCGGCAATGTTGAGGAAGACATCCTTTTGGGCGAGCTTGAATCCGGCACGTTTTTCGAGAACAGCCAGGAGCATGTTCATTCGCCGAAGGTCAAATCCTGTCGCGCTACGTTGCGGTGTAGCGTAAACGGCCGAACTGACTAACGACTGCGTCTCAATCAGGAACGGTCGGGCGCCTTCGATCGCCGACGCTATGGCAATGCCACTCAGCCCCTCGTGGTTTTGCGTCAATAACAGTTCGGACGGGTTACTCACTTCGCGCAATCCGTCCGATCTCATTTCGTAGATGCCCAGTTCCGAGGTGCTACCGAAGCGATTTTTGATGCTCCGTAATATTCGGTACATATAATGCTGGTCACCCTCGAACTGGAGGACGGTATCCACAATGTGCTCCAGCACTTTTGGTCCGGCGATGCAACCTTCCTTGTTTATATGTCCGATCAGAAATACCGGCGTGGCCGTTTCCTTGGCATATTTCAGGATGGCCACGCTACATTCGCGTACCTGCGTGATGCTACCGGGCGACGAATCCGCCAGTTTCGTAAAAATCGTCTGAATCGAATCAATGATCATCAGGTCGGGTTGTATGTTCTGCGCATGAATGAAAATCTGTTCCAGATTTGTTTCGCTCAGGATAAAACATGCCTCCGAATCGCAGCCGGCGAGACGTTCAGCGCGCAATTTGAGCTGCTGGGAACTTTCCTCGCCAGAGACGTAGAGCGTCTTCATGCCACACAGTTTTAGAACAGTTTGCAACACCAGCGTTGATTTTCCAATGCCCGGCTCGCCTCCAATCAGAACAAGCGAACCTTTCACCAAGCCACCGCCCAATACCCGGTTCAACTCGCCGTCTGACATGTCTAACCGCGCTTCTTCGTGCAATGTCACGTCGCGAAGTAGCTGAGGTCGAGTCGTATTCTGTTTTGCTCCAGGTATTGCCCGTTGCGCGAGCGATTCGTTTGCAATGAGTTCTTCCACATACGTATTCCATTCACCGCACACGGGGCATTTCCCGATCCATTTTGGCGAATCCGCTCCGCAGTATGTACATATATAAATTGTTTTCGTTTTTACCATCATTGACAGATTTCGGGAGTAAAGATAGGTATTATCCTTTAAGGACAAGTATTCATGAAGGAGCAGATTCAACGAATCAAACTAATCATAATAATAATTATGTGCGGCATCTTTTGCAGGGACAGTAAAATTTGCTCCGCGCAACCTAATGGATCATAGCTTGTTAAACGCAGTTTTACCGCCAGCCCTATTCGCTGATACGGGTTCATGGATGCCGGTATTATGGTGTCAAGCACCTCATCTCTATATCCCTCTATACTATTTGCATCCGCAGGAACAGCAGGTGCAGTATAAAATTAATCACCATGTCATAACACACCTTAAAATACAACCGAAAGCATCCTTTAGGGATCCTGTACACTGCCTGTACGGATCCTGTACGGATCTTATATCCCGCAAATCGGGTGTTTTTAGTGAAGAAAACTAAAACCAAACACATGCAATTCGTGTTTCGTTATACTTATTATGTGATTTTAATGAAACAAAAAACCTCCGCATATCCCGTCTGCACGGATACACGGAGGAATGATACACTCAAAGACAGGGATCACAGTTCCTTTGTCTTCTCCGAGATGTTTCCCGGCAGGTCGGAGGCAAAGACTTCGATCCGGTCGCCTTCCTGCGTAAGATTTTCTACCTTAGCCACATACTTCCA
>JAISMO010000100.1 GCA_031276675.1 Tannerella sp.
TCTGCCGGCCGGATGCGTTGCACCAAAAAACCGTTGGTAAGATAATTCAGATATTCCAAAATGGTTTTCGGCAACATTTCTATACGCTGCGATTTCAGATATCCGCTGATTTTGTTGGCAGAAAAAAGTTTACCAACCGTATCGGCAAGATACAGCGCAAAATCTTCCAATTGTCTCACCTGTCTAATATTGTATCGTTTAACAATGTCTTTCAAAATAATCGTGTGATAAATATTGCGCAGATATTCCGACACAAAACTCTCTTCCATCCGGAGATGAATTAAATACGGCAATCCTCCGAACTTGTAATATTTGCCGAATGTGTCATCGTTATCTTCCAGACGGTGGAATTGCAGAAATTCGCTGTATGTCAGTCCATACACCTTGATTTCGATATACCGTCCACTCAGATACGTGGCTAACTCGCCGGAAAGCAAATTGGCATTACTGCCGGTGCAATAAATATCGTATCCGTCTTCGGCGAAAAACGCTCGTAACGCTTTCTCAAAGTCCTGAATATCCTGTATTTCGTCAATAAACAGGTAACATTTTTTCTCATCGTTTTTCCTGTTTTCGCGAACGTATTGAATCAGGTCAATATAATTCTTTATACTGTCAAACTCAAACAGTTCCTTGTTGATATACAAAATATCGGCTTGAGGGTCGTTCGTTTTGATTTCGTCCATTATTTGATACAACAAATAACTTTTCCCAACACGACGTTGTCCCACAATGACTTTTATCATCGGTGTATTTACAAACGGACGAACACGTTTAATGTACATAGTGCGTTTAAAATAATCAGGCGTCTTCATTTCTATGCTTATTTCTTATAAGTAAAACCGTCTGCAAAAATAGCGCTTTTATTTCTTACACGAAAAATCATTTCTGTCATTATCTGTATGGTACGGCCGATTTCCTGCTCCGAACAGGGTCTTTCTCGTTCAAAGCGCCAATTGAGCAGGTGGCTGTATATGGAATTGCAGTTGGCGGGTTAAAAAAAGGAAGAGATGGATGCATGAAGCGATATGAAAACCGGCTTGCATGGCCGGAAACCGGCTTTCCGGAATATATTAAAATATATTTGAGGAATAAACCTTCCCTGTCTTTGAATATTCGCATCCAGCCCCCTTTTAAAAGGGAAAGTTTACTTGTCGATAGAGGGTACTCACAACCATCCCGCATGGTTAAAGAAAAAAAAAAAACTATAATTTGTTAGGGGGCGAGTAAGAGAATATCGCTATGTTTGCGAGTGAATTTATGGTTTGTTTCTGCTCGTGACTTGTGATCTCATGATGAATGTGGCAGACGCAGATTAAGTATTAATTTTTTAATTGATTTATTTGTAATGATAACGCGTTATTTTTTTGAATGGAAATGGCCGGCCTGCATGAAAGGTCTTGGCCTGGGACTTTTCTCCCTGCTGCTGGCGCCCCTGGCGCTGGCGAACAGCCATGGAGAGAAGGGAGTGAATGACAGGTTTCCCGAAGTAGCTGCCGTTTCACCGGAAGCGGTTCTGCAGCAGGGCGAAATCACCGGCGTGGTGTACGACGAAGCCGGCGAGCCGGTTGTGGGCGCTTCCGTGGCAGTCAAGGGGACTTCCACCGGAACCGTTACGGATGCACAGGGGAGGTTTACGCTTCGCGCAGCTACCGGCGCCGAACTGGAAATCACCTTTGTAGGATATGTGGCTCAGACCGTCAGGGCGGAGCGGAACATGGAAGTAATACTGCGAGAAGACACGCAGATGATTGAGGAAGTGGTTGTAGTGGGCTACGGTACGGTGCGCAAGTCCGACCTGACCGGCTCAATCGCGTCCATATCGAGCGAGAAGTTTAAAAACCTGCCCCAGGGCGGCGTGACGAATATCCTGCAGGGCAAGGCCGCCGGCGTGAACATTACGACCACCAGCGGCGCCGGCAAGAACAACATCCGTATCCGCGGCATCACGTCGCTCAACAAGAGCAGCGAACCGCTGTGGGTCGTGGACGGTGTGATCGGCGGTCAGGCGAGTAACTTTTATGACATCCAGTCGATCGAAGTATTGAAAGACGCCTCCTCGACGGCTATCTACGGATCGCAGGGCGCCAACGGCGTGATTCTGGTCACTACCAAAAAGGCGCAGGAAGGCAAGGCGAGAGTGACGTTTGACGCACGGTTTGGCTGGAAATCCCTGCGGAAAACGCCCGATCTGCTTGATGCGGGCGAGTATGCCGAAGCGCTGCGGGAAGTGAAGGGTTCAACCGTGATCAGCGATGCCGATCTGGCGGCATACAAGGCCGGAACAAAAGGACTTGACTGGGTAGACCTGATGACGCAGACGGGATTTGAACAGAATTACAACTTGAACCTTTCGGGCGGAAGCAGCAAGACGAAATACGGAGTCACCGCCTGGGTGGGCGATACCCAGGGACAGATTGTCACCGTCAAGTCAAGGAACTATAACATCCGGGCAACCCTGGATACGGAAATCGCACCCTGGCTGAACCTGTCGGGCTATCTGTACGGCTATCACGGCACAAGCCACAACGACATCGGCCAGAGCATCTTTTCCGACCTCCTCGTTTATTCTCCGTGCATGGAGTTGCAGATGGAGGACGGCACGTATAACCTGGACCCCCACAGTTCTACCGGGAAAAGTCCCGCTGGAGATAAGTATGCTCACTGGAACGATAACGACGAAAGCCGCATGAGCGGTTTTGCCGATTTGCGCATCAAGCTGCCCGTCGACGGACTGACCCTCTCCCTGCAAGGGTTCTATACCCGCGGGTATAACGTAAATCGCACGATTGAAACCACCAAAATGGAACCGAACAAGCAGAACAATGCGTCCAACAACTGGTATCATAACTACCGGTGGCGGAACATCAACAACCTGACTTACCAGAAGGATTTCGGCGATCATCGCCTGACGGCCATGGCCGTGCTGGAGACGACCAAGTCCGAAGCCAGCCACGTCGAAATCTCGGCCAACAACCTGACAGACGAAGCCACCGGCTACTGGGACCTAGCTTCTGCGGCCGCCAAGCAGATCCAATATTCTACCGGCATCACCTACAACGGCAGACCCCGTACCCAGGACCAGATGGTATCGGCCTTCGGACGGGCAGTCTACAGCTACAAGGGCAAATATTCCTTCACCGGAACTTATCGCGCCGATGGGGCGTCGCAGTTCACGGGCAAGAACAAGTGGGGCTATTTCCCAGCGGCCGGACTGGCATGGAACGTGGCTGAAGAAGATTTCATGAACAAGGACCTGATTCAGCAACTCAAACTACGGGCAACCGTCGGCGTAACCGGAAATCACGGCGTAAGCCCCTATTCCACCTACGCCCTCCTGTCGCGCGACTATGCCTCCTACGGAACAAGCAATCAGTATTTCGGCTACTGGCCGGCAACGACCAACAATCCCGACCTGCGCTGGGAAAAGACGACGCAGTATGATCTCGGACTGGATTTGGGTATCCTTGACCAGCGGGTGAGCATCAGTACGGACGTGTATCTGAAAAAGACTACCGACCTGCTCTTTGAACAGGAACTGCCGGACTACAACGGCGGCGGTAAAATCTGGGTAAACCAGGGCGCCATCGACAACAAAGGATGGGAACTGACGCTGAACGTCTTTCCGGTGCGAACCCGGGACCTGACGTGGGAAAGCAACCTGACAACCACCTATTCCACCACGGAGGTGAAAGACCTGGCGGGCGAAAATTTGATCATTCCCGACGCCAGCCGCGGCGGAGCCAATCAGGGCGGTCTGTTTGCCCTTCAAATCGGCAAGCCGGTCGGCACGTTCTATCTGCAGGAATGGGCCGGGTTTAATGACCAGGGCTTCAATGTGTACAAGACCGTTGACGGCGGCCTGACGACGCAGAACAATGTGGCCAACCGAAAGGTGCTGGACAAGAGCGCGATTCCGAAATGGACCTTTGGATGGAACAACTCGCTGACGTGGAAAAACTGGGATTTCAACGTATTCTTCCGGGCTACCGGCGAATATTACCGGCTAAATCACGCCCGTTTTTATCAATCCTGTATGATCGGAGCATCGCGGTTTATTTCCTCGCGCGAGGCGTATTACTACACTTGGGACCACGTGACGGACAAAAGCCAGGCCCGCTTCCAGACGCTGACAGGCGAAGGCCGTCCGTCGGACGTGGCCGCATCGACCCAGTGGCTCGAAAACGCACAGTTCCTGCGCTGCCAGAACCTGACGATCGGCTATGCAATCCCCAGGAAACTGACGAAAGTGGCCGATATACACCTCTCGCTGAGCGCCGAAAACCTTTTTGTCCTGACCGGATACAGAGGCCTGGATCCTGAAACCATATCGGAAGTAGATGAAAAATACCGAGACACCACTTTCGGACTGGATGACGGCTCGTTCCCGATTCCGAGAACCTGTACGTTTATTGTACGTTTTGATTTTTAAGAGTAACAACCATAATTAAAGTATAAATATATGAAGACTTTAGGATATAAATTAGGATTATGGATGACCTGTCTGTTTTTAGCGGTTTCCTGTAACGATTTTTTGGAAGAAGATTTGGACGGATTTCTGATGGCTACCGGGTCCTTTTCAAAGAAAAGCGACCTGGACGGGGCGGTCAATGTAGTTTTCCGGCAGGTAAGCCGGTCTACGTTCGGTCTCTCCCAGTTTATCCATGCCCAGGCGGGCGATGATTTGTCTACACATCCGGCCAGCAACAAAGCCATGATACGCGAATGGGACCAGTATAACATTTCGACGGACAACGACCGTTTGCTGTTGTGCTGGCAGGACAAGTTCAAAGTGGTGAGAGCGGCGAACTATCTCCTCTCCAACGCGGAGGGAACACCCGGCGCCACGCAGACGGAAATAGACCAGGCCGTCGGACAGGCCCTCTTCTGGCGGGCATGGGCGTATTTCTATCTGGTTCGCGCATACGGGCCGCTGCCCAAGGTGCTGACGGCGGATATGGACTACACCCTGCCGCTCTCGCCGGTGTCGGAGATATTCGACCAGATCGTAAGCGACCTGAAGGAAGCCGAACAAAAACTGCCGATCCGCTATACGGAGCCTCCCCTGGCCATGGGTAATGTGAACGTGGCGCCCAACAAGGGGGCAGCGCAGTCCGTTCTGTCATACGTCTATCTGACGATGGCCGGCTGGCCTCTGAACAAGGGCACGGAATACTACAACCTGGCTGCCGAGAAAGCGCTGGAAGTGATCAACGGCGCTGAGAACGGCACGTATTACTACGAGTTGTATGACGAGTACTGGAAAATCCATTCTAAACAGGAGAATCATCAAAACAGGGAAGCCATCTGCGCGGTCTATTACAGTCTGACGTTTGGCGACGGCGACGGCAGTGAGGCGGCCCGCGGCATCATCAACGACGCGCCGGACTGTGCCCACGGCTGGGTGGATACGCGGGCGGAAATCGGCTACTGGGTCGGCTTCCCCGACGGGCCGCGCAAGGCGGCAACCTATCCGGAGTGGACGATCGATTTGAATCAGGAAGGGAAAGCCTTCCGCTGGTGGAACCTGGGATGGGACAAAGCGAACCAGTCGTTTAACGACCACGACCGGACGCCGTATTTCGGCAAGTCGGGTTTTACAAACGACAACAACCGCGCCGGGACATATGAATACGACTTCACCATAGACCGCGAATTGCAGAACAACGGCTGGGGCGAACAGATACACCAGCTGGTTCGCCTGTCGGAAGTGTATCTGTTTTATGCCGAGGCCGTCGGTCGTGCAGGACGGACGGATGCCCGTGCCATCGAACTGCTGAACAAGGTGCGGAATCGCGCCGACGGTTTCGGACCGGTAGCGGTTCGACCGGAAGGTCAGAATGTTTATCCTGTCGGCATCTCGGCCGACCAGCTGGCCGAAGCCGCTTACAACGAGCACGGCTGGGAAATCGCCGGCTGGTACTGGGGCGCCATTGCGCCGCGCGTGAACGACATGCAGCGGATGGACCGTATCAAAGACTTCTTTAACAAGCGTAAGTCCAATCCGGAGTACGTCTTTACAGACCCGGACACGGGAGAAGAAGTCCGGGCACATGAACTGTTCGGGGTCGAGGGCGAGTGGAGCCAGAGCAAAATGTATGCGCCCTATCCTTCGCAGGATGCGCGGAGAAATCCGGCATTGAGCATAACTACCGAAGAAAAGTTGACGTTAATAAATTGATGAAGACTTGAACCGTACACACGGAGGTTAAGACTCCGCAGGCGGTCTGAAATTATTTGGAAAAAAGGGACGAAGCAACAGGCTTTGTCCCTTTCCTGTTTGTGAAGGGATGCGGTTCAAAAGATCATCCGGCCTGTCCTTACCGGCAGCCGCACCGGGCGCCTTCCCGCTTTGCCGCGCACCCTGACGGCCTGAAAACACGCACCGCCAGTTGAAAACTTACAGTCGCCAACTTAAAACCTGTAGTCTACAGCCTGCGAAAAAGTCCTGCGGGACTTGTAACAGTGCTTCAAAAGAAGAAACAGCCCCTTTTTTCCTGACCGGAGAGGATCATTTCATTTTATGTGTATCTTTGTCGCGCATTTTGGTGATGCCGTTTCCTTACGGAAGACGCATTGAAAAGGGAATCAGGTGCAAATCCTGAACAGACCCGCTGCTGTAAGCTCCGCCAAAAGTCTTTGAACCATACTCAAACCACTGTTTTGCAGAAAACGGGAAGGGCGTTCAAAGATGGAGCAAGTCAGAAGACCTGCCGGAATGATTCAAGTTTAAAGCTTTCGAGGAATAGAGCTTGAGACAAACAAAGCAGGCGGCTGGCCCTGGGGCGTTGATAGTTTCCTGTACGTTTATCCCAACATTATTTTTGAAAGTTGTTTAATGTCTAATGAAAACGGCTTTTATGCTATCAGGTAAAGTATTTTGCGCAGGCATCGGACTTGCGCCTCCGGCGGAGGATGCGCCGACCGGCTTCGGTTGTTTCGTCCATGTCGATGATTGTCATGATGAGAATGATTTCAGTTATTCAGCGCAAAAGCAGTAAGCATGAATGATATGAGAAGAAGGCTAATACACAAGCGAACCGGGGATGATTCGCCGGATATAAATCGTATGGTTCTTAGGATAAAATATGATGATCATTCTCTTAAAGATGGCATGACGGGCATTGAAGCCAAACATGCCTTGGATATATTCATTCATACCGACAGAGTCGGCATGATTGGGAAGTTCTTGAATGACTGCGTTCAGTTCTTTTATGTAACGGGCGGCTGTATCAGGCATTTTCAATTCATGCCTGATATATCGTTTCAGTTCGGCAATATCCTGTTTTGCTTCGGCGGAAAGAATAATCCGCTTTTTCATAACGTCCGCAAATCAACGCCATAATGTTCGGAAAGATCACTGTACATATCTTCCAGTACGTCTTCCCACGGAGTGCCGACGGGGTCGCCGTTTTCGTCGCAGGGAATTTCATACTCCCTTATCTTTCCCGTTTCGGGATTGGCGGCCGGTTCGCTGAGGATACGTTGGCCGGCTTCGGTTGTTTCGTCCATGTGGATGGTGGTCATGATGCAAACAGTTTTAGTAATATCATACAAAAGTAATCAATAAGAATCATATGAGAAAATTCATCTGTACAAGTCTCGCCTTGTGGATGTGGCTGGCGGCCTGCCGCGACGAGACGAAAATCTTCGTCCCCGAAGAAGTGATTGTAGCCCCGCCCGGAGCACAGGCCGACGTCCGGGGATTCTACCTGCTGAACGAGGGGAATATGGGCAGCAACAAGGCAACGCTGGATTATTACGACTGCGCGACGGGCGTCTATCACCGCAATATCTATGCCGACG
>JAISMO010000130.1 GCA_031276675.1 Tannerella sp.
TACAGCTGGACCCTCAAGCCGGATTTTCCGCCCAAGGATACCGTCTATTACATTCACTGGTACATGGAAACGGTCAACACGATCGGCTCGTACGGCACCATTTCCTCCTACGACGTGAAGCGCAAACGGCCCACACCGACGATCGTCAAATCGGACGGCGTCGCGTCCATCGGCGCAGCCCCGTTTGAGGTGACCGTCACCTTTGACCCGGCCTTCGACCCGGCCATCACTCCCCTTGCCGAAAACATGTTTATCGTGTCGGGAGGCAACATCGTGCCCGGTTCTCTGACCCAGGTTACCCCCGGAGAGGTATACAAACTGACGGTTCAAAGTTCCAATGCGAACAACGTCACGATCCGGTTCCCCGAAAACCGGGTGACGGATGCATACGGCAACCGGAACGCGGCAAGCATTGCCCCCTATACCACCCTGCCTTTCAGCAACGGTCTTCCGCTGGCGGACTTTTCTTCATACACGGATTCGGTGTATTTCGCCGCTCCGCCTTTCGTTAAATTCCGCGTCACTTCCGGAAACCCGGATGCCAGGCTGTACAGAAACGACGGGAGTCCGGTCGATAATGTCAATGCAGCCCCGGCTGTTGAAGTCACAAAGGACGGCGCTTCTTTCTCCCTCACGAGCGTCGGTTTTGTTGATCTCGACGGCACGAACCAAATCAACGAATATACCCTGACCGGCGCGTTCACTGAGGGCGAGTACCGGATTCATATCAAGGGGGACAGCATCACAAACTATGTCGGTAACGGCATCCGGGATACCGTGTATACGTTCAGGGTATTCGATCTCGGACTGAGTTTCTCCGGCGGCACGCATGATTTCGGAACCCTGCACGAAGGCTATGCGCCGGTAGCGCCCTACAGCGTCCAGGTGATCAATAACGGCTCGGTGACGGCTACCGGCCTGAGCGTGGTACTCGGCGTCGGCGATACCGCTTATGTGATGCATACGGGCGCCATGACCCCGACCCTGGCCGGCGGTGCAACGACCCCCTTTACGATCGCGCCCAAAACCGGCCTTCAGGTGGATACTCCCACTGTCGGAAACCAGGTCTTTACCGCCACGGTGACGCTGATGTATCATGACCGTCCGGTTCCGGGGGCTACTTTCGGCGTGAAGTTTGAAGTCTTCAAGTTGCAGGCGCCTGTCGCTCAAATCGACTATATCAACGAAACGCTGACCGGTCTGGAATCCGGCGAGAGCTACAGCATCAACCGGGAAACGCCCGTGGGCGTAGCGGACGACGAAATCATCCCGATTGCCGAAGGCTGGATGAACGGCCGGACGTCCACCAACGAGCAGATCGACCCGGCCACAGGCGGGCGGAGCATCCCGCAGCCCATCGTCATCCCCCTGCGTCCCGCGGCGCCGGCGGGCGTCAGCAAGCAGGACGCCGGCGAGGGTGAACTCAACAACGGAGAAATCCTGGGCGTGAACGACCTCATGGAATACAGGCTGATGCCGTCCGAGACCTGGATTCCCGTGCCGGCAGGCAACCGGGCGCTCGCCGACCTTGTGCCGGGCACCTACCAGGTGCGCTACAAAGCCATCGTCGATCAGGCGTTTTCGAGCCATATCCTCACCGTGGTCATTCAGACACAGACCATCCAGCGGATCGAGCGTGAAATCCTGCTGCCCGGCATGCAGGGCGTTACCACGCTGCCGCTGCCCGGCTTCCACTACGTTCATTCGGGCGAGGACTTCACCTTTACGCTCCTCTTCACGGGCGAGCCGCCGAAGGTGAAAACCAGCCGGATCGTCGAAGGCGTACAGGAGGAACTGACCGGCGTGCCCGACGGGGCCGGCGGCTATACCTATACCATCCGTCAGGTGCGGGAATCGATTTCCGTCCTTTTCGAGACCGGGCCGGTTGGCAATGCCTCCGTGGACGGCCGGGCGGTATGGGCCAACGCCGGGCAGATCTGCATCCGCACCCTGCATCCGGAAGCGGCGGACATCCATACGGTGACCGGGGCGCTGTTCAAACGCATCCGCACGGCGGAAGGCGCGGAGGTTTCCGTGCCGGCAGCCGGCGGCGTATACCTGATCCGCTTCGCGAACGGCGAGGTGCATAAAGTCATCGTCCGGTAAAAAAAGAAAACAGAAATCCATTCAACAGAAAAAAGAAAAGAACATGAAATCGAATCATTCAAAAACAGTATCCATCCTGTGCCGGCTGCTTCCCGCAGTCCTGGCGCTCCTGCTGTGGCCGGCCAGCGAGGTCTGTGCGCAGGCAGGCGCCCTGAACGACGGCGTGAACCTGCGTGTAAACGACCATATCTATTTCGGGCACTACAAACATGCGACGGAAATATCGGCAGCGAATAACGGGTTCCGGGTCCTCGCGCATGAACCGGATTCAACGCCCGTCCTGTGGCGCGTGATGGGGCTGGAAGGCAGCAACGGCCCCTTGACGCTGATGAGCGAATATATGCTGGATACCTGCACTTTTACAGGTACAGACTGGAGCAGCTCTTCCGTTAGAACATGGCTGAACGGTACGTTTACAGGCAGTTTTACAGAGTCGGAAAAGGATTTGATAGAAACAAGTACGGTTTATACGCCAGCTTATGACGCTTTGACAACATCAAATATTGGCGTTGATCCGTCCGGCGTCTCCGCAGCAGCATCATCAGAGAATATCTATTTGCCCTGGGGAACGCCCCCCCGTAACCATGCTAACGGGAACAAGATGTTCTGGGGTCTCGGAAACACCACCGTCACCATGTCCGCGGATTCCGTGCATGAGAAGGAGACGGGAGTGAAATCCCTAAGTTACAGTAATGAAAATGCGAATAAAGATGAGGTTTATTACTGGCTGCGGACCACACAGGGAAATGACGAGGCGCTGGTGATCGATTCGGACGGCAAAACCAATTCGAAAATGAAGGGCCTGTCCATGGGCGTGCGTCCGATATTCAGGCTGGATACGTCGAAGATACTCTTTGCCACCGAAATAAAGGAAGAAAACGAACTGAACCGGCTGGATCAGATGAAGGTCGAAGGCTACAACTATCTGGATGACGAAGGGCTTCTTAAAGAAAAAGGCACCGGCCGTTCCGTCTATAAACTGACCGTCCTGAATACGGGCATTAATTTCACTTTGCCTTCTCTGAATTTTGACCTGGACGAAACGATTGTCGGCGACGGCAGCGAAACGGTTTTCGTGAACCCCGACGATACGGTTCGCATCGGGGTTGCTTCCACTTCCGGTCCGAATCGGTTTGCGTATAAAATCGTAGACTTGGGCAAGAACGTAGTGCGTTATGGCGATACGACCGGCACGGCGTCTGCGGTTGATGTGGCGGCAAGGAATATTTACGTGGATGGGGATCCGGATGCCGGAGCGCTGGGCATGAACACGTATACCGCCTATCTGTGGGCGCAGAACAACCACGCAACCCGATCTCACGAAGGTTCGACGCCGAAGTATTTCACGCTGACGGTGCGCGAAGACACGCAGGCGCCGGTTCTTACCGCAGTGAGCGCGGTTCGCGGCTACACGCCTCACCACGGGGATACAGCCAAAGTGACGTTTAATATCAACGAACTCTACGACGGCAAGTATTATTACCTGATAGATCCCGCTGCGGAGCCGACAACCGCGGAGGAACTTATCTCCGCCGCGCTCACCTCGACGGGAAGCCCCGTGAGTCCGCCTATCTCATCATTGTTTTCATCCGGGAAGCAGCCTTTCAGCGGCAACGGCGACCGGACGATTACCCTGTGTTTCGACGACAATGATGCTCACACGATTTATATTGCCGCTAAGGATCAGGTGCGGAACGTAAGCAATCTGCTCAAGATCAATATTCCGATCTATGTTCCGAATACCGAGCCTGTGGCCAAAGATCCCGTTCCAACGCTGTACCTGGCCGTGGGGGAGACGCTCACCGTGGCCGCCACGGATATTGCCTACGATCCGGACGTGGCCGACAACCTGACCATAACGACCGTTGTCACATTGCCGGATGCACTCATAGCTACGGAGAACATAAACGCCGGAAAGCTGGAGATCACCGGCGTTGCACCCGGCGTCACCACTGTGGAGGTGGAGGTGGACGATCAGACCCAGATTCCTCCCCCTCCGAGCGCCAAGGTTCAGATAACGGTCGAGATTGCGGTGCGGGAAAGCACGCCCGAGGCCGGCATCGACTTCCTGAGCGAAGAGTTGACGGACCTGCTGCCCGGCAAATATGTGATCGACGGGGATACGGTCGACGTCGCGCCGGGCGCCTCCACCACTCCCATTGCCGACAGCTGGTTCGGCGCCACGCTGTCGATTCGGCGCATCCAGCCGGGCGTCCCCTCGGTGAGCAGCGCCGTGCAGACCCTGGCGATACCCGCCCGTCCCGAAGCGCCGGTCGTGTCCGTCACGAGCGAATCGTTTGCCGGCTATAGCGACGGCTGGATCACCGGCGTCTCGCCCGCGATGGAATACAGGCCCGACACGGCGAGCGTGTGGATGCCGGTCACCGACCGGTATCTCGAAAACCTGGCCGCGGACGTATACCTGATACGCTCCCGGGCCGTTCCGGACCAGCAGTTTGTCGGCGTCGAAGTGCAGGTCACCGTCGGGAAGGGCGTGAACTGGAGCGGCAGCCCCCTGCAGCGCGTCATCTCGCTGCCCGAAGTAACGGGCGTCACCGTGTTGCCCGCTCCGGGTCTGCACGCAGTGGCCTCGCAGAGCAGTTTCACCTTTACGCTGAAGTTCAGCGGTACCCCCTCGCGGGTACGCACCAGCCGGTTCATTGACGGCGTGCAGGAGGAGTTGACGGGCGTGGCCAACGACGCCGGGGGCTACGACTATGTGATCCGGAACGTACAAAGCCCGGTGGCGGTCTACATCGACCCGGCCACGGGCCTTGCGGCGGCAGAGGAAGAACGGCGGATATGGGCCGGAGGCGACCGGGTGTATGTGAAGACGGAGCGTGAAGACACCGCCGTCATCCACAGTCTGTCGGGTCAGGTGGTCCGGCAGACGGAGGTGCCCGAAGGCATCACTTCGATACCCCTGCCCGCAGGCGTGTATGTCGTGACACTGCCCGCAAGCGGCGTGAGACGGAAAGTGATGATCCGCTGAAGCGTCCGTCACTTGAAAGCCCCATGTCGTCAAGTTAAGCAAAAATACTTGACGACATTGAGCTTTCAGCCGATGGAGGTATCCTGTCCGATATACCTGTATTGTTCATACGGAACACTTGAAAAGACGGGGGGGAAACATGCCCGAAAAAGCGCAAAAGCAGGCGCCGTTTTCCTTGAACGCCCTGCGGAACGGTGTGCACCGGCAGTCTGCACGGGCTTTAGCCCTCCTTCGCGGCAGGCACTGGTAATCGGCAAGTCTCGCAGGATCACCCGACAGGCGAAAACGATATTATTTTTGTATTTTTGCGGGGAAATCAAAACATCGGATCGTTATTATGACCAGAGAAGAAATATATGCGTTTTATCGGAACACGGTGCGGGAACGGGAAAAATGGAACAGGCGAAACGCATTTTATCATCAATTGCTGGAGCAGTACTGTTCGTTCATCATCCCCGAAGGAAAGCGAGTGATCGAGATCGGTTGCGGGAGCGGAAATTTGCTCAATGCCGTGAAACCGGCTTTCGGAATGGGTATCGACTTTGTGCCGGAAGCCATCGAACTGGCGCGGGAAAAATATCCGCATCTTCATTTCGCCGTGGACGACGCGGAAGCCCTGCAAACCGGCAGCGATACCTTTGATTACATCATTCTCAGCGATTTGATGGGATGTCTGTGGGATGCGCAGAAGGCCATTCACAACATTCGCAGACTGTGTCATCCCCAGACGCGCGTGGTCATCACGCAGTACAATTTTTTGTGGGAGCCTGTGATCAAGCTGCTCGAATGGGTCGGACTGAAACAGAAGCAGCCCAATGCAAACTGGTTTTCCGCAAAGGATACGGAAGGACTGCTGCAACTGGAAGGCTTCCAGACGATACGGATGGAGCAGAAAATTCTGTTGCCCGTCTACATTCCCCTGCTGCACAGCCTGTGCAATGGCTTGCTGGCCAACCTGCCGGGATTCAACCGTCTGGGACTTGTCAACCTGCGTGTTGCGCGTCCGATACTGCATGAGGAGCGTCCCTTCTCGGTCTCCATCGTGATCCCCGCACGCAACGAACGGGGGAATATCGAAAATGCCATCCTGCGAACGCCCGTTTTCGGTACGCATCAGGAATTTATCTTTATCGAAGGCCACTCATCCGATCGGACGTGGGAAGAAATATGTCGCGTGCAGGCGGCCTGGCCGGAGAAAGACATCAAGGTCATGCGGCAGACCGGGAAAGGCAAGGGCAATGCCGTTCGCGAGGCGTTTGAGGCCGCAACGGGAGAGGCGCTGATGATCCTGGATGCCGACCTGACCATGCCGCCCGAAGAACTGCCGAAATTCTATCAGGCTCTGTATTACAACCGAGGCGAATTTATCAACGGATGCCGGCTGGTCTATCCGATGGAAAAAAATGCCATGCGGTTTCTGAATCTGCTGGGAAACAAATTCTTCGGCTGGTTTTTCTCTTACCTGCTGGGGCAGCGCCTGAAAGATACACTCTGCGGCACGAAAGTGCTGTTTCGGAAAGATTATGAAACGATCAAGGCCAACCGCTCCTTTTTCGGCAATTTCGATCCGTTCGGCGACTTTGACCTCCTCTTTGGCGCCGCCAAGCAGAACCTCAAGATCGTAGAAGTGATCATACGCTACCGCGATCGCGCCTACGGTGCCACCCAAATCAGCCGCTTTCGTCACGGGTTGCTGCTGCTGAAAATGAGTTTCTTTGCCGCGCGGAAAATCAAATTTACCGAATTTCTGAAGACGGGAAAAAACTTTAGACCGTAATGAGTGATGAGCGGCGCGAAACACGGCAAACAGACGCCGCTTCGCATCACTGACCACTCATCACTGACCGCCGACCGCCTGTTTTTATTTGTCGGTGTATGATACCGGAGATTTTATGTACATTTGCCGGAAAATAAAATAAAACGATGAATAATAACAGAACTGCAAAAAAGCAGAAAAAAACGGAAAGAAAAACGTCCGGGCCAACCCCCTCGCGGAGCATGTATGCCATTTTGAACGGTTTTTTTGAACGACACCGGCAGACTTTTTTTGTGCTTTCAATGATACTGAGCGTGCTGATGTGCATCCTGCTGTTCGATGTCAAGGTCACTCAAAGCGGCGACGACTGCGATTATATTCTCTCTGCGGATGACTTCTGGCATCATTTCACTTTTCCCGGATACCACGGGCCGCTGTACCCGATTGTGCTGTCGCCCGTCACCGCTATTTTCGGAATCAATCTGATCCTGCTCAAGTCGTTTTCGTCCATTTTTATTTTGCTTTCCATCTGGCTGTTTTATAAAAGTTTTCGCGGAAAAGTGCCGGACGTGATCCTGATACCGGCCCTGCTGCTGACCAGCATCTGTTCCTACCTGTTTTTTTACGCCGCCCATACATATAGTGAACCGCTTTTCATGCTGATACAGGGACTGTTTTTCTATTTTTTTTCCAAATACTTTCTGGGAGAAGAAAATACTCCCAGCCGGCTGAAGAAAGACTGGCGAAAATACCTGCTGCTGGCTGCGCTGGCGCTGGGAATGACCCTGACCCGCAGCATCGGCTACGGTGTACTGGGCGCCGTGATCCTCTTTTTTACCATTCAACTGCGCTGGAAAAATCTGCTCGGCATGGTGGCGGCCTTTGTGCTGGTGTTTGTGTCGTTCAAAGTGCTCAAATCCATGCTCTGGCCGGGGAGCGGAGAAGCGTATGCCGTCACTTCGCTGCTGGCCAGGGATGCTTATAATCCGGCTCTGGGAACGGAAGATTTCTCCGGACTGGTCAGCCGGTTTGTTGGTAATTCGAACATCTACCTGTCTTCCTGCCTGTCCCAGTTTTTGGGAGTGATCGACTACCGTCCAAGCAATTACGTCGCCATAAAACCTTTGCGCACCATCCTGCTGTATGCCCTGTATGCACTCTGTATGGCGGTTCTTTTCAAACGGAATAAAACGCTGCTGTTTACAGGCCTGTATGCCGGTGTCATGATCTTTGCCACGTTCCTGCTGATGCAGACCAGCTGGGCACAAGACCGCCTGGTCGTGATCTATTATCCCTTTATCCTGCTCTTTTTGCTGGGCGGAATCTGTTATCTGTTCCAAACCGGGAAACTGCGGAAAGGCTTCCTGATTTATCCGGCCGCCGTGCTTTTCGTCGGTTTCGGGACACTGTCCATCACGAAAAAAAGAATCCAGTGGAATCTTCCCGTATTGCAGCAGAATTTGCTGGGCGATCCGTTATACGGATGGACTCCGGACTGGCAAAATTTCATCCGGGGAACTCAGTGGGCTGCCCAAAATCTGGAAAAGGACGCGGTGATTCTCAGCCGTAAACCCAGTATTTCCAGAGTGTATGCCGGGGGACGCAAATTTGCGGCTTCGTTTCAGGCCCTGACTGTTCCGCTCGAAAAGCTGGAGGGGCTGTCATACGAGGGTCGAACCCTTATAATGGTCGGCGTATCCTCAACAGTCCCTCACGGAGAACCTCTTCAATACATTATAACCTCTAATAATCAACATTTCACGATTGACGGAACGCAAACAAAAGGCGTTTATATTTATGCAGTTCCGAATGAAGGTTTGGACGAGTTTATCCGGACGCTTGAAAGTGAGCAGATAAAATACACGCTGGATTACCATGCGTTTCTGGAGCAGTGTAAAACGATGGATAACATACGTATCTACAATCCGGACATGATGTGCCGACATCTGGAGGACAGCAAGATTGATTATATTCTGCTGCCTCAGCTGCGGATGAATCCGCAGAAAAAGGACGGCATGTTTATCAACAATATACACCGTTTTGTCTGGT
Source organism: Tannerella sp. (assembly GCA_031276675.1). GTDB lineage: Bacteria > Bacteroidota > Bacteroidia > Bacteroidales > Tannerellaceae > Tannerella. Next base: position 8,904 of record JAISMO010000130.1, read on the forward strand.
TCATTTCCTATAAATATCCGGAACGTTTCTGGCGGGTTCACACGATCGGCAATGACGAACCCTGCGAAATTGTGAAATTTGTCCGGTAACGCCGTATGGTATCGGAGCATCCCCGGACGCCGGCGCTTTTCACTCCTGAAACCGTCGCGACGGTTTGCAGGGTAATACCGTATTTTCATTCATAAAAAATAAAAGCATGTTCAGAATCGGCTGTCATTTATCGGCCTCCAAAGGCTTTTTAGCGATGGGCAGGGATGCCGTTCGCATCGGAGCGAACACGTTCCAGTTTTTCACCCGCAATCCGCGCGGCGGCAGCGCCAAAGCCATTGACGAAAAAGATGTGGCCGCATTCCTTGCGCTGGCGGAGGCGCACGACATCCGCTTCCTGGTCGCCCATGCGCCCTATACGCTGAATGCCTGTGCGGTCGACGCCGGCATCCGGCAATTTGCGGGCGATACCATGGCCGACGATTTGCGACGCATGGAATACCTTCCCGGCAATTTCTACAACTTGCATCCCGGAAGCCATGTGCAGCAAGGCGTGGAAACGGGGATACGCCTGATTGCGGAAATGCTCAACCGCATCCTCCGGCCGGAACAGAAGACGCTCGTCCTGCTGGAAACCATGGCCGGAAAAGGGAGTGAAATCGGCCGCAGTTTCGAAGAACTGCGGATGATTATCGACCGGATTGAGTTGAAGCATCTGCTGGGCGTGTGCCTCGATACCTGCCATGTTTCCGACGCGGGATACGATATTATTGACCGGCTGGACGGGGTGCTGGCGGAATTTGACCGTGTGATCGGACTGGAGCGATTGCGGGCCGTTCACCTCAACGACAGCCTGAACGCGCCGAACAGCCACAAGGATCGCCATGCCGGAATCGGCAAGGGGCAACTGGGCCTTGACGCGCTTGTCCGCGTGATCAATCATCCTGTTTTAAGGAATTTGCCCTTTAATCTGGAAACGCCGAACGAACTCGACGGCTACGCGGCTGAAATCAAATTGCTGAAAAGCCTGTACCGGGAAGAGGCGAAATAAACGGGAGATAGCCGTCAATCATTCTTTTCCGCATACCCTTCCGGGGTTTGATTGAGCGCCAGCAATTCATCCAGGATGGCGCGACGGTTGCTCAGGCGGGGCACTTTGTGCTGACCGCCCAGTTTGCCTTTCATTTTCAGCCACCGGTGAAACAGGTGTTTTCGTGCCGGAATGACTTCCGGCGGTTGCAGGGAGATTTCCCTGTAGCGCTTGGCTTCGTAATCCGAGTTTAACGTCTGGAGCGCATGATCCAGCGCGGCCGCAAAGGCCTCAATGGAAGCCGGAGGCTTCTCAAACTCAATCAGCCACTGATGCCGGCCTTTTGCCCTGTCCAGCAGAAACAGCGGCGCCGCCGTATAGCCGTTCACCTCCGCACCCGTCTGCCTGCAGGCCATTTGAATCCCTTTCTCCGCATTGTCCACCATCAGTTCTTCACCGAAGGCATTGATATAATGCTGCGTCCTTCCGGATATCACAAACTTGTGCGGAAAAAGCGAGGTGAACCGTACCGTATCCCCGATCCGGTAGCGCCACAGTCCCCCGGCCGTCGAAATAACCAGGGCATAGTTTACCCCCGTCCTTACTTCCTCCAGCGGAAGCGCAACCGATGATTCCTTTCCCGATTCGGTCATGGGAATAAATTCATAGAAAATGCCATAGTCAAGCATCAGCAACAGACTGGAGTCCGCAGGGTCGTCCTGAATACCGAAAAAGCCTTCCGACGCATTGTAGGTTTCCATGTAATGCATCCTGTCGGACGGAATCAATGATTCGTACTGCGTCCGGTAGGGTTCAAAACTGACGCCTCCGTGAAAGAAGACTTCCAGATTCGGCCAGACCTCCGTCAGAGTTTCGCGGCCGGCTTTCTTCAGCACCTCCCTGATCAGCGCCAGCATCCAGGACGGAATCCCGGAAAGACTCCCCACATCCCTGTTCCAGGTATGTGCCACGATGGCCCTGATTTTCGATTCCCATTCATCCATCAGGATAATCCGTTTTTTCGGAATACGCACCAGATTCACCCACGAAGGAAGGTTCCGGATCAGCAAAGCCGACAGATCGCCGCAATGCGCCTTTCGGTTCAGCGGGAAGAGGCTGTGACTTCCGCCCAGTATCAGTCCCTTTCCGGCAAAGAAACGGCTCTCCGGATGATTCCGCAGATAAAGGCCCGTCGTGTCGTAGCCGCCTTGAAAATGCGAACTTCGCATGATCTCCGGCGTCACGGGAATAAACTTACTCCTGTCGTTCGTCGTGCCGCTGCTCCGGGCATACCATTTCACCGCAGCCGGCCACAGGACATCCTTTTCTCCGTCAATCATCCGCCGAATCAGCGATTTCAGCGTGTCATAGGTTTGCAGCGGAACCCGTTGGACATACGTCGCGTAGTCATGAATACTTCCGTAACCGTACTCTTTACCCCATACCGTTTTTTCCGCCCGTTTCAGCAGCTTTTTCAGTTGCACCTGCTGGATATCGACGGCACACGAGCCGTACGATTCCACGGTCCGCAGTCTGCTGCGGTAAAGCCGGGAAGCGCTTCGTGTGATCAGGTTCATGTTTTTCGGGATAAGTATTTGCACAGGGTCGGCAACCCGTCCGGCCCGCCGGTCGGGGCCGAACAGACTGCTGCCGGCCACAGACTCTGAAAAACGGATACAATTCGGCTGTAATACAGAACCATCTTCTTTGTCATCTTCTTTGTTCAAATTAAAAACACAATAAAAAAAAACTGCCCGATAACGAACAGCGAATCGGACAGGCGGCAAAGATATTGTTTTTTCCCAAAAAATCACTTGGAGAGCAAGTATTTGAAGAAGTCATGTTACGCGGCATCCGGGCTTATCCCTCGCCGACAGGGCCGCCCGACGGCCGTTGCTGCGACAGACCTGCCGCTGTGCACCGGAGGTATCGATCGACCTCTAATGCAGATGTCGACCAGCCTATACACTGGAGGTCGATTAACCTGCAGGCTGGAGGTCGATCAACCTGCAGGCTGGAGGTCGATCAACCTGTAAGCTGGAGGTCGATTAACCTGCAGGCTGGAGGTCAATCAACCTGTAAGCTGGAGGTCGATCAACCTGCAGGCTTGAGGTCAATCAACCTGCAGGCTGGAGGTGGGTTCACCTGTGCACTGGAGACCTGCCGCTGTGCATTATAAAAGGGACAGCCTGATTGCCTGCTGCATCGAGGCTGCCCGACGGATGATGCGTAACATGAGTTATTAAATAAAATCAGGCGGGATGGATTGCATGATTCGGATGTGTCGCCAAAAAATCAACGGCATGTTATATTTTCCGTGATCATCCGTTATAGGAAAAAAATGGACAGAGAAAGATTTAAAACGGATATCCTGTCATTGCGGCCGGCGATGCTGGCGGTAGCGGTGAAGATGCTCGGCGATGTTGACGACGCGAATGATGCTGTTCAGGAGATCATGCTGCGTATCTGGGAAATGCGCATCCGGGTGATGCGGATGACGAACCCCGGAGGATATGCCATGCAGTCGCTGAAGCACTTTTGCATTGACAGACTGCGCACCGAAAAACAGACAGTCGAACCGGACGAAGCCGTCTTTGTCTGCGACGATACGCCTTACACCGGAACGGAACAGCGCGACGCCGTCGCCCTCGTCAGACAAATCGTCGCCTCGCTGCCCCGACTGCAACGAATGATCATTGAGATGCGTGACATCGAAGGGTATGAACCTGAAGAAATTGCATCCGTGACAGGCATGAGGGTTGCCACAGTAACCGTTAATCTTTCGAGAGCAAGGAAAAAAGTACGTGATTCGTTTATTCGGATCAACAGTTATAAAAAGATATAAAGCCTGTGTATATGGACAAGTTTTGCCGATTGACCGAAAAATATTTTGAAGGGCTGACTTCGCTGAAAGAAGAACAGCAGTTGAGGAGTTATTACCGGCGCAAAAAGATAGCGCCCGAACTGGAGTTATACAAGCCTGTCTTCGACTATTTCAACGAAGAAAGAGGCGTGTTGGAAAGAGAAGTTTGGATATCCCGGAAATCACGTGTTATGAAGCTGTTTTTCCCGGTAACGGCCGTTGCCGCCTGTGCCCTGCTGATCTTTGCCCTGAAGAGGCACGACCTGCGGCAATCTCCCGGAAAGGACGTGAAATCGCTTGCCTACATCCATACGCAGAAAATTACCGACATCGAAATCATCGGCAACGAAACGCTTAACAGCCTCGAAAACCTCGCGGAAGAAACCGCCAACGTCTACACCCTGCAAATCGAGGCCTTGAATCTGTTTACGGATATGGAACTTAATAGATAAATGAATTATGTGGAAGAAAATCATTATACTGTCCGGTTTTATGCTGGTCCTGTCAACAGGCCGTGCACAGCAAAAACTGAGCGTGGACACCCTGTTCAACGAATACGGACTGTTGCATGGCTCCGTCATGATCACGCTCGGCAAAGACGTACTCGGTAACCATACGCTGATTGATGAATACAAATGCCTGATGATGCAAGCGGAGTCAGAGCCGGCACAGCGCATCGAAACAGCGATCCGTCGCGATTATGAGCGAAGAGAACGCTCCGGCAAGGGTACCGTAATCAAAGAGATACGCAGAAACGGACATCTCCGCAATGCCTCCTACGCTCTTGGGAAAGACCGTGTGTCGAGCGTTGCCGAATACATTCTCTATTCGCGACACGACAACAAAATAACGCTCGTCTATCTCAGCGGATCCTTTCCAGCCGGACAACTCGACGGCGAACTCAACAAACTGAAGAATTTATTCATCAAAATCAACAGGAAATAATTTTAATACATTCACGGATCATGAAATTTTTATACAGTAAAAAAACAGTACAGTTCATCATCGCCGTTTGTGCAGTGATGTTTTCCGCAAATACGGCTTTTGCGCAGGAATGCAGTTCGGTCACGCTCGACGGTTCACTTTATGACATCGTTTTTTCATGGAAAAAGAAAAGGGTAGCCGTCGAATCCCACTGGGCAGGACCGGGTTTTGCCTTCTCAAACCTGAGGGGACTTCCCGATGCCGCCGATCTCATACCGGAACGCTCATACTCCGTCAGCTTGAACGTCGAGGACCGGGAAATTCCCATTCATCCTCACTGGCTGCTGGTTTCGGGTATCGGTTTCGACTGGACGCGCTTTCACTTCGGAGGCAATGTCAGCCTGCAAAACAAAGGCGGGCACACCGATTTTTTCTATGACGACAGGACGTATAAGGACAGCAAACTGCTTGTTTATTACGGTAAAATTCCGTTGCTGCTCGAATATCAGACGCACGCCAACGGCAAAACGTTCTATATGCAGGGTGGTGTCGAAGGACTGGTGAAACTCTACTCCAAGTCGTGCATAGAGGTTAACAGCGGCAAGGGCATTGACAGGGAAGAGTTTCGTAATCTGAAAATCCTTCCTGTGAACATGCGCCTGTTCCTGCACGTGGGATTCTCCAAATTCGGAGTTTTCGGCTATTACCAGCCTTTCTCCATGTTTCAGCAGAGACGCGGGCCGGACCTTCGCTCGTTTGGGGCAGGTATTTCCCTGAATTAGAAGAAAGACTGAGGGCCGGGGGATGTTATTTTTTGGGAGGGTAATCCAGTGTATAATGCAGCCCGCGGCTCTCTTTCCGTTCGATGGCCTGTCGCGTAATCAGATACCCTACATTAATCATATTGCGCAGTTCGCAAATGTCTTTCGACGCAATCGAGCGTTTAAAGAGGCTTTCCGTTTCTTCGTACAGGATATCCAGCCGCACCCATGCCCGCTTCAGCCGCAGATCGGAACGTACAATCCCGACATAGGTAGACATGATTTGCTCTACCTCCCTGATGCTTTGCGTGATCAGCACCATTTCCTCCGGCGATCGCGTGCCTTTGTCATTCCATTCGGGAATATTGGTTTGATACTCGATCTGTCCGATCAGGCGTGTACTGTGTCCGGCGGCTGCGTCGGCATAGACGATTGCTTCAATCAGCGAATTGGATGCCAGTCGGTTGCCGCCGTGCAGCCCGGTACAGGCACATTCGCCTGCCGCATAGAGGCGTTCGATGGACGTGCGGGCATTCAAATCCACCCGAATCCCCCCGCAAAGATAGTGAGCGGCCGGGGCGACGGGAATATAATCTTTCGTCAGGTCGATACCCAGGCTCAGGCATTTGCGGTAAATATTCGGAAAATGTTTTTTCGTTTCTTCCGCATCCTTGTGAGTGACGTCCAGATAGACACAGTCGTCGCCGCGGTTTTTCATCTCACTGTCAATCGCCCGAGCCACGATGTCGCGCGGCGCCAGTGAAAGCCGTCCGTCGTATTTGTGCATAAATTCCCTGCCGTCCCGGGTACGCAGTACGGCGCCGTATCCGCGCATGGCCTCGGAGACGAGGAACGAAGGACGGTCGCCGGGGTGGTAAAGCGCCGTGGGATGGAACTGGATAAACTCCATGTCCTTCACCGTTCCCTTTGCACGGTAGACCATGGCGATGCCGTCGCCGGTAGCCACCAGCGGATTGGTGGTTGTCCGGTACACGGCGCCGGCGCCGCCGGTGGCCATCAGCGTGATTTTGGAGAGGAACGTGTCAATACGTCCGGTTGTCATGTCCATCACATAGGCGCCGTAGCACCGGATGTCCGGCGTTTGACGGGTGACGGTAACTCCAAGGTGGTGTTGAGTCAGGATTTCGATAGCAAAATGATTTTCGCAAACCCGGATATTCGGATGCCTCTTCACGGCACGGATGAGGCTGTTTTGAATTTCGGCGCCGGTATTGTCCTTGTGGTGGAGAATCCGGTGTTCGGAATGTCCACCCTCGCGGTGCAGGTCGAAATCACCTTTCTCGTCCCTGTCGAAATCGACGCCCCAGCCGATCAGTTCCCCGATTTGTTCCGGTGCACTGCGCACGACCTTTTCCACGGCCGCCCGGTCGCCGAGCAAATCGCCGGCAACGAGCGTGTCTTCGATGTGCTTGTCGAAATTGTCGACCATGAAGTTGGTAACTGATGCAACGCCTCCCTGGGCAAAATACGTATTCGCTTCTTCCAGTCCGGACTTGCAGAGCAGCGCCACCGATCCCTTGCCGGCAACCTTGAGTGCAAAACTCATTCCCGCTATCCCCGAACCTATTACTAAAAAATCATATTTCCAAATCATGATCCATGCCTGTTTCGGCGACAAAGATACAAAAAAAGGAAAAAAGGCTTCTTTCGGGGCTGTTCTCAAACGCGGCGCCTCATTTCGGGCGGATTTATATGACGTCGGCAAAGGCGGTTGCGGACAGGGAGAAGGCGTTGAAGGCGGCGTATGAAAAGGCGCAGCGGAAGCTCAGTATGGGCAACTTCTCCATGCAGGACATTGCCTGTCGCCTGTCTTTCGACAATATACCTCGTTCACAGGTTGAACGGGATTTCCCTTTTCAGGCTTTCGCAGAGTGAAATGAGCGTTTCGGTTTCGGTCACGCCCGGAATTTCCTGTATTTTCCCGTTCAGCAGTTCCATCAGGTGTTCATTGTCGCGGGCATACAGTTTGATGAGCATTGAATAGGGGCCGGTTGTAAAATTGATTTCTATGATTTCCTGAATCTTTTCCAGTTCCGGGACCACGTCCTTGTACATGGAGCCACGTTCCAGTTTTACGCCGATATAGGTGCAGGTATTATAGCCCAGTATTTTGGGATTGATATGATACCCGGAACCTAATATGACGCGCATGTCCATCAGGCGCTGAACCCGCTGATGAATGGCCGCACGCGACACGCCGCAGGCCTCCGCGACTTCCTTGAAAGGCATTCGCGCATTTTTTGAAATGATACCTAGTATCTGCCGGTCTAATTTGTCAATCTTCTCCATTTTTATATTTTGCAACACTGAATCCGTTATCAAAAGTACAGTCTTTTTCCGAATATTCCGCCATTTTGCGAAAAAAATCGGGCAAATATACGGAATTTTGCCGATTCACCGGCGTTTTGGCATGACTCTGCATTTCAAAGCCGAACCTCTGCCGGCTTCCCGCAGATGGATGCCGGTTTATACTTTGAGCGGTCTGATTTGATCAATTGAAAAATACGATACGTCAAACAGGATAATACCGCTGCGGAATCCATAAACCCGGAATGTCCGTTAAGAATCTAATGATAACCGGTGTTCATTGTAAAATGATTACCTTCCAACGGACATTTCGGGATAAAATCCTTTTTGCGTAAATATTGGTTATATGTCTGCATTTTCAGCCTGTCGCATCCTGATACCTCCGGTGTGCAGGGTGTGACAGTTTGAAATGCCTTAAGGATACAGAGGAACATATTGACTGTCCGCCGACTTTCTTCGGTTTATAAAAGTCTCTCGACGACCGTCCGCCGACTTTCTTCGGTAGATAAAAGTCTCTCGACGACCGTCCGCCAACTTTCTTCGGTCGATTAAAGTCTCTCGACAACTGTCCGCCAACTTTCTTCAGTTGATAAAAGTCTCTCGACGACCGTCCGCCGACTTTCTTCGGTCGATTAAAGTCTCCCGACGACCGTCCGCCGATTTTCTTCGGTCGATTATACCGGACGAAGCAGGGCTAAAGCAATGCCGAGCAGCCGGCAGCGCTATGTCTTCCTTTCGCGAGACCTGTATCCGGATTCGCTCAAGCGTTCATGAAATCATCAGGAAAAATTTGTGAAGTTATTCGCTATCGACACGGGCGATGCTGAAAGACCGTGTTTGTGTGTCTTTCCGACCGAAAATACAGACGTATCCGGAGAAAATGCACGCTTCCTGCCCTGTGAAAAAAACGGCTCAAAATCCGCAGAATCTGCATGAAATGTAGTATGTTTGCAGCATTATTCATTTTACAAAGCATCATGTTATGAACCGGAATATAAATTTCAGCAGATGTGCAGCGAGCATGTGGGCCATCTGCATTTGCCTTTCAGGCGCCTGTACTTCTTCCCCGTCTGTCGGGGATTTGCGTTGTGAATACCTGGCCCGGCCGGCCGGAATAGATGTACCTCATCCCCGTTTTTCATGGAGCATTGCGGCGAAAGAGCGGGGCGTTTACCAGACGGCTTATCGGTTGATTGTAAGCGACAATCCTGCCGATGTGCGAAACAGGCGCGGGAACTGCTGGGATTCGGGAGTGCAGGAATCGGACAATACGATTCAGATAGCGTATGAAGGCGAAGCCCTTCGCAGCAACTGCTCTTATTTCTGGAGAGTCTGTGCGGTCGTTAATGACAGGGAAGTCTGGAGCGAACCGGCCTTTTTTCATACGGGACTGTTCCGTCAGGACGAATGGAAGGCGCAGTGGATCAGTACGGAGGAGGACTTGGAGGGGGCAAGTCCGCTGCTGAGGAATACCTTTGCGGTGGAGCAAAACGTAAGGGAAGCGTATGCCTTTGTCACGGCCGCAGGGTTTTATGAACTGTATCTGAACGGACAGAAAGTGGGAAACGACAAACTGCATCCTGCGATTACCGATTACCGCAAAACACTGCTGTATTCCGTCCATGACGTGACGGCGCTGCTGAAAAAGGGAGAAAATGCACTGGGCGTCATGCTGGGAAACAGCGCATACAATATCTTCAATACCGACGGACGCTATGGCTGGAGCGGCGATCCGCGTCTGGGCAATCCCTGCTTTTCGATGCAGGTAAAAATTGTTTACCGGGACGGCAGCGAAAAGCTGGTACTTTCCGACGGACAGTGGAAATATGCGTTCGGCCCGGTCACGTTTAACCATATCTATGGCGGCGAGGATTACGATGCCCGCCGGGAAATGACGGGATGGGCGTCTGCCGGATTCGACGATGCCGGATGGCGCAGGGTGGCGGTGGTTCCAGGCCCGGGTGGCGCCCTGAAATGGCAGTCCGTGCCGATTGAAGTCACGCAGACTCTTACGCCCGTTACCGGCACGCGCCCGGCCAAAGGCGTCTATCTGTTTGATCTCGGACAGAACATCGTGGGATGGTGGCGCGTGGAAGTGCAGGGAACGGCCGGACAGACCATCCGGATACGCGGGGCGGAAACGCTGAATGACGCGCTCTTTGCGAAAAATCTGGAACCGGGCGATACCCTGAGCGAAAAGTTCGACTATCATGCCCGCGTATGGACGGACTATACCCTGAAAGGCAATGAAAAGGAAACATACGAACCGCATTTCTTCTACACCGGTTTCCGTTACGTGGAAGTAGCCGTTTCCGACGGGCAGGACCTGACAGACCTGAAGATTGAAGGCCGCGTTGTCCGTTCCGCGCTGGACAGAAACGGCGAATGGACGTCTTCCAGTACGCTGCTGAACCGGATTCATGAAGCGGGTTTGTGGGCGCAGAAAGGCAACACGGTGGGCTATCCGACCGACTGTCCGCATCGCGAAAAGGGGGCCTATACCGGCGACGGGCAGGTGATTGCCGAAGCTGCCATGCACGACTTCCAGATGGCTCCCTTCTATTACAAATGGCTCAATGACATGCGTGATGCACAGGAACCCAACGGCCGGATTCCCAATACCGCTCCGCCCATTGTCGGCGGGATGGGCGGAGGCGTTGCGTGGGGCAGCGCGTATATTCTGATCCCCTGGTGGATGTATCATTATTACGACGATGTGCAAATACTGAACGAGCATTATCCCAACATGAAACGGTATATGGATTATTTAAGAAACCTGGCGCGTATTGACGCCCATCCGGAAGATCCCCATATCATTGACTATTTCGACGGATACTGGTATTCGCTGGGCGAATGGTGCGCACCGGGAGAGGACGACTGTCCCAACCATGCCGTCGTCAATACCTTTTATTATTACTACGACGCCCTCCTGCTGTCGCGGATTGCAGCGGCGCTCGGTCATCCGGATGATGCACGGCACTATCTGTCACTCAGCGATACCGTCAGGCAGGCGTTTAACAGCAAGTTTTTCTCTGCGGAAACGTTGCTCTACGGTACCGATTCCACCACCTACCAGACCTATCAGCTGCTCGCACTGGTCGGTGATCTGGTGCCGAAGGAATATCGCGAAGGCGTGTTAAACACGGTCATCACCGATCTCCAGCGTCGGGACAATCATCTGAACACCGGCATCATCGGAACAAAATACCTCTGGCCCGTGCTGTCCGACGCAGGCTATCATGACCTTGCCTGTTCGGTAGCCACGCAGGAAACGTATCCGGGTTTCGGCTACTGGATTAACAATCATGCCACCACCCTGCTGGAAAAATGGGAAGGTGAAAACTCGCACAACCATCAGATGTTCGGCTCCATCACGGAGTACTTCTACCGGTATCTGGCAGGCATTCGATCGCCCCTGGAGGGAAAGACGACAAACGGATACAGGCATGTACATCTGCATCCCTGTATGCCTGCCGGTCTTCAAATGGCGAAAGCCTCGCTGCAAATGCTGCCGGGACGGATCACCTCCGGATGGGAACGCCAAAATGACGGGCAATACAGCTATGAAGTGTCGCTGCCGGCCAATACATCGGCTACCGTTTTCCTGCCGACAGATTCATTATCGAAGATCAGACTGACCGAAAGCGACGAAGTGGTATGGCAGAACGGCGCCTTTGTGAGCGGCGTGCCCGGCGTCTGGGACGTCACGGCCTGCGGACAGGGACTGTGTCTGTCGCTCGCATCCGGAGATTACCGGTTTAACTTGCGTTCGGAGTAGGCATGTTTAATTTTTTTCTGCATGAACAAGTTACATTCAGCTGTTGAATCTGTGTTGCCGGAGACTGCTGAATTTTATCGGTCGTTGCAGCGGACAGAAACAGGAATTGCATGGTAAAAACAGGAGATAAGGTACGCTTTCTGAACAGCGTAGGCGGCGGAATCGTCAAGGCATTTAAAAACAAACAGATGGTTTTGGTAGAAGATGAGAGCGGATTTGATTTTCCGGTTCTCATCTCCGAATGTGTAGTGATCAGTGAAGGCGCGGATTTTTCGCGCGGCAGCCGGCCGCCAAAGCAGGAACCGCCGGCCGTGAAACCGGAGCCGCAAAAGGAACCTGCAAGGGAATCGCCCGGAGGAGAACGGTTGAACGTCTATCTCGCATACCTGCCGGTCGACCCCAAAGCAGCGACGCCAGGCAGCTATGAAGCCTACTTCATCAATGAAAGCAATTATTATTTGCTTTTCAACTATATGAGTTGCAGCAACAGCAGCTGGACAAGCCGCTACCGGGGAGAAATCGAACCAGATACGAAAATTTTCATGGAAGAGTTTCGGAAAGAAAACCTGAACGACCTGGAACGGATTTGCGTACAGTTGATAGCCTTCAAGAAGGAGAAGCCGTTTACACTGAAAAATGCCTGCTCGGTGGAACTGCGGATCGACACGGTGAAGTTTTACAAGACACACTGTTTCATGGAAAACGATTTCTTTGACGAGGCAGCCCTGATATTTCCCGTTATACGCGCCGACGTGCCCGAAAAGCAATGGCTCGTTTCGGCAGCCGAATTGCAGGAAGCCATGCGGCAAAAACAGAAAGACCTGCCCGATCCTCCCGGACAGATCATCTCCAAGCCCCGGCAAACGCCTCCACCCGTCATCGAGGTAGATCTGCACATCCAGCAACTGCTGGATTCTACCGACGGCATGAGCGCGGGCGACATCCTGAACTATCAGCTGGACAAGTTCCACGAAACGATGCGCCGCCATGCCGGTCGGAAAGGACAGAAAATCATTTTCATCCACGGCAAGGGCGAAGGCATACTGCGGGCGGCCATCGAAAAGGAGTTGAAAACGCACTATAAATCCTGCGAATTTCAGGACGCATCCTTCCTCGAATACGGATTTGGCGCAACATCGGTTAAAATCAGGTAGCCGTGGCGCAGGAAATCGAACGCAAGTTCCTGGTCGCGGGAGACTTCAGGCCCTTTGCGGTCCGCTGTTCCCGGATGGTACAGGGCTACCTCTGCTCGGACAAAGAGCGCACGGTACGGGTGCGCATCTGTGACAACAGGGGATTTCTGACCGTCAAGAGCGCCGCCAACGAACGCGGATGGAGCCGCTACGAGTTTGAACAGGCCATTCCGCCGGATGACGCCGAAGAATTGCTGGCGCTCTGCCTGCCCGGCACGATCGACAAGGTCAGGCACTGGATACGGGCCGGGCGGCATACGTGGGAAGTGGACGTCTTTCACGGAGAGAACGAGGGCCTTGTCGTGGCGGAAATCGAACTGGCTTCCGAAGAGGATACGTTTGAACGCCCGGACTGGCTGGGCGAAGAAGTTACCGGCGACCTGAAATACTACAACGCCATGCTCGCCAGACATCCGTTTAACCGGTGGCCGCAGGACTGAAAAACCAGCGCGGCGCGTGAAGCCTTTCATTGCCTCAGGTACTCCGCGAATCCTTTGTCTTTACCGATCTGCCGACCCCGTCATTTTAAGGATGGTCGAAAGAACACAGCTTCGAGCAACCTCTTTTGGGTATGTGAAAGGGCTTTGTCTTGTAAAAAAAAACAGAAAAAGCCGTCGCAGCATAAAAAAAGTCTGTTTTTTTGCTGCCAGCTCTTGCATAATTCAATATCATTGTGGATATTTGCGCCGTTTTTTGAATGAACTCATTCAATTTCATTAAACTGTATCATAACATTAAAACAAGTATTGCAATGAATTTACAAAGACCAAACGGCAATGATGCCACCCGATCGATCAACCGGTCGAAGAGTATTGTCCCCTGTAGTGGATTATGTTCCAGATGCATCGATGGATGCAGGGGCAATTGTGAAGTGTTTAAGGCTACCTATCGGGGCCGGGAGTTAATTTATCCGGGTCCTTTCGGCGACGTAACCGCCGGAGGCGACAAGGATTATCCCGTTGACTACTCCCATCTCAACATCCAGGGATATGCCCTGGGAGCGGAAGGATTGCCGGCAGGCGTGGAAGCCGGTCCCGACACGGCCCGTTTTCCCGCCGTGAATACCGAAACCGAATACGGCTGGGATAAAAAAGTAAAAATGGCGGTTCCGATTTTCACCGGTGCACTCGGTTCGACCGAAATTGCCCGGAAGAACTGGGAACATTTCGCAGTGGGCGCAGCCATTTCGGGCGTGACTATTGTGTGCGGGGAAAACGTCTGCGGCATTGATCCGGCGCTGGAACTCGGCGAGACAAAAAAAGTGAAGAAAGCGCCGGACATGGACCGGCGTATCGAAGCCTACAACCGCTATCACAACGGATACGGTGAAATCCTGATCCAGATGAATGTGGAAGATACGAACCTCGGCGTGGCCGAATACATCATCGACCGGCACCACATCGAAACCATCGAACTCAAATGGGGACAGGGCGCTAAATGCATCGGCGGTGAAATCAAGGTCAACCGGCTGGAACGCGCCCTGGAACTCCAGAAACGCGGCTATATCGTGACGCCCGATCCCTCGGACCCCATCGTCCAAGCGGCCTGCGAATCCGGCGCCATCAAGGAATTTGAACGCCACAGCCGGCTGGGATTTGTCACCGAAGAAGGTTTCATGAAGGAAGTAGAACGGCTGCGCGCGCTGGGTTACAAGCGCATCACGCTCAAAACCGGCGCCTACAGCCTGAAAGAACTCGCGATGGCCATCAAGTATAGCTCGATAGCCGGAATCGACCTCCTCACCATCGACGGCGCCTCGGGCGGAACGGGGATGAGTCCCTGGCGGATGATGGAAGAATGGGGCATACCCTCGATTTATCTGCACAGCGCAGCCCGCGAATACGCCGGGATTCTCGCCGCGACAGGCGCACGTGTACCCGATCTGGCTTTTGCCGGCGGTTTCAGCTCCGAAGACGGCGTCTTCAAAGCCCTCGCGCTGGGTGCGCCCTACGTAAAAGCCGTCTGCATGGGACGCGCGCTGATGATCCCCGGCATGGTTGGCAAGAACATCGCTCAGTGGATCAAGGAAGGAAACCTGCCCAAAAACGTTTCCGAGTATGGCGCTACGCCGGAAGAGATATTCGTCAACTACGAAAAAGTAAAGGATATCGTCGGCGCGGACGAAATGAGGCATATCCCGCTGGGCGCCATCGGCATCTACAGTTATGCCGACAAGATCAGGGTCGGTCTCCAGCAACTGATGGCCGGTGCACGGCGTTTCCATGTTTCGGTAATTACCCGTAACGAACTGATGTCTCTCACCGAAGAGTGTGCCAGGGTGACGGGTATTCCATACCTGATGGACTGCTATCGCGAAGAAGCGTTGCAAATCCTGAAAGGATAAGATTCCTCTCCTCCGTTCCGGAGATTTCATGCGAAGTCTCCGGAACGCTTTGGTTTTCGGCTTTCACCCGGAGAAACACCGTTTGCATCCCGCAACCTGCGCCGACAACCTTTTTCGCATTACAAATCAACGGATGAAAGGACACAGGCGCCGCCGTCATACCAGCGGACTGTGTCGGACAAGATGTTTTTTCATGGCATCGTGCATGGCTGCGGCCGCTTTGCGCCCGTCGCCCATGGCCAGAATGACGGTTGCCCCGCCACGGACCATGTCGCCGCCGGCATAGACATCCGGCAGGTCGGTCCGCATCGTTTGCGGATCGACGATGATCGTGCCCCACTTACTGACTTGCAACCCCTTGAAGGCGGACGGCACCAGCGGATTGGGCGAGACGCCGATGGCCACGACGACCATATCCACGTCAACCGTCTCGATGGCGCCCGGAATCTCGACCGGACGTCTTCGACCGGAAGCATCCGGCTCGCCCAGTCTCATTTTCTGCAACACCATCTGCTTCACATGTCCTTTTTCGTCGCCGATGTATTCGACGGGGCTGTACAGGTTCAGAAAGATAACGCCTTCTTCCCTGGCATGTTTCACTTCTTCGATACGGGCGGGCATCTCCTCTTCCGAGCGCCGGTAGACAATCATGGCCCTTTCGGCGCCCAGCCGCCGGGCGGTGCGTATGGAATCCATCGCGGTATTGCCGCCGCCGATGACGGCGACGTTCCTGCCGAAAAACACGGGCGTGTCCGTTTCGGCACGATTGGCGCCCATCAGATTGACACGTGTCAGGTATTCGTTGGCGGAAAGCACGCCGGCCAGGTTTTCACCCGGAAGGTTCATGAAGTTGGGCAGTCCGGCGCCACCGGCAATGAAAATACCCTGATATCCTTCGTCATGCAGGTCTTCGTATGAAATCGTTTTCCCCACGATGCAATTTTTGACGAACCGGACGCCCATCTGTTTCAGGATATCGATTTCAACGTCGACAATGCCGTTCGGCAAACGAAATGCAGGAATGCCGTATTTCAGGACGCCGCCAATTTCGTGCAGCGCTTCATATACCGTCACCCCGTATCCGAAGCGCGCCATGTCGCCGGCGAAGGACAATCCGGCCGGGCCGGAGCCAACGACGGCAATCCGCTGCCCGCAGGCCGGAGCACAGGCGGGGACGGAGAGATTGCCGCCCGTGCGTTCGAAGTCGGCGGCAAAGCGTTCCAGGTAGCCGATGGCCACGGGACTGCTTTTCATCTTCAGGTGGATACAGAGACTTTCACATTGCTTTTCCTGCGGACAGACGCGGCCACAGACAGCCGGCAAGGCCGAGGTTTCTTTCAACACGCGGGCAGCTTCGAGCAGGTCATTCCGTTCGATGTTTTTGATAAATCCGGGAATGTCGATTTCTACCGGACAACCGGCCATGCACGAGGGATCGGGACAGTCGAGGCAACGCTTCGCCTCGCTCAGCGCCTGTGCCGCCGTCAAACCCAGGTTCACCTCCTCATAACTGCGACTGCGACGGGCGGCGTCGAGTTCCGGCATCTTCACGCGGGGAATGGCGACACGCTCCCTGTTCTTCATACTCCGGCGCAACGCTTCACGCCAGGGCGCCTCCCGCCTGACTTTCAAATTTTCCCTGTCAATCATCTTATTCTACTTCTTTATATGCGTTCAGTCGCATTATCATTTCATCAAAGTCCACTTCATGGGCGTCAAATTCCGGACCATCCACGCAGACAAATTTCGTTTTCCCTCCGACGCTCACACGGCAGGCGCCGCACATCCCGGTGCCGTCCACCATAATGGTATTCAGCGAGGCGACGGTCGGAATCGCATATTTTCCAGTCAACCGGGCCACGAATTTCATCATCACGGCCGGGCCGATGGTGACGCAGAGGTCTACCCTCTCCTGCCGGAGGACCTCTTCCACTCCGTCGGTGACAAGTCCTCCGACGCCATACGAGCCGTCGTCGGTCATTACCCTCACTTCATCGGAGCATTGCCGAAATTCATCTTCCAGCATAATCAGGTCTTTTGTCCGTGCGGCCAGGACGGTGACGACCCTGTTCCCGGCCTGTTTCATCGCCGTCGCAATCGGCAGCATCGGCGCCGCACCCACGCCGCCACATGCGCATACGACGGTTCCGAAGCGTTCGATATGCGTCGCCCTGCCCAGCGGCCCGACCAAATCGGTGATTGCATCGCCTTCGTTCAGCGCGCATATCTTGGCAGACGACTTGCCGACCCGCTGTACCACCAGCGTAATCGTACCCTTCCGCACGTCGGCGGCAGCAATGGTCAGGGGGATCCGTTCGCCATACCTGCCGACTCTCACAATCACAAAATGACCGGCTTTCCTGGATTTGGCAATGAGCGGCGCCTCAACCTCCAGCTTGACTACGTTTTCCGAAAAAAATTCCTTTCCGACAATTCTGTTCATGGATCATGCGGTTATCGTCAATGAAACAAACCCCCGTCGCGCATCCGCACGGCGGAATGAAGCATACGCAAGACGTGTCCCGTTGCCGGGCAAACAGACGGCCCGGTCGCCGGCGCCTGAAGCGGAGGAGCGTGTATTTCTTCGCTCTTTTTTTCTTTTCCGCTCTTCCGCTCCGTTCACTGGCGAAGCCGGCGGATCACCTGACCCGGTCCGGATGAGGTGGCCGCTTCGCCGGACGTTTTCACTCCGTACCACCGTGAACGGCGGATACGGGCCTGATTCGGCCGGATGTTTCGGTTTCATCGATACCCTGTCGCCCGCCGTGCGGAACTTCTCAGCATCCTTTTGGTCTATTGTCGATTGCATCATTCATTCATTTATAATCGGGAGGCAAAGATAAAAAAAATACACGGCGCCACCGCATTACGAAACTGTTGGCAATTTCTTTTTTTGAGGCGCCGTCTGTCCGTCTGAAGCAGACGGCCCTAAAGGGGAATGGGGCTAAAGCCCGCGCAGGCCGCCGATGTACTCCGTTCCGCACGGGCTTTAGCCTCATTCTCTATATATTGCCGTCTGTTTTAACTGACGGAGCAAAGGCATTGAGCTTTAACCAACAGAGAGTCCGTTTGCTAACCGTCTTTTGTGTAAACGGTTAAAGAACAGCGACGACATGATTCCGTTTTTTTTAACATATCAATGGTTTGTTTTATGTTGGAAAGTAAATATATTTGCTCCGAATAAAAAAAAACTGTAACCCAATGCCGAACAGTGTGAATCGGAAACAGGACCGAGTGTTCAGAAAGATCAACGGACGGATAGCGACAAAACGGCCGTCTTTCATTGATGCGGAGCGGAATTTCGCCCTTCGTGTCCGTCATGCGCATCCTTCGGCAATCGCTTTTTTTTTCCGCATCGGAGTTTATACGCCGGCGCCGCAAAGTTTCGGCGTCACCTGTGCCGGAGCATCGGGCGCCGGTTGCCGGGAACCGGACGCCGGTTATCGGGAACCGGATGCCAATTGTTGGGAACCGGATGCCAATCGTCGGGAACTGGATGCCGGTTATTGGGAACCGGATGCCGGTTATCGGGAACCGGATGCCAATCGTCGGGAACCGGATGCCGGTTATCGGGAACTGGATGCCAATTGTTGGGAACCGGATGCCGATCGTCGGGCGCCGGGCGCTGGCGAGTGTGGAATCAGCTATTCAAATAAATAACAAACGACTTTATATTAATAATTTAAAAACAGAAGAGATGAGTAAAAAGAATTATTTACCCAAGAACATTGTTAAGTTAATTGACTGGGCGGTCCGGTTTTTCGCATACCTGAACGCGCATTATACCCAGTGGAAAGTGGACAGCATCCTTGTCCAGGAGACCGAAACCAAATTTACCGACATGCGTACGGCCTACGAGACGTACAGCAAGCCGGAAACCCATTCGCCGATGTATCACGACGCCATGATGAAGAAGAAGAAAATTTTTGTCGAAGCCGTCCAGCAGCTGGCTCAGTATCTGTCTCACAACCCCTACCTCGAACCGGAGGACTTTGACGGACTGGACATCAATCCGCCCAGTCGGGGGCCGTATCCGCGGCATCCGCGGCCGCACACGTCGCCCAAGATGCGTTTTGCCGTCGGTGAAGAACACGGCTGGGTCTATCTCCATTTCTGGGACGAAATGAGCGAAGGCTCGAAGGCCAAACCCTTCGGCACGCAGGGCGCCGAAATCCGGTATCTCGTCTGCAAGCCGGGCGAAGAACCCAAGTCGGTCGAAGATTTGACCGGTTCCGAATTTGCCACCCGCACGCCTTATCTCTTCGAATTTTCCGACCGGCAGGCGGGCCTGATCCTCTGCGTCGCCATGCGCTGGGAGAATACCCGCGGCGAAAAAGGACCCTGGTCGCACATCGAAACCGTCGTCATCCCGTAAACAGTGAACAGTGAATAGTGAATAGTGAACAGTGGTTAGCGGTTAGTGGTTAGTGGTTAGTGATGAACGGTGAACGATTACCGATTTCATATCACTAATCACTGTTCACTAATCACTAACCGCTAATCACTAACCACTAACCACTAACCACTAACCACTAATCACTAATCACTAATCACTAATCACTATTCACTATTCACTATTCACTATTCACTAACCACTAATCACTAACCACTAACCACTCATACTAAAACGGGCTGCCGTCCGTTTTATCACGGAAGCTTATAGAACGGATCATTTATGAAGCAATTGTTTATAGACAGGTATTTCAGTATTTTATTTCTTTTCACGCTGATATTCGGGGTGCTGCTGTATCAGACCATCGGTTTCAGCTATACGGACGAACTTTGTTCGCTGGCGCTGTTCCTCTTTTTCCTGTACGTGATGCTGAAAACGCCGGACTGGCGGCTCAACAAGGCCTTTTTATTTACTCTTGGCGTTTTTGCCTTCTATACGCTCTATTCCCTCCGCATCGGGAGCAACAGTAAAACGGGCATATTCAACGATCTGGTCATTCAAATGAAGCCTTACATGGCTTTTTTTTGTGTATATCAGCTGAAACCGGTGCTGTCCGAGTCGCGCAAAAAACTGATCAGGGAGGTTGCCGTACTTTTCTGGGTCGCTTTTTTACTGCCCGTCGGGGTCATCTCGCTTGTGTATGAGAAGATTTTCGAGATCGTGATGCGCCATTCGCTCTATTACGGCATTTCCGTGACCGTGGTGTCGCTTTGCTATCTCTATTGCAGCGCCTATACGTGGCGCAACCGGATGATCTTTTTAATGCTGCTGTCTCTGGGCATTTTCTGCGGTCGCGCCAAGTTTTACGGCTTTTTTGCCCTGTCGTTCTTTACCATGCTCTTTTTCGCCAACGTATCGCGATTCAAGCTGAATGTCAAAAACGTCTCCCTGCTGATGCTTACGTTCGGGATGATGATTCTGGTTGCGTGGAATAAAATTTCCTATTATTTCTTTCAGGCAATCATGGGCACCGGTACGGTGGACAAGGATATGATTGCCCGTTTTGTGCTGTACCGCACGTTTCCGGAAGTCCTGCACGATTACTTTCCGTTCGGGAGCGGCTTCGCCAGTTTTGCGACCTATTCCTCCGGCGAATATTACTCGGAGCTGTATACAAAATACGGAATCGACAACGTGTGGGGGATCAGCAAACAGTATCACAATTTTATCTCCGACACCTATTATCCGTCGCTGGCCCAGTTCGGTGTGGCGGGCATCATGCTATACCTGCTGTTCTGGGTCTATCTTCTCCGAAAGACTTTCCTCTATTATCAAAAGACGAAGGATTCCAGGTCTTTTGTTATCATCATACTGATTGTCGGTTTTCTGGCCGTCGAAGGGACTACGGCGGCCACCTTCATTGCTCAGGGCGGTTTTTTTGTCATGATGCTGACCGGACTGATTCTCTCGGATATGAGGCGTCAAAGTCAGTCCTGCCGCTAACGCGCGTCATCCGTAGCGTCCGGCGCAGAGGGCGCCGTAGATTTCAACCGTCTGCCGGGCGATCTGTTTCCAGTTGTAGGCGTCCGGAATGCGGTAACGGATTTTTTCCGGCGCAGGGTTGCACATCCTTTGCCGGAGCCGGTCGGCCAGTTCCTTTTCATCTCCCGTGGCGAAATAGACCTGGGGCGGCAGGTTCACGGCCCGGTTGGCCGGGATGTCGCTGGCCAGCATCGCCAGTCCGTAGCTCATGGCCTCCAGCAGGACCAGCGGCATGCCTTCGCTGTAGGAGGGCAGCACAAACAGCGCCGCATGGGAGTAGAGTTGCGCCAGCTGGCTGCCGTAGACGTAACCGGTGAAAATGATGTTGCCGCAGTCCGATGCGCTCTTTTGCAGCGCCGTGAAATAGCTTGATTCTCCTTCCACCCCGCCGGCAATGACCAGCTGGCAGTTTTCGAGGGCTGCGTCTTTGAAGGCATTGATCAGGCAGTCGAACCCTTTTTCGGGCGTGATGCGTCCAACGGCCAGGATGTACCGGCCTTTGCGGACGCCCTGCGCCTGCAGGAAGTCGGTTGCGTCCGTCGGTTGCGGCGTCTGAATCCCGTTGGGGATGTGGCAGGATTTGGCCTGTATGCGCGGACCGAATTTTTGCCGCTGTGCCTCGCTGATGAAAATAATGGCGTCGGCCGTCCTCAATGCGATTTTCTCGCTCAGTTTTAATATTTTCCGGGCGATGAAGTTCCATCTTTTATGTTCGTAATTTGCGCTGTGATAGGTCAGGAGCACTTTGATTCCCGCCAGCTTGAGCAGGGGAGAAAACAGGGCCGGCCCGATGTTGTGGATATGTGCGACTTGCGGTCGCCGGAAGAGGGAATATACCGTGCACAGCAGGGAATGACAGGCCGTTTCCCATCCCTTGATCCGCGTAGAGGGCAGGTCCACAAACCGGATATGGTCACAGATTGCGCCGGAGGAGCGGACGTAGGGCCTTCGCCGGAAGACGGTTAAGCGGCATGAAGCGTCCATCAGGGGGTACAGGCATTCGCAGTGTTTCTCCACGCCTCCCTGAACAAGCGGGAAGCCTCTGGTGCCGAATACGCTTACTTTCATTTCCATTACCAGCAAATCCCTTTTCCGCGGGCAATGCGTATCTTGTTGCGGATGATCCACCGTATCGGCACCCACGGCCGGCGCAGCATGTCGTGCCGTTCGGTGACGACAAACGCGCAGTTGCGGTCGCAGGCTTTCACCCGTTCGGCGATTTCCGCGGCTTTCTCCGACTTCATGATGTTTTCAAAGGAATCTTCCCTGATGTTGCCGATGATCCATTCTTCTTCGGAACCGTTACACGGGCTGACGTTTCCCCAGGGATCGACAAAGAAAAAGTCCTTCAGTGCGCCGCATGGCGGGCGGTATCCCTGTTCGTCGCCCCTCAGCCGGCGGTGAATGCTCCGGTTGAAATAGGCACGGCCATAGTCTTTGAGTTTGTTTTTCCATCCTCTTCTTTTGGAAGTCAGCAAGGCCTTCACGAATTTTTCGTGCTGTTCCAGGGCGTCTTCGCTTACGATCCGGTTGTCGTTCTTGTGGAAATACCACGAATTGTGTACGACGGAATTTCCGAGTTCCACATCCAGCGCCACGCACAGATCGTACAGATGGAGCAGGTCCTTATAGTTGTCGGGAGAGATGACTACCGAAAAACCGATGTTTTTACATTTTGTTTTTTTGAGTTCCAGCATCGTGCGCAGCGCATGGTCAAACCCGTTTTTTGTACCCCGTTTGCCGTCATTCAGGGTGGGCAATCCTTCCAGACTGACACGTATCAGTATGTTGGGATACCGGTTTGCCAGCGCAACGATCTTTTCCGTATGATAGCCGTTCGTACTCAGCTCCAGTAACGAGGCTTTCGGATACAGCACGCGGAAAATGTCGTCAATATCCTCCCGCAGGGTTGCTTCTCCTCCGGTAATGTTGATGCGCAGGCCGTCGGGGAGTTTTTCATAGCAGGTACTGTCTATTTCCTCTGCCGGCCGGGTGGGATGTTGCCAGATGTTGCACATATTACATTTTGCATTGCAGCGAAACGTAGTAATAAGACTTCCTTGAACAATGTTCTTCATTCTGCAGTTTTGTTTTTAATAATGAATATATCACGTTTCGATAACTGGTCCTGATAGACTGCCAGCAGACGTTCATAATGATTTTCGGCCGAAAACCGCTGGAGCGCCTGTTGTGCAATCGTCTGATAAGGGAAGGCGGTCTGCCGCATGTGCAGGATATGCTCCCTCAGCTGCTCCGCATGACCCGGTTCAAACAGCATCCCGTTCCTGCCTTCCTCGATCAGTTCCGGTATGCCTCCGATGTTTGCCCCGAGCACCGGCGTTCCCAGGCAAAGCGCTTCGATCATGCTGAACGGGTTGTTTTCATACCACACGGAAGGCATCACCAGGAATCGCGCCCGCTGTACAACAGGCAGCAGCGCTTCGGCCGGCAGGGGGCCTGTAAATTCAATGTGCCTCTGCGGAAATTGCCTTCGCAGGGTCTCCAGCAGAGGCCCTCCGCCGATGACCTTCAGCGGAAAGGACAGGTGTTTCGCGGCCTCCAGCAGGGTTTCCACGCCCTTTTCTCCGGACAGGCGGCCCGTGTAGCAGTAATAATCTTCTTTGTCGGCCGGCGGCGGCGTCGGGCGATGCATGAAGTTGGGCAGCACCTCCATCTGCTCTGCCCGGAAGCCGGCCGAGACCATTTTTTCCTTCAGAAACAAACTGGGGCTGATGAACCGGTCGGTCAGGCGCGCCAGTTTCTTTCCGTTCCAGTACAGCGCTTCCATCCAGGCCAGCAGACTGGCCGCCCGGCTGCCCTTCATGCAGGCATGTCTGAACACGCCGGATTTGCGGGAGAAGCACACTTCGCAAGGCTTTCCGGCACGCAGGCACGCATAGGCAGGGCATATCAGCTTGTAGTCGTGCATGGTCCAGATCACCCGCAGCCTTTGCCGGCGGGCAATTTGCGCCACCACGGGCGAAAGGTAGGAGTGGATGTTATGGAGATGTACCACGTCGGGCTTGAAATCATTCAGCAGACGGGTGAAACGGGCTGCCACCTCGCCGGCGCGAAAAATCCGTTCGGCTGCCCGGATGCGCCCGGATACCGTCGCCCCGGAAAAGGAAACTTCCGCCGGAAAATAGGTTTCCCACGGCGACGAAACATTGTCCGGATATTGCATGCTGAATACGGCTACTTCATGACCTTTGGCCTTCAGTAACCGCTCCGCAGCCATAACGGCTACGCAATCGCCACCTCTCGGATAATAAAATTTATTGACTAACACTACCCGTATCATAAAGACTTCTTCCGTTCAATTGGTTTGGTAAATGTTTCTTTCTCCGTATAACGGGAGATTAAACAAAATCTTATTTGCTGCGGCAATATTTTTACGCCGCAGGACAGGATGTGACGGTTTTCGGACAGAGGTCGTGTCTTCCGGCGGTCTTCCGGTTATCCGGTCTCTTCTTTCCTGACACTGCCGTTCTGCAGACGGTAGCAGTCGCCGCTTTCGGGGCAAACGGCAAAGCCGTGTGTGTCGAACTTCAGCCGGTGACCGTATTCGCTGACCCAGCCGGTCTGGCGTGCCGGATTGCCGACAACGAGCGCGTAGGGTAATACATCCTTTGTGACTACCGCACCGGCGCCGACCATGGCGCAGGCGCCGATTCGCCGTCCGCAGAGAATGGTTGCGTTGGCGCCGATCGAAGCGCCTTTCTCAATAAATGTAGATTGATATTCCAGTCTGCGTGAAATGGCGCTGCGCGGATTGAGGACGTTCGTAAATACGCAGCCGGGACCTAAAAATACTTCATCGCCGCAGACTACTCCCGTATAGATTGATACGTTGTTCTGCACCTTGACCCGGTTGCCCAGTATGACTCCGGGCGCAACGACCACGTTTTGTCCGATGTTGCAATCCCTTCCAATCCTGCACCCCTCCATGATATGGGAAAAATGCCAGATGCGCGTACCTTCGCCTATCACGCTTCCTTCATCTATCACGGCTGTTTCATGTGCCTGATACGTTTCCATTGTGTTGCTGTTTATACATTAAAAAAAACAGGGCCGACCTCCGGTTCTTTCCCGCGCCGGACGCGTCCGGAGGCATACCGGAAAAGCGTCGGCTGCATCCGGTTTCTTTGCTGCAAAAATACTACTTTTGCCCCGATAATTGCAAAAAGATGGATTTTCCACAAGATTTTACGGAACGCATGTGTCGCCTGCGGGAGGATTACCCGCAGCTGGAAGCGGCGTTGCGTGTAGCGGCGCCGGTCAGTATCCGGCTCAATCCGGCCAAAACGGCGGCGTTACCGTTCCGCTCTCATGAACGGGTCATGTGGTGCTCCACGGGCTACTACCTGTCCGAACGTCCGGCCTTTACATTCGATCCGCTTTTTCATGCCGGGGTCTATTACGTGCAGGAAGCAGCCTCCATGTTTCTGGAACAGGCCGTCGCACAGTATGTGACGGCGCCCGCTGTCTGTCTGGACCTGTGTGCAGCGCCGGGCGGGAAGTCAACACATTTGTTGAGCCTGCTGCCGCGTCGAAGCCTGCTGGTCAGCAACGAGGTTATCCGCAGCCGGGTAACCGTCCTGGCGGAGAACGTGCTCAAATGGGGTATGCCGGACGTCATTGTCACCCACAGCGATCCGGCGGAACTGGGACGCCTGGTGCACGGGTTTGACGTGCTGGTGGCCGATTTGCCCTGCTCGGGCGAAGGCATGTTCCGGAAAAACCCTGCCGTCCGCAGGGAATGGAGCGTGGCGAGTGTCATGCAGTGTGCAGCCCGCCAGCGGCGTATCCTGCACGATGTGTGGCCGGCGCTCAGGCCGGGCGGTATCTGCATATACAGTACATGCACTTTTAACTGCGAGGAGAATGAGGACAATATCCGTTATTTGGTCCGTTCGCTGCCGGCGGAGGCGGTCCCGGTGAACGTCGAAGCGGGCTGGCGCATCACCTGTAGCGCCGACGACCGCTGTCCGTCCTACCGCTTCTTCCCGCACCGTACCGCAGGCGAAGGTTTTTTTCTGGCGGTACTGCGCAAGCCTGACGGACCGTGCAGGCCTTTTCCCTTCAAAACGGGAAACCGGCGGTCGGCGCTCCGGCATACGCCGGGCGAGGAATGGCTGTCTGACGCCGACGCATACCGGTTCACGGCGGAGGCGTCTTTCGTGCGCGCGATTCCGGAGATTCATGCGGAGTGGATGCTGTCGGTGAGTGAACGTCTCCGTGTGGTCACAGCCGGCGTTCCGACCGGGGAATGGAAGGGAAAAGACTTTCTGCCGGCGCCGGCGCTGGCTTTGAGTACGGCTTTCCGGCGCGACGCCTTCCCGACGGTCGAGCTTGCCCGGGAGGAGGCGATCCGTTACCTGCAAAAGGAGGCCCTGAGGCTGGCGCCGGATACGCCGAAAGGCCATGTGACGGTGACTTTCCGAAAGATGCCGCTGGGATTTGTCAGGCACATCGGCCACCGTGCCAACAATCTTTATCCGCACGAATGGCGCATCCGCAGCAGACACCTGCCGGAAGAGATTTCAAGCCCCTTGCGGCAACCGGCGTCTCCTTCTCCGGATCTCTGATGCT
Organism: Tannerella sp.; assembly: GCA_031276675.1. Classification (GTDB taxonomy): domain Bacteria; phylum Bacteroidota; class Bacteroidia; order Bacteroidales; family Tannerellaceae; genus Tannerella. The sequence continues at coordinate 35,640 of JAISMO010000130.1, forward strand.
CCGAAGGGGTTCCGACCGGCGGCGCGCCGCCTTTTCTCCGGCTAATTCCGTTTCCGGATATAATCGTAGACAGCCTCCTGTGCGCGCAGGGGCGACGACCCGGTTGCCTGATCGCGCTTGAAAACGTTGTGCAGCCGTTCGTCGATAAAACAGGCTTTCACGTTGTCGCGCAGCTGGATTTGCAAAATGTCCAGAATCTCCCGCTTGAGGTCCTGCACCAGGATGGGAAAAGCCGTTTCGATGCGACGGTGCAGATTGCGGTTCATCCAGTCGGCCGACGCAAGATAGATATCCTCCGCACCGTCATTGTAGAAATACCAGACCCGCGCATGTTCAAGATACATGTCCACAATGCGGGTGATGCGGATATGACGGCTGTAGGGCTGATTCGGTACCAGACAGCAGATGCCGCGGATGATCAGGTCAATCTCCACGCCGCTTTCCGAAGCACGGTAGAGTTCGTCAATCATCCGTTCGTCATGCAGCCCGTTCATCTTTAAAATAATGTATCCTTTCCTGCCGGCTTTCACATGATCGATTTCCCGCCGAATCATCCGCACCAGTTCCGGTACCATGTTGAAACGGGCAACCAGTAAATGCAGGAAATGCGGGCTTGCGGGTTTGCTTTCCAGTATGGAAAACACCTGCCGGACTTCGGCAACAATGGCCCGGTTGCACGTCAGGAGCGCCATGTCCGAATAGGTCTTCGCCGTCTTTTCATTGAAATTGCCGGTGCTGAGATATGCAAAACCGGGCTGTTCCGCCCTGCGGAGAATGACGGCCACCTTGGCATGGACCTTTAATCCCGGAATACTGTATATGATTTTAATCCCCGCCCGTTCCATCTGTTCCGCGGTAGACATGTTGTTTTCCTCGTCGAAACGGGCCTTCAATTCAACAAAGACCGTCACCCGCTTCCCGTTCTCGGCTGCCCGGATCAGCGTGTTTATCACGACGGAATTTTCAGCCACGCGATACTGCGTAATCTTGATTTCTTCCACCTCCGGATTCAATGCCGCTTCCGTCAGGAAGCCGATCAGGTAGTCGAACGACTGATAGGGGAAATGCAGCAGGACGTCGCGCCTTTCCACCGCCCGAAACACCGACTCCGCCTCCTCCAGAAAGGGCACGCGCACCGGTGGCGGGACGCATTGCGTCAACATGCTCCCGGGCGGAAAGGGAAATTTGTTCAAATCCTGCAAATTCATGTAACGCCCGCCCAGCACCAGGTCTTCGTCCGCTATGCCGAACGCCTTGCATACCGTCGCCAGAAAATCGGACGGCATCGCATAGTCATACATGAAACGGCTCAGCGCCCCGATTTTTCGTTTCTCCACTTTCCGGCGGATCGTCTGAAGCATGTTTTCCGGATTTTCCTCCTCCAGATAAATATCCGCATCGCGCGAAATCTTGATGCTGTAGCATCCGCCGATTTCGTATCCCGGAAAAACGGAGGGCAGATTCACCCGTATGATGTCGTCGATAAACATATAATAATACACCTGTTCGTGCATCGGCAGCGGCACGAACCGGGGCACTTTGGCATACGGAATCCTGATCAGCACGTAATGCGGTTCCCGGGTTGTTTTTTTCCGCATGTGAACCACCAGATAGAGCCTGCGGTCACGGATAAATGTACGGATACCCGTCTCGATGGCTACCGGCGAGAGGAACGGAAATACCTCTTCGGCAAAATAGTTCTGCACAAAGGTCTCGTGAAACGGTTTCGGTTTGGCTTCCTGATACAGGTAAATACCCCGGCGGCGCAGTTCCGGCAGGATGTCTTCATGAAAAAGCCGGTAAAAGACTTGCTGCTGGCGATTTACTTCCGCCGTAATCTCCTCCAGGGTGGCTTCGGCAACCTCGACGCTCTCGGCCGCATAGTTGCCCCGCATGATCGCCCCGCGATGCTCCGCCACCCGTATCTCGTAAAATTCTTCCAGATTGGAGGCGTAGATCGAAAGAAAACGCAGCCGTTCGCCGATCGGAGACGTCCTGTCTGCCGCCTCCAGCAACACGCGATAATTGAATGACAGCCAGCTCACATCGCGCTTGAAATAGGTATAGGGTGTTTTTTCCATCACTACCGGTCTAAAGTGCGTAAATGTAGTTACTTTTGCGGAATTAAAAAAAAGGCATGACAAAAATCGGCATTCTTTCGGACACACATGCCTGGTGGGATGACAGATACGGCGAATATTTCAGCAACTGCGACGAGATTTGGCACGCCGGCGACATCGGCTCGGAACGGGTCGCCGACGGGCTGAACGCCCTCAAACCCCTGCGGGCTGTTTACGGAAACATCGACGGACAGGAATTGCGGCTGCGCTATCCGAAAACGGCCCGCTTCACGGTAGAAGACCGGCGGGTGATGATGACACATATCGGCGGTTATCCGGGACGTTACGAGCCGTCCGTCCGCGCCGAACTGTTCGATACGCGACCGGATATTTTTGTCGCCGGCCATTCGCACATCCTGAAAGTAATGTTCGACGCACGTCTCAACTGTCTGTACATCAATCCCGGCGCAGCCGGCAAAAGCGGCTTTCACCAAGTGCGTACGCTCGTGCGCTTCGTCATCGACGGCGCCGCGGTCAAAGACCTCGAAGTGATTGAACTGGCCGGTTGAAAACAGGCAGACTGCGGGATAAACATACAGGCGATTCAGGCCGTCAGGGCCTTGCGGCGGTTGCTGCCGCGAGGCCCTGAAACCCGGAACCGCTCGCTTGCCCGATCGCCGAATTTTTGAATCCGCATTACGAAAGGAACACGCTGACGACAGGCCCCCACGGTCCTCTTTTGCCGGTCGGGTTGACCCATGCGGCAACGAGGTGGAGTATTTTACCCGCGCGGTCGGACGGGAACACAACGCGGTGCGGCGTGCGCGTGAGGGTGAGCGGCGTTTCCGTCAGATCGTCGACCGATGTCGGCGTTTCCTCCGCGAAGCCCATCCTTACGATGGCTTCATGCACGCCGCGGGGTTTGGCCCTCGACAGGGGCGTGTTCACGTCGCGATAGTGAATATCCGCCGTGCACTGTCCGTGTACCTCCACCGTCAGCAGCGGCCAGGTCTCCGGTGGCGGAAAAGCCGGACCAGGCCCCTTCGACGGCGGTGCAATCTGTAGCAAGTTGTAGTCCTGCGGCGTCAGCGTCGGCAACGTCCTTAAATTCTGTATCATCGGCTCCACGGCGTGCACAAACAGCTGCCGTTTCTCCTCCATGAGCGTATGTGCCGCCTTTGTTCTTGTGGCAGGATTCACCCACGTGGCATGTGCATTCTGCAGGTCCGTAAATTTGTTTTCCACCTCGGTGACCCATGTGGCGCTTATACCCCACGTCGCCATATGGGCTTTCAGGCAGGTGAAAAATGAGATCGCCCATGCGATCAACTGTTCAATGTTCCCTTTCAAAACGTTCATAATTCATAATTTTTAATTTCATATAAGCTACTGTTCATTTATTTTCCCGATATGCACCGTTCAGCTTTTCATTTGCGAAAGAGAAAGATTCAACCGACCGGTTGAGAAACTTTCCCTCGAAGGAGAAAGCATTTCCTTCGAAGGAGAAAAACTTTCCTTCGAAGGAGAAAAAGTTTCCTTCGAAGGAGAAAGCGTTTCCCTCGAAGGAGAAAAAGTCTCCTTCGAAGGAGAAAAAGTTTTCCTCGAAGGAGAAAGCGTTTCCTTCAAGGTTGAGAAACTCTCCTTTAAAGAAGAAGGACTCAACCTTAAAGTTGAAAGATTTTTTTTCGAAAATGAAAGATTGACTTTTACCATATCCTGTTTATCGTCTTTTATTCCATTACAAAGGTAGATGTTATTTTTCTTTCTCCGCCCAAAAAAACAGCATAAAAACATGAAAACAGTTTCAACACACTTTCCGGGATTGTTTTTTTATTATCTTTACCGAACAAATAATATTTTTAGGAACGCGAAGGACTTTAGATACATTTGGGTCAGGTGCCCAAATGTTCCTAAGGTACCAAAAAGTCCCTAAAGTCCCCAAAAAAGAAAAGCAATATGCCAGAAACAAACAGCCATCAACCGGGTTTCATTCCCATGCACGGCGGCTACCGCCATCTGATCAGCTGCCAAAAGGCCGAAATCATCTACGACGGCACCGTATAGTTTGTCAATCGCTTTTACAGGAAACCCGACCGGACCATTGACCCAATGATACAGGCTGCCCGTGGCGGAAAACAAAACATTGCGGAGGGAAGCATGGCTTCCGCCACTTCCAAAGCAACTGAAATTTTGGAACACGGCGGCTTGCGCGAAAGAATGACAAGAGCAAGAATTGAAAGCAGAAATAAGAATCAGTAGAGGCATTATTTTTCTTATCCCCCTCCCGCTATTCGGTCATTATCTTTTGTCTTCCGCATACAATTCAACAATTTCCCGTACATTTGTAGCGATAACATTAAAAATTACAGGATGAAAACAACCGTAAAAACAGGAGACCGGATACTGATTTCTCCCGATTTGACCGGATTGTCCCAATGGGAAGAGGGAACGGTTATTGAAGTAGAAAACAATACTTTCAACGGCATCGTTATCGCAGCCGAAACGAAAGACCGGGATGTATTCTTCGGCACAAAAGATTTGTTTCAAATACCCGA
>JAISMO010000132.1 GCA_031276675.1 Tannerella sp.
AATGATGCTGATTAGTGAATAGTGATTAGTGATTAGTGATTAGTGAATAGTGATTCATTGTTAGCGGCGCGAAGCGGAAGAGGTGAAAATGGGCCTGTTCCGTATGCACGGGATGTGCCGGAATGGCGTCGTGTTGCTAACGGCTTGTCGGCCGCGGAGAGAGGCAACCGGTCCAGTGCGGGTATTTGACAGGCTCCCGGTTAGGGATGTTCATGAAAAAGTTGGTTACCTTTGTTGCTCAACAAGGAAAGTGTCTGTTTCTATGAAAACAATTCTTCTATTCGGCGGGATGCTGCTTGCAGGGTTATGCGCCGTTGCACAGACGCCGGCTATATCCGAACGGCCGGCTGGTTTCGACAGTTTGCGGACGGTGGTCGTTGCACAGTTCAACGCGATGAAAGCGGATTATAATGCCGACAGCATCCGCAACGCGCTGGAGAGCGGGCCGTTTTTTTCGCTCTACAGGGACAACTATTTTATCGGCGGCGCGCCGTTTGGCGACAAACTGAAGGCGGCCAACTCGAATGTCAAGTTCCAGCTGAGCGTCAGGCAAAAACTGACCCGCAGCCGTCTGCCGTTCGATACCTATCTGTATATCCAGTTTACTCAGAAAACGATTTGGAATGTCCTGGAAGAGTCGATGCCGATACGCGACATGAATTTCAATCCCGGTATCGGGCTGGCTCATCTGATGATTTACAAAAACAGGTATATCGGAAACGCATACCTGATGCTGGAGCATGAATCCAACGGGAAAGACGGCGACCTGTCGCGCAGCTGGAACAAGGTGTCGTTCGGAGGGAATTTCCTGCTGAACAGAGATATGGAAATACAGTTCAAGACATGGATTCCCATCATCGACAGCGGAAACAATCGCGACATACTGAAGTATAACGGCCTGGCACAGGGGGTGCTGAGTTACTGGACGCCCAGCCGGCGACTGAATGCCACGCTTGTAACCACGTGGCGTGCCGGCATGTTTGCCTTTAACACGCAGTGGGAGCTGGGTTTCAAAATCAACAACAACGAAAATCAGTACATGTTCCTCCAGTATTACAACGGATATGGAGAAAACCTGCTTGATTACAACAGGTACCGGAGCATCCTGCGCGTTGGATTCGTGATTAAGCCCCAGCATTTCAGCATTTATTGAGGCCTGTCCGGGCTGTTGCCACGCCGCCGGACCGCCGCGCGCGTTTACTGAAATTTCTTCGTCAGAAACTCCTCCAGCCTGTCGAAATTCACATCCTTAAGCAACACCGTTTTGTCCCTGTCCAGCAGGTAGAGCGAGGGAATCGCCCGCAAGTCGTAGATTTCGCTGCTTTTCACCTTCCCGTGCCGGTCGTATCCGTTGAGCCAGTCGCCGGGAATATCGTCCCGGTGCGCTTTCCAGATTTCGAGATCCTCGTCCGGATAGAACAGCAGAATGGCCAGCGTTCCGTCCGCATGAAGTTTGCCGATGACGGACGACTGGCGGATGGAGGCAATGATTTCCCCGCACGCATGGCAGTCCGGATTGTAGAACATCAGCAGCGTGCAGTCTGCCTTGAGGTCATGCAGGCGTCTCTGCCTGCCGTCCGGCAGCACGTAGGTAAAGTTGGCGGCAACGGTTCCCGGCCGGTTTTTCAACAGGCCCTCCAGCGTGTATCTCATGCGCCTTTTTTCCGTCTCGCCGGAACGGGTGTCTGCAATCAGGTAGCGCGCCACGGGGATGTAGAGTTCGTCGTCGCGCAAGGGGGAATTGGGATCGTGGAGATATTTGTCGAACATCTCCAGAAAGAAACCGTACATCCGTCCGCTTGCCTCCTGTTCGGCTTCGGCAAGCAGCTGTCCGACGGACTGTGCCGTCACTGCCGGGCCGGAAGCATAGGGCAGGATGCTCAGGTAATCGACGAACGCCTGTTCGGTCACTTCCGGCAGATGCACATAAACCGTATCCGTGAAATCGAAATGGTCCCAGTAATGAGCGGCCAGATAATCCGCCCGTCCGGAAACGGTCGCGATACTTGCCGGAACAGACGGCATGGTGAATGTGCGCAGCTTTGGCATTGCAATGGTTCCGCCCGTCCCCTCTGCCCCTTTTGTTTCAGTAGTTTCGGCCGGGCGGTTCATGGAATGACACATGAGCATTCCGCCCGTCATACATCCGGCAAAAAGCATTCGGAGACCTGTTTGAATCTGATGTTTCAGTTGCATGTTAAACTGTATTTTCCGTATAAAACGGCATGTATTTTGGTTGCATAGGTACAATATTTGCGGATAACACAGGCCAAAAGCATTGTTATATAATCTTAAGCAGGAACGAAATCTCCGGTCTTCATGTCGGGCCGGAAGCCTTTTTCCTCTATCTTTGCCGCCTGAAATCGACTTTCTTTCTCTTGGAAACAAACGCGGAGGCAACGAATAACAATTATGAAAACAAAACAGCTACAAAAAAACAGTCTGTATCTTCTGGGGACAGGACTCATCCTGCGGATGATGCTGGCGTGCTCCCTTTTCAACACGGCGGAACCGTTAGAGATTAAAATAGCCGTTGACAAAACCGTCATTAAAGCCAATGGCACGGACAAGGCCGTTTTTACGGTGACGGCCAATGGCGAGGACGTGACCTCCTCGGCCGTGATCAGCCGGAAAAGCACACCGGAGGAGGGTGGGGAGTATGGCAGCAGCACGGGCAGTACTTTCTCAACCCGCGTCCCGGACGTGTATACCTTCCATGCTTCTTATGAGGGACAGCAGTCCAACGAAATCACGGTCGAAGCGACGGAGGTCGTTCTTTCAATTACGGCCGACCGCGCCGCCATCAAAGCAAATGACAGAGACGTCGTCACCTTCACGGTCCGGGCAGATGACGAAGATGTGACGGACAAAGCGACGGTTGTCCTTGCCGGAGAGCCGGAAACCGTCCTTGAAACCGGCTCGTTCTCCACCAAAACGGCGAACGCATATACATTTTACGCCACCTATGACGGACATAAATCGAACGAACTCGCCGTCGAAGCCACGGCGGTAGTGTTTTCGATTACGGCCGACCGCGCCGAAATCAAGGCAAACAACAGAGACGTCGTCACCTTCACGGTCCGGGCCGACGACGAAGACGTGACGGCCGACGCGACGATCATCCTTGCCGGAGAACCGGAAACCGTCCTCGAATCAAACACATTCTCCACCAAAACAGCGGAAACATATACGTTTTACGCCACCTGCAACGGCGGCAAATCCAATGAAATCAGCGTCGAAGCACTCCCGGTCATACTTGCGCTCAACGCCGACAGGTTGATCTTCAAGGCGGATGAAAAGGAAAAGGTTACTTTTTCGGTAACGGCTGACGACGAGGACGTGACGCCATTTGCAAGCATCTTCCGGAAAGGTAAAGACATGAATGAACGGCTCGAAGGTACGACATTTGTCACCGATGAAGCGGACACACACCGCTTTTATGCAATCTACGACGAAGACACCACGGAAGTCGTTCAGGTGGAAGCCATCTACGTAGAGCGCCCCTTTTTCCGTCAACATCTCATCATGCAATTCTCAGGCACTGTCTGTCCGAATTGCCCGCTGATGACCGACGCCGTCAGGGAGACGCAACAGCAGGAACTGGCTTCTGGCCGGATGGTTCACGTGATCTGCCTGCATCTGTACGGAAAACATTGCCACAGCACGCTGGCAGGTGCGATTGCCGAAACGTCCAACGAATTAAGTCCGGATGATCTTTTCCCGTCCTCGCTCATTGACCTGCGTGAAGAAGTAGGTCTTTACCAGACCGGAACGTCCAGGTTTCTGACGGACGCACTGAAACGCTCGGGCAATGCACCGGCCGCAACAGGTATTGCCATCGAATCGCAAGTAAACGGTACGTCGATAGACTTCAAGGTGAAAGTCAGGACAACCCGTACCGGTCCGTACCGTTTCTACGCATTTATCGTCGAAGACCGGCTCGGTTACGGGCAAAAAGTGCCCGGTGGCGAATGGGATGCAACCTACGTACACGACAATGTAGCTACTTACGTGATTCCCGATGCCCATCCGCGAACCGGCGTGATGCTGGGCGAGATTAAACCGGGCAAGGAAACCGTTCAAACGTTTTCAATCGAAACGGGACTCATTGATGCCAAACGCAAGGTAAACCTGTCCAACTGCCGCATCATAGGCTATACGCTGAAACCCTCCGGCGAAGATCATTATGTGCTGGACAACGTGGTAAGCTGCCCGGTGAACGGCTCCATACACTATGTTTACAATTAACAGGGCTTACCGGTAAAATCTTGTGTTCAGTCACAAGTCGTGAAACAAGAACTCAATCATTATGTTGGTAGTACAAACGTGCGAGAATCGGATTTTCAGAGTATAAAAAGGAGTCTTTGTGGGAGTTTTGGCCATAGGTTGGTTGCCGGTTCCCGGCAAATCTCTTTTCGCGTCTTCACGTTAGAAAGATACTCCCCTCCCCTGCATTTTTCCGCAAAAAATGCACTTAAGACGGATATGACAAAATCGGGAATGTGTCCTCAAAGAGGAATGTTTCACTTGTGGTAAACCCGGATTTGATGATTCGGTTATGTCAATCATCAATGGCCTGCACAACTCGCGAATTATATTAAAAAAACAGCCTTCTGGAAACATTCTATCCTGTCTTCCGGATAAGGCTGTTTCTGTCTTTCTTTACAGATCAATTGCTTTTACGTGAAAAACCTGGCCGTTGCGTGCAAAAACCAATTCTCCGTTTTCCTCTTTTCTTTTCTTTACTAAGCGTTGAAATGCAAGGCTTGCACCTTTTATTACATTCTTCTCAAATTTGCTTAACTCACGTTCATTCATAAGATTTCAATTTATTATAAATAACAGAATTATAGATTGTTCCTTTGTTATCTTTTTTAAACCCCTTAGCGATCACCTCTAAAGGTGACAAGGAATTGTCCGCAATCATCCAAAAATCACAAATCGGCAGATACAACTCAAACAAGTTGTGAATACCAGCTTCATAACGGCGACGAATCGTTGATTCCGTTACGTTATGACCACCGGCAAGCACCCTGTTTTTGACGCGTTCTACTGCCAAATCCGGCGTATTCAGCCAGAAATAAAGCAGCGTAACATAATATCCTTTTCCCTGCGCGCCTTGCAACAGTTTGGCTATCGAACGACTGGCCAACGTGGTCTCCAGCGCAAATGTTTTTTTTGCAGCGATTAGCTCTCTAATGCGCTTGTACATAATCCGGCTTGCCTCAACCGCCACAGCGATATTGTCTGCATTGAAGGGAGACAAACCTTTTGCAATTTCATCAGAATTGACAAACTCTTTACAACCTAACATCTCCGGTAGAATCGTATAGGAGGCTGTCGTTTTTCCGGCGCCATTGCATCCGGCTATTATGTATAAATACGGCACAACTCATCCTTGTTATTCGGGGACAAATATAGAGATTAATTTTTTATCGGCAATGGATTTTTTCCAAAAAAGTAGAGATGATATATTCAACTTCGCCGGTTTTGTCCTTGAATTATTCGGTTTCGTCCCAAAATAGGCTTATCCTTTCATCAGGTCGCTCAAAATGCCGTCCGAAATGAATGTACCGCGGGGAGTCAAACGGAAAGTTTCGTCCGATACAGAAAGTAAACCGTTCCGGATAGGGGATTGGGCTTGCCGGAGAAAATGACCGGCCAGTTCTGTCCCGAAGGTTTCGCGAAGGTCGGCCAACCGGATGCCCCACATGGTACGGAGACGGGTGATAACGTAATCATTATACTGCGTACGAAGATCGAGGTATTCCTTTTCGACGAGCGGCTCTCCACACATGATTCCACGGAGGTATTCTGTCATGGAACTAATATTCCACTGGCGGGAATTATGGTTGTAGGAATGGGCAGCCGGCCCGATACCAAGGTATTTCCTTCCGGTCCAGTAGGACGAATTATGACGGGAGTAGCAGTCCGGCCTGCAAAAATTGGATATTTCATACTGTAAATAGCCGGCGTCAGCGAGCATATATAATAATGTATAGTATAATTGCACGCTGGTTTCTTCATCTACCGGACAAACACTGCCGGATTGCCATTGTCGATAGAGCGTTGTACCTTCCTCGAAGGATAAATGGTACGCTGAAAGATGGGGCACATTCAATTGAAGCACAATCTTCAGGTTTTCTTTCCAACGTTCAACCGTTTGACCGGGAATACCATATATCAGGTCGATACTCAGATTGTCGTATCCATATTCCCGACAGCGCCGAACGGCATCCACAGCCTGGCGGCTGTCGTGCCGGCGATGCAGCATCCGCAAGTCTGCATCTCTGAAACTCTGTATGCCCAGACTTATTCGGTTGAACGAAAGCGGCTGCAAGGCCGAAAGATACGCCGGGGTTAAGTCATCAGGATTGGCTTCGAGCGTGATTTCAACATCGGAAACTGCGTTGTGATAGCGATGGATGATTTCAAAGATGCGTTCAAAGTCCTCCGCCTGCAATTGAGACGGTGTACCGCCACCGAAATAAACGGTCTCCAGAGGTTCACCGTCCAGGTACTCTTTCCTCAGTTCCAATTCGCGCATCACGGCCTCCACATAGGCCGTTTTATATTTCATTTCCGTCAGGGAAAAAAAATCACAGTATGTACACCGTTTAAGACAAAACGGAACATGAATATACAAACCCGCCATTGAATCAGGAAACCGTCATTCTTTGGAAAAATGCTTTTTAGCAAATCGAATAAAGCATTTCCAGTCAAAGTCAGTCACATCATGTACGCCGGAACGGATGTGATAACCGATGTGGTGATGCGTGAGCGGTGCGTTTACCTCTGGCATTTCATGCTTTGCCAGCCCTTTCAGTCCGTACAAGGCGTACACCGGCCCGGCATGGTAGCCGGAAAGATATTCGCCTTTCGGGTCTGCCCACAAATCTTCCTGTGCGCTGGCGATGTATACCGGTCGCGGCGCCATCAGGGCAATCAATTCATGCTGGTCGAAAGGCAAGGATTCTTCATTGTTTGCATATTGGACGAACTCCGCACAGAACCAGTGCGGAGCCCCCGTGGTAATGGCATGGAGGTTTTCGCCAAACCTCCGGAGAGAAAGCGCCGCACCTCCGCAACCGGAGTTGTTGGAGATGACAATGGCAAACCTCGGGTCCTGTGCGCCGGCCCATAAAGCGGCCTTCCCCTGACGGGAATGTCCCATCAGCACAATGCGTTTGCTGTCTATTTCATCTACAGTCTCCAGATAATCGACTATCCGGCTGAATCCCCATGCCCATGCGCCAAGCGCCTGCGTCGAATGAGGGTCGTGTTTTTTCGCCTCGTAATCGGATGCGAGGGCAAGCATGCTTTCGTCCTTCATGGTCTTGCTGTCAGGGAAAACGTCATGATAACAAAACGTTACCACAGCAAAACCTTCGTTTGCAATCAACTCCAGCGGCCAGCGACGGGCTCGATTGCCTCGTTCGGAGTCAGGGTCGCCGGACGAAAAGGCGGCGCTCGAAGGAGAAGCGAGTATTTTCGGGTCTGTACTGATGGTATGGTTTCCGTTATAATTGTAGGAAAGGAATACGGGCACTTTTCCTTTGACCGTCTTGGGCAAATAAATCAACAGCAAGGCCTCCCTTACGACGTTCCCTCGCGTAAACGTGATTTTGACCTGTCGGCAGATCGCTTTTCCTCCCAAAGCATCCGGCTGCTCTGTCAGGACTTCACAGGAACGGTTCATGCCGGCATAGTCCGCGAAGTTTTCGCCATACATTTGATTGGCAAAGAGCGCCAACAGTTCGGGACGACGTTTTTGTTCCCACCGGGCAGCGGAAGTCACTTTTTCGCCATCCCGACAGGTAAGTACGTCGGGCAGCGTATAAGCAGGCACTTTACTTTCGTCCTGATTGATGCCGCTATTCTGTGCAAAAACGGGAGTCAGGGACCCGCAGATAAAACTGAGTAAAAGAAATTTTTTCATCAAATTCCATGTTTTGTTTTGATACTGCTATTTTCATTCTTTTCTAAAGAGATAAGAATGAATGACAAAGATAGTCATTTAAAAAAAAGAAGCCTTCCTGTACAGGAAAAAGAGAAGCATGTTATAAAACACTGTTTTCAAACATTCTTTTTTTGGCAGGCTATTTCGCCAACAATCTTTAATTTGCGCCGCCTAATGAAAATTTGTCATTGATTTGTATATGATTTAAAATGATAATAATATGAAAGTGTATCAAACAAATGAAATTAAGAACATCTCTATTTTGGGAAGTAAAGGTGCCGGAAAAACCACTCTCGCAGAAGCCATGCTTTACGAGAGTGGTGTTATAAAACGTCGTGGTGCTGTGGAAACAGGTAATACGGTAAATGATTATTTTCCGGTTGAAAAAGAGTATGGTTATTCGGTTTTTTCAACCGTTTTTAGTGTCGAATGGAATCATTTCAAGTTGAATTTTATTGACTGTCCGGGTTCGGACGATTTCATCGGCGGAGCCGTATCAGCGTTGAACGTGACCGATACGGCGCTGATGGTGCTGAACGCACAGTATGGTATGGAAGTAGGAACCATCAATCAGTTTCGTTATACCGAACAACTCCGTAAGCCGGTGGTATTTGTTGTTAACCAATTGGATAACGACAAAGCCGATTATGACGGCTGCGTTGCGCAACTGAAAGAAAACTATGGAAGCAGGGCCGTTCAGATTCAGTATCCCCTGAATACCGGCACGTCGTTCAACGCCGTAGTTGACGTGCTGAAAATGAAGATGTATCGCTGGAAACCCGAAGGGGGTGTGCCGGAAATACTGGAAATTCCGCCCGAAGAGGCAGACAGGGCAAGCGAATTGCATCGCATACTGGTCGAAGCGGCCGCCGAACATGACGATGCCCTGATGGAGAAGTTCTTCGAAGAAGGAACGCTGCAGGAAGAGGACATGCGGGTGGGCATTCGCGCCGGTCTGATTACGCGCGGAATGTTCCCGATTTTCTGCGTCAGCGCCGGAAAAGACATGTGCGTACGACGCACGATGGAGTTTCTGGGGAACGTGGTGCCCCGTGCCGACAAGATGCCTCGACCGGCAACGACGGAGGGTATTGAGGTAGCCCCGGAGGCCGGTGGTCCGACCAGTCTTTTTTTCTTTAAAACAACCGTTGAACCGCATATCGGACAAGTGTCCTATTTTAAAGTATTGTCGGGAAAAGTCAAGACGGGCGACGATTTTAACAATGCCGACCGGGGTTCCAAAGAGCGTATAGCACAGCTGTTTTCGGTCGCCGGGCAGAACCGTGCGGAAGTGCCGGAAATGGTAGCCGGCGATATCGGCGCCACGGTGAAGCTGAAAGACGTCCGCAGCGGGAATACGCTGAATGAAAAAGGCTGTGATTACCGTTTCAACTTCATCCGGTATCCCGATCCGAAATACCGCCGGGCGGTGAAATCCGTGAACGAAGGCGACATGGAAAAATTGAGCGAGATTCTCACCCGAATGCACGAAGAAGATCCCACATGGATTGTCGAGCAGTCCAAGGAACTGAAACAGATGATTCTCTCCGGTCAGGGCGAATTTCATTTGCGCACGCTGAAATGGCGCGTGGAAAACAATGACAAGTTACCGATAGAGTTTCTGGAACCGCGTATACCTTACCGCGAGACCATTACGAAAGCCGCCCGTGCCGACTACCGTCACAAGAAACAGTCGGGAGGCGCCGGCCAGTTCGGAGAGGTACACCTGATTGTGGAACCGTATTACGAAGGTATGCCGGAACCGGGCGTATACAAATTTGGCGGACAGGAATACAAGGTACCCGTTCGCGACGTGCAGACACTGGATTTGGAATGGGGCGGCAAGCTGGTCTTTGTCAACAGCATTGTGGGCGGAGCCATTGACGCCCGTTTCCTGCCGGCCATCCTGAAAGGCATCATGTCCCGGATGGAACAGGGTCCGTTGACCGGTTCCTATGCCCGCGATGTACGTATCATCGTCTATGACGGCAAGATGCACCCGGTGGACAGTAATGAAATTTCGTTCATGCTGGCCGGACGCAATGCTTTCAGCGCCGCCTTCAAGGATGCCGGCCCGAAAATCCTGGAACCCATCTATGATATTGAGGTACTGGTGCCGGGCGATTATCTGGGCGACGTGATGAGCGACCTGCAGGGTCGTCGCGCCATGATTATGGGTATGAACAGTGACAAGGGATATGAAAAGTTGATGGCCAGGGTGCCGCTCAAGGAAATGTCTACCTATTCCACTTCGCTGAGTTCGATTACCGGCGGACGGGCTTCGTTTACGATGAAGTTCGCCGCCTACGAACTTGTCCCGACCGACGTTCAGGAGAAACTGCTGAAAGACTATGCCTCGACCCAGGCGGAAGACTGAGAGATGAAAGCATCTACGGCGGGCGGCATGATTGTGTGAATCGAATTTGAAACTCAAAAAATCAACAACTACCCGGAAGAAACAGCCTCCGGTCAGCTACAAGCCGTACCGCATAAAGTACAGTTTCCAATCGTAAAACAGCAAAATCAGGCAGGAAATGAGGGATTCATTCCCTCATTCTCCTCCCACACCCTCCGGCATACCGTTGCCCGGCGGCCATATTTTGTCCACTTGACTGCATTGTGCTTCAGTTGACGAAAAAAGGGACAGAAGGGAGAACGGGGATGAAGGGAAAGGAACCGGGAAGTCGCCGCAGCGGACAGCAGGATAAAAAAAAACCGGCTGAAGCCCGTGCAGGCTGCCGGTTTTTAACCCAATGCCATCAAGTGAAGGATGACATTGGGTTATAAGCGGCGGAGAAAGGCATCCCCGTTGAGCTGTGACCGGTTTGATTCGCCTGATCGCCCTGATTTGCGATCGGAAAATCAGACCGAATCAGACGAATCATAAAAATCACAGTTCAGACATCTTCATCCGCGCGGATGTTGCATCGAAAGCGCCGTTTTCAGCGCTCCATGGCGGCAAACTACAAACCGCCCAGCGATTTGACCTCGCTGTCCGACAAGGCTCTGTCGAAAATGCCCAGCGTGGCCACATGCAGCGGGAATCCCTGTCCGTTTTCACCGTCATCGTCGGCAAACAGCAATACCCCTTCGGGACGCCAGGCACGATCGCCGTCCCGGTCGCCGCTGTTGTTCGCTTCATAGAACTGTCCGTTGACGAAATACCGGAGTTCCGTACCCAGCTTGACGACAATGGCAAAGCGATACCAGGTATCCTTGACAAACAGATGGTTCTGCTTGGAATAACTGCCGGTGATGCCGAAGTCGGCGCCGGGTCGCCAGAAGAAGTCGCCGTCGGAGGTGTTGTCCAGAGAAGTCTGGTAAAGGCTGTAGTATTTGCCGTTTTGCCAGCTGGCGCCTTCACTTGTGGGTCCGCCGATAAATTTACAGTCAATGACAATCGTAAATTCATTGACATACTTTCCGCCGCCGTTGGGCGCGAAACCGTGATTGTATATCAGGTGGTTGTGCTGCCAGACATTGTCCACTTTTTCGCTGCAGGGCAATACGATTGCCCGTTCACGGCTGTTTGTGCCCTGTGTCGGGGCAAAGCCGGCACCCACAGGCGTCAAATCATTGCCTTTCGTTGCCTTAAACAGGTTGTCGGCGTCCTCAAACAGCCATAATCCTTTCACGCCAAGCGTTTCCATTTTGCCCGGCAACGTTTCTTCATACAATTCATAGACCTCTACGGTAAATTCCTTTTTGAGACTGCCCTGCCCGACACTCATGCGCACCGTGCCCGTTTCAAGGGCGTTGATTCTGCCGGTCGGGCTTACGGTCGCAATGGAAGGATTCGCGCTCTCCCACGTAAATTCATAGTCCGTACAGTCCCAGGGTACGGGCCAGGCCTGGAATTTGGCGACGGTGCCAACCAGCACGCGGACGGATTCGCTTTCCAGCTGTATGTCCTGCAGGGTAACGCCCTCGCCGAACTTTTTTTCACATCCGGTCAAACACAAACCGGCTGCAATCATGCAAAGATTCCTGAATAAACAGTTCGTTTTCATATTTCAATAGATTAAATTCAGTTTGTCGATATTGGCCAGATTGGGATTCATGCGCACGTCGGGAGCCGGATAAGGCGTGTACATTTTGCTTTGATTCCATTCTCCGGACGGGCCGAAGGGTTCTTTCATAAAGAGTCCGGGCATGACTTCCCTTTCCGGATTCTGCTTCCGGTAATTGAAATGGTCTTTTACGCGGTCCATCCGCTGCATGTCGAAATAGCGTGCGCCGAAATTGCCCCAGCACCATCCGGCAATTTCCCAGCCGTGCTCGTTATAGGCCGCTTCGGCCAGCGCTTCGGGAGATGAAATGCCGGAATAAAGATTGGTTTCCGCGCCGTCGGCCCGGTTTCTTACCTTGTTCAGTACTTCGATGGCTTTGGCATTGACCTGCCCCGAGCGGCCGACAGCTTCGGCATACCAGCAGTAGACTTCCGACAGGCGGACGATCTGGTGGATTTGAGTCGTCCAGCCGTTGCACTGCGATTCAAACGACAGGCTGTGATTGTATTCAAACATGCCGGCGCTGTTGCCGTCGGTCGTGAAGGCCGATTTTCTGAAATAGGGCTGCCGCTGTTCTTCCGGAATCTCTTCGCTCCACCAGGGGTAGGCCTCTCCCTTGCCCAGGTGATAGGTCACGGGAGCATAGGTCCATTCTTTGCGCGGGCCTTCGGGGAAATCGCAGTAGAATCCGAACTCGCCGCGGATGTTGTTGTAGCCTCCGCTGATTTCGTGGACGTCTTCGATGCATCCCCTGGCCGACTGGCTGCCGTCGCCCGTTCCGGTGACGGCGCTGTAGTACACGGCCAGGATGACTTCCGTATTCTTCAGATTGTATTCTTTGGAATGAATTTTCCAGTACTCGTCATACAACTGATAGTAGTATGTTCCGTTGTCCGAAGCCTCTATCACTTCCAGCGCCTTGTCGGCCGCTTTCCGGTAATACTCGGCGCCTTTGTTCAGCGGCCATCCCGCCATGGTCAGATAGACATACGCCAGTGTGGCCCGGGCAGCGCCCCTGCTCACTACCGTGTTTACGCCGTTCAGCGCCCAGGGACTTTCGGTATAGTTGTCCGGAAGTTTTTCGGCTTCCTGCAGGTCGCTGACGATCCGGTCAAAAATCACGGATACGGGAGATACGCCGATGTTGAGATCAATCTCACCGGTTTGTATTTCAGGCACAGGCCCCCAGATACGTACCAGGTACAGGTAGGCCCATGCCCGCCAGTAATAGGCCTGTCCGAGTGCGAAGGTGATTTCTTCTTCCGTCACGTCGGGCGTATTGCGCACGCCGTTGATGATGTAGTTGGCGGCCTTGATGATTTTCCACAGCCAGTACCAGCTGCCCGTGTCAAGGGTCATGCTGCTGTTGGTGTCCGACACGTCGTAATTGTCATATTCCCTCCGGTCGGCCTTGTTGCTTGCCGGATGTGTTGATATGTCGTCGCCCTGCATGACGGCCGTGTAGGGTATGGAGCCTTTTGTTCCCATCACCACCTGCCGGTTGAGTGTATGTATCGCTCCTTCCAGATCGCTTCGCTGAGCAAAAGCCATATTGTTCATGATTTTCCCTTTCGGGTCTTCTTCCAGCAGGTCCGTACAGGCAACCGTGCAGAGCATCATGGAGGCTATAATGAATACTTTATGCAAAAATGTTCTCATAAGTTCGTATCTAATTTCAGTGAATACATAAATCAAAAATCAAAACGTAAAATAAAGGTATAGGAACGCGGCAGCGGGAATGAACCGTTATCCAGTCCGAAGGTGGTATCCTTGTACGTATCATCTGCTTCCGATACGGTTTCAGGATCCATTCCCTTGTATGGGGAGAGGACAAAGAGGTTGTTTCCGCTGAGCGAGAGGTGAATGTCGGCAATCCCTCCGGTCAGCGATTTGGGAATCGTGTAGCCAACCGTCAGGTTTTGCAAACGCAGAAAGGCTGCATTTTCCAGCCACTGGGTCGAAGCTCCGTAATATTTGTTGTCCGGGTTGCTTAAAGCGGGAAATTCCGCGCGGCTTTTGTCGGCCACCTTATCCCAGCTTTTGTAATACGCTTCGCGGGTAGAAATAAACCGGGAGGCGCCCACCTTGCAGGATTCGACGTAGCGCGAAATATTCAGCCGGTCATACGGGCCGGTGGCGCGGAAAAACACATTCAAATCCCAGTTTTTGTAATTGAACTGGTTGTTCCATCCGAAAATCCATTCGGGCGTGGGATTCCCCGTTACAATCCGGTCGTTGTCACTGGGATTGATGGAGGCGCCGCCATCGGCTGTCCGGTACAGGTTGGCGCCTTTGTCGTCGAATCCGATCCAGTCGAAAAGATAGAACGTTCCGACCGGCTTGCCCGGTTCCATGGCAAACAGGCCGCCGCCCAACATGCCGCCGCGGGTCGCATCCGGTATGATACGGCTTTCACCCGCCAGGTCCTTGATTGTATTTTTCGTATACGTAGCGGTCAGGGTGCTTTCCCATGACAGCTTTTGGCTGCGCAGCGGATACGCATTCAGGGTAAATTCCCATCCGGTATTTTTTACCGCTCCCTGATTGGTCCAGATTTTGCCGCCGCCGTTGTACAGGGGCAGATTTTTCTCGAACAGCAGATCGGTCGTATTCTTCAAAAACCAGTCGACCGTCAGGTTCACTTGCTGGTTCAGGACACTCACGTCCGCTCCGACGTCATATTGAGAGGTTTTTTCCCAGTGGATGTTCGGATTGACAAACGAATTCAGCCAGAAGCCGGGAAACTGCTGGTTCAGCCCGTAGACGGCATTGTCCTGGGTCAGGGCGGCCAGCGTGGAATATGCGCCTACGCCGTGATTTCCGGTAGAGCCGATGCTGGCGCGCAGTTTCAACTGCTGGATAACGTCTTTGTTCATAAATGCTTCTTCCGAGATATTCCAGCCGAGGGCGCCCGAAGGAAAATAACCCCACTTGTAGTCGTTGCGGAATTGCGAAGGCGCATCGGCGCGCATGGTTCCCGTGAACAGGTATTTCCCCTTGTAGCTGTATATTAACCGGCCGAAAGTGGAAAGCATGGCGGTATTGCTGTAGCTGTTCCACGTTTCTTTGGTGGAGGCGGCTTCCAGATTCCAGTAACCGACGTTTTCGATCGAAAATCCACGTCCGCGTCCACCCAGAGTGCTGGTTTCCTCTTTGGTCATTTCCAGCACGGCCATCGCGGTCAGGCGGTGGTCGCCCAAATCTTTCTGCCAGGTCAGATTATTGATATTGCGCCACGAATAACCCTGCGACGAAGTGTTTGTCGCTTCATTGGGCGCATTGGGATAGCGTTTTTCCGAAAGAAATTCACGGTCCATATCCTGGTGGCGCTTGTATAGCCCTTGAAGAGACAGCGTGAATCCTTCCATGATTTTGAAGCGCAAATCGGTGAAACCGGTGAAACTGTGCCGTTCGCCGTCCTTGTAACGCGCGTGCAGCTCGCCGTAAGGACTGTTGCCCAGCGAGCCGTACGGATCAAGGTTATAAGTGCCGTCGGCAGCCTGTAATTCCATACAGGGAGCATATTCGATAAGATCGGTAAACGGGTTTTGCGACGCGCTGTTATGGGAACTGCCCGTACTCCCGCTGAGATTGGTCGATATCGTGAACCACGGCGTAATCTCAGTGTCCATGGTCGCTTTAAAACTGTAACTTTTGTCCGTCGAGGTGATAAGCTGCCCTTTGCTGTCACTCACCGAGGCCGACAGGGTGTATTTGTTCTGTTTCGTTCCGCCCGCGATACTCAGGTTGTATGACTGCCCGAAGCCGGTCTGTGTCATAAGGTCTATCCAGTCGATTCCTTTCGTTCCGTTTCGGTAGGCCTCCATGTCGGCGTCGGATATGGAGCCGTCGCCCACAATATCGTTGTATGCTTTGGCATACTCATACGGATTCAGCAGATCGGGTATTTTGCGCAGGGTAGACCAGCCATACCGG
>JAISMO010000137.1 GCA_031276675.1 Tannerella sp.
ATCTTTCCAGAACAGTATCTTCCCGCAGCAGTAACATCTGATGTAGCCGTTGCCGTCGGCGTCCCGCAGGCGGATGTACTCCGAGAATATGCGGTCGAGCTTCGCCTTCAGTGAAGGGATGCGCCGCTGAAGGGACTGTTTAGGTGTGCGTATCATGTCAGAAATAAAGTTCCGGTCCTTCTTCCATTTCCGAGCCTTCTTCCAGCGACTTCGGCGAACCGTCTTTCGGGAGTTCCTGCAACTCCTTCATCTTTTCCCGGATTATTTCGTCAATGACTTGATTATGCCTGTAATCGTTGACCGGCTGCGCCCCGATACATTCTGCCATCCGCGTTGCATATTCTTCCTCTACGGGCGTTATCCCGTAGATGGCGGTCGGCAGATGATACTTTGTGAAAGCGGGCGATTTCTTTGTTGCAGGCACGTCTATCCTGACAAATAATTGCCCGGCAATGACCTGTTCACTCACTTTGCCTGACAGCTGGTTGTGCCCGAAAAGTTCAACCAGCGCCCATACTTCAAATTTCAACTGTTCTTCCATTGTTTTTATTTGTTTAATCATCTTCCGTTTCGGCTAATTCGGGAAAATCGGAAAAATCCGGGCAGTCATACCAGTTTTCTATTTTACCGGTTCCGTCTATCTTCAGCCATACATAATCCCCGAATCCGTCATTAGGCGGGATCAGGCCGTTGGGCGCATAATCCTCCTCTATGGAGAGGACAACAGCCCCGCTGCCGTCCAGAAGGGTGTAAAATCCTTCGTCGCATACTTTCATGTAAAATTCCCCTGTCTTCCCTTCCGGCCAGTCGATGATTGTCCAGCTGTCAAGGTCTATGGACGCCTGCCAGCGGTCGTAATCGTTATAGTGTTGCCATCTTTCACACATGGATGTATCCAAATCCTCCGCTTTCACGCGCAGGGGAAAGTCATTCAGCATGTCCTCTTCATAGCGCACGGGGATGTCAATTTTAAGGGTTTTTACGTCCACTTCCTTTAATATTCCTGTTTTCATATTGTGCTGTTAAATGCGCCTCCGGAGATGTAATCCTCCGGAGGCGCCATGTTTATACTTCAATAATCGCAATGTTCGGAGCTATTCCGACAATCTCATTCAACTGCCCGTCTATCGCCCTGTCCCGGATATCCTCCAGCGCCTGGCTGGCACCGGGAGAAAGAAGGGTGAAGGTAACTTCTCGCCCGTTGATTTTGGCGAAGGTCTCCACTTCCAGTGTTTCTGCATGAGTTCCTTTGAATATCGGAATATTCAAAACAAACGACGCCGGAAGGTTGGAGTTAACCGTCTGGGTGAAAATATCCCCTTTGTCGCCTTTCTCGCTCACGCTCCGTTCAATCTTCTGGTTAACGGACGCCTTAAAATTCATCAGTTCCGTTACCAGCTTCATGTTTGCATTTTTGTCGGGGAAAAATGAGCGGTTCATCTTAAAGAACACGCCAAGTTCGGCGGGTTCCCATCCTTTACCGGTATTGATGCCGAACTCCTGGAATCTCGGATGAAATTCCAGTCTTCCCTCTACCGTTCCGCGCAGGTATTCATCATTCTCATTGATTACAAGGGTGATTTTCACAGATTCCCTGTTCACAATGAGGAATGAGCGTTCCTGTGTAAATTGCCCGGTACCGACACGTTTCTTCAGGTATTCAAAGGGTGTGCCTAACATGCCCGAAAGGCTTGTTCTAACCGGCGGCCTGTCCGGCAGAACTTCCGGCGCCTTCCCTTCTCTGATTATTACTTCTGCAAATGCAGTCCCTTCCGGGAAGTTCACCGTGAATTTTTTGTCTTCCGACAATGATTCTTCTTTCATCATTCATTCATTTTTAAATTATTGATAATAGCATTCTTATTCTTCCGTCCCGTTTTTCATCCGGAACAAATCCCCCTGCAATTCATCGGCTACCGCCTGGCGCATATCGACCAAATCCCCTTCGGAATTGTACCAGGCCGCTTTCCTTTCGTCCAAGTCGATGAATTTGTAACAGAGTTCGTTCACGTATTCGGCTTTTTGCCGGATGTTCTTCAACATCTCCCGGCGGCTTTTTTTAAGCTCCTTCAGCCTGTCACCGTAAATCTTTACGGTTTCTGACTTCTCGTCTTCTACCTTCTCAATCTCTATAGAGAGATCGGCAAGGTCGTCTTTCTGTTTTTGCAAAGTTTCGGGCTTGTAAGGCTTCATATAGCTTTTATGCTCTACTTTGTCGCAATTATCCTTTAAGAAGGATTCTCTTTGAGCATCATTCAAATACTCTTTTCCAATTGTTTTTTCCAACATAATTCTAAAATTTGATTAATACTTTGGTTTTGAAACTCATATTGTTTTGTTTAAAAAATCATTTATGCGTCCGGGCAGCCATCTAACTTCCAGGAAAATATCTCCGGCAGTCTTCACATATATCGTTGTCGGAATCGAACATGATTATATTATTCGATCCGCAATAGGGACATTCCCGCTCCTTCTTTTGAAGCTTTGCAAAGGCCGAATTATCACCGGCACATCCGGCGAGAAAAGCCGTCAAATTATTGGAATCGGTTTTGTTTTCTGCCGTCATCCTGATCGTTCCGTTTTTGTACTTTCTTATTTTCATGTCAATATCCTGTTTTTGAAATTCTCATATTTTCTTTTTCGTAACTTAAGATCGACCGCAAGGCGTCCTGCTGGTGGGTTGCCGCCCGGTTCAGGCGCTCAATCCAGTCAACCAGATACCGCTCCTGTCTGCAAATGCTGTCGATCAGTGCGTTTTGTACTTTTGCGGACAGTTTTTTATCTTCAATGACCTGCTCTATTAACTGTAATGTATCGTCGCGCATTTTTTTGTTCAGATGATACTTTGCGTCGGCCAGCATCTTTCCCGTCCGGGCAATGTAAACGCCTAAGGAGGTAATGCGTTCGGCTATCTCCTGCGGGTTGTCGCCGGGGGTGATCTCGCAATAGGACTGTATTTCCTTGGCTTCGGACAGCAGGTCGTCGTATGGCGTGATATTGGTGAGCATTAGAAGGGTGTTTTATTGAAGTTAATACTCATTCCCTTGTCGGCAACGTGCACGGTTTTGCCGGTTGCTTCCCGGATTCCCGCCTGAAACTCCTGTGCATTGGAGTTGTCGTTCGAGAGGTGTATCAGTACGATATGGTTCACCCCCGACAAATCGTTGGCAAGTAGCGTTTGCAGGCAGGTTTCGTAACTCATGTGGGATTGCAGCGTTCTGTTCCTGCGAGCGTCTGAAATGATGCCTTTTTGTACGTTTTTTTCAAGAATGTCCATCCGGTAATTTGCCTCAATCATAATGTTGTTGAGTCCGAGAAAGGGATTGGGCAAATAATACGTGTCGGTGGCAAACAGGATGCTTCCGCTTTCCGGGTGATGGATGAAAAAACCGAACGGCTCTGCGGCGTCGTGCTTTACGGCAAAGGGGATGATCCTGAACGAACCGGCAGTAAACATGTGGCCTGCTTTGACCGCCCTGAAATTTGAGGCGGCGCCACATTTTTCCATCGTTCCCAAGGATGCGAATACCGGGATGAAACGCGGAAATTCATGTACGTGGCCGGAGTGATCTTTATGTTCATGCGACACAAGGCAGCCGACAATCTTACTGATATTGAAATTCAACGCACGCTGCACGCTTGCAAACGGTACGCCCGCTTCAATTATCAGGGCTTCGCTGTCATTTTCTAAAATGTAGCTGTTGCCGGAACTGCCGCTGCCGAGTGTCGTCAATTTCATGTCAGAATCCGGGCATGGTTTGTTGATCGCTCCCTGTGTTTACCTGCTGTCCGCCGGTTTTGGACGGTTTCAGCGGCTGCGGTTCCGGCTCAAAACTCAAAGGCGCTCCGGCGTTGGCGTTCTCCTGTATTTCTTCCGCGACGGCGTCGACAATATCCCTTCTGTCCGATTCGGGAACGTCTTTTTCGTCAAAGAGAACGGAATCGTCGGAACCCCGTATGAGCAGTTTGCAGGCGCGGTTAATAACCGTTTTGCACGCCATTTGATCCGGAAAATTCTTGTGCGCCGGCGAACCGCCTTTCGCTGCACCCTGATTCCACGCGGCTTTGATTTGGGATATATTCATTATTTCAGTATCCATCGTACCGTCGTTCAATTCGTAAATTGCGTATGCACCCAGAATGTCCGTATTTCCTATCGATTCAAGCGTCTGCACATGATTGACGATTCGTTTTCTCCCCGTTGCCGCGTCTATTTCAAATTTGAATTCGTCTCCTTTGAAAATGGCGTTTGCCTTGACGGATTTTAAATTTCCAAATCGTTTGGCCAATGCTATATTGCCGGTATATTCAACTGTACAGTCCAGTTTATCGCCATAGGGGATGAAATCACACTGTTTTTTGAGCGGAGACAGTCCCCATACGACCATCTTTAAAAGTGCATTGGCTATGCTTTCTTTCGTGCATTTTTCAAGTGGCTTGTCCTTGCTGTCGGTCAGGATAAGATAAGCGGATTTCAGGGCATTTTCGGGACTGTAATTACCCGGAATTCTTAATGCTCCCGACTGTTTGAAAATGTCTACCTTTTTCAGTACCTGTTCGGTAATGTCTTTTTTTGCCACCTCCTGCGTTGCAGGTACATTTTGTTGTGTTGTACTCATTTCTCTGTTTATTTAATAATTAATTGTTTGTCGGTTGTTACAGTGAGTTTAATCAGCTGTGATTTGACGGGGATAAACTCGTTCACAGATTCGGAATTATCAATGAACAGCGGAGCGGAAACGCCGTTAAACTCGCAAAGGGTGTTGATGATGTCCAGCCCGATGTTGATTTTGTCGGCGTTGTTGGTGTCCTGAAACTTGGCGCCTGTCGCCTTGCTTGTCAGGAT
>JAISMO010000159.1 GCA_031276675.1 Tannerella sp.
CCGATACCGGTCATGGGGCTACCCTGCGGAACGATGTAGCGGAAGTGATTGAACAGGTCAAACAGTTCTTTTTCCGACAGGGGATTCGGATACTTTTTTTCAATACGGCCGATTTCGCCTGCCAGACGCATATGCATGTCCGTCGGCGTTTTTTCGTATATATTACCGAAAGCATCCTTCAGCGCATATTTATTAACCCAAACCTTTGCGGCCAGTTCGTCGCCACCAAAATAATCGAGTGAAGCCTTCCTGGCTTCTTCGAAAGTGTACGTTTTTAAATCCATCTTCGTTACTGTTTTGTTTTTTTTGTCGAGCACAAAGGTACTTACATTTTATTTCCGTGTCCGGATAATTCAATAAAAAAGTGCATCCTGTTAAAAAGTTTTCCGAGATTATTCGGCAAACACATGATAATATTCATATTATATATTTTTTGGTATACGGAAAGTTTCCCAAAAGTGTCACGCTGTTGGGAAGCAGGATTTGAGAATGGAAAAATGCGATGACTGTGTTGATTGAAAAAAACACTCCGGCCAACTGTCGGAGTGTTTTTCCTGTTTTGATCATCCCGGCTTTCGGAAAAGACTTTGCTCATGCCGGTTTCGCTTGTTTGGTCAGCGTGTCTTCGAGGGTTTCCATTGTGGAGCGAAACGTTTTATTGATTTGGATCTGGTCCTGTACCATTTTATAGGCGTACAGCACGGTTGCATGATTTTTACCTCCCACGCTCTTGCCGATATGCGAAAGAGAGACATGCATATGTTTTTTTGCCAGGTACATGACAATTTGACGCGCCTGTACGATTTCCCGTTTTCGGGAGGGAGAATGGATCAGTTCCGGTTCCAGATGGAAGAAAGTGCAGACCACTTTCTGGATTTTTTCGATGGACAGGGTTTCCGCCTGTGTGGTTGATACGATCTGTTTGATTATTTGGCGCGTCAGCGCAATATCTATTTCCCGGTTGTTGATTACGGAATGAGCCATCAGAGACACCAGCGTGCCTTCCAGATCGCGGATATTATCGGTTACGTGTTCGGCGATATAGTCGAATACATCCTCCTTGAAAACAAGCCCTTCGGATTCGATTTTCTTTTGGAGAATTTTTTTTCTCAACGCTTTATCGGGCGGCGCTATTTCTGTGGTCAATCCCCATTTCAGGCGTGTGATCAAGCGTTCTTCCATGCCGCGGATTTCCGCCGGCGCCTTGTCGGAGGTCATCACCAGCTGCTTGCCCAGTTGATGCAGGTTATTGAAAATATGGAAAAAGGTATTTTGCGTATGCTGCTTGCCGACGAGTTCATGAATGTCATCCAGAATCAGCACGTCAAGGCTCTGATAGAAGGTCAAAAAGTCGTTGGTTGTATTTTTCCTCACCGCATCCGTATATTGAATCTGAAAGACGCTGGCGGATACATACAAAACCTTTTTCCCCGGATGCTTTTCTCTTGTACGCAATCCGATGGCGTGGCACAGATGCGTTTTGCCGACACCGGAATGACCGTAGAGAAAGAGGGGATTGAAGGCCGTCTTTCCCGGATTGTCCGCAATGGATTCTCCGGCTCCGCGCGCCAGTTTGTTGCTCGTTCCTTCAAAAAAATTATCAATCGTGTATTTGGGGTTCAGTTGGGAGTAAAAATCCTGCGGAGCATATCCTGTATAGGGTTGCGGCGCCTTTTTGATGTTGATCGGCGGCTGGGTGCTCAATACCGCATGACCGTTCGTGGCTGGATAGTCTATGATTCCGTCTTTCCCGGATTTTTCCATTACAATCCTGTAGTTCAGGGTGACTTCTCCTCCAAAAACACGAAAAAGCGTCATCTTCAGTACATTCACGTATTTTTCTTCCAGATATTCATAGAAAAACTGGCTGGGTACCTGTATCGTAAATTTTTTATTCTCATACGATACGGGCACAATGGGAAGAAACCATGTCCTGTAAGCCGCTTCAGGGACAATGTCCTTGAAGACCTCTAAACATTTATTCCACAATGACAGATAATTAGGTTGCATTTCTTTTAAAAATTCTTTAATGATACACATATACAATCGTCTTGCAAAGGTCGATTTTTTTTCACAAGAAACAAAATTTCGATGCCTCGTGAAAGTTTTACATTTTTACACTCCGTTGACTGTCAGCCATATTCTTGTATTTGCTTAATATCATCCCTTTTAGCAATGGATGGAAAATCCCGTTCCATAGTAAATAGACGTTCCCAACCTACCGGCATAGATTTCATTTTTTTTTAATTAATTATTGATAATCCGTCAATGGCCCCGCAAATCAAGGGCTTGGTATTTCCTGAAACAAGGATCTTTTTTCCCGTTAAATAGAATTATTCCATATAAGGATCCAGTGAAAAAAAAGTCGGACCAACGACTCACCCATCTTTACAATCCTTACATACAGCCACTTATGATTTAGTCAAAAATATCAATCCCTTACAAACATTATGAAAATCATCCCAAAATCCTGTATGGTTTTTGATTGGATGCGTTTCAAATGGTCGTGTATGCCATGAAAATGTCGTAACGCTGAAAAATTCCACCGAATTTTTCGCTGCGAAGTGTCGGGAACGGACACGAAACATGGCGGATCCATCCGTCGCATGAACGACATCTATACAAAATGATGCCTGTATACGAATTACCCTGTTTGATGCGGTATGGTTCTGTGCTTGGTTACGGATTGCCTGCAAAGTCCTGTGTTTTGCGGTTTCGTTGACAGAATCCTGCATAACCTTCAGCCGTTTCTTTCGGTATGCCGGCGGATAGCGGTTCATCGGGTTCTGCCCCTTCTTTTTGGAATTACGGTACTGCGTACGATTTCCATGTGCAGGAGATGCGAAAAAAACATGTTTGTGATAAAAAAATCACGCCTGTGCAGCAAACGGTTTCTCGTGAGAAAAAAAAATTTCAGACGCGAAAAAAAAATCTTCATGTGAAAAGAAAACAGTCACGGATGAAAAAGAAATTATTTACGCGTATGGAAGAAATACGAAGGCGTAAATAAAATTTTTTTCACGTGAAAATGAAAAATCCACATCCGAAACCGAAATCATTACAGATGAAATTTTTTTTTCTCATCCGTGTATTTTGGCGTTCGGAGCCTGCCTTTCAGGTATTCAAAATCAACAGCAGGCTAATTGTCAGCACGGTGATGATTTTCATTCAAATGCCGGTTCTGCCGGCCGGCGCGCGTTCCGGTTTCTCAAACCTGTTTTTCGCTTCCCTTAAATCTCAAACATAATTCACAAAATCGGGCCTTGCGCAGGGTGCATTTCAAACGGTCGATTTCATGGATAATTTAAAGGACTTTCCGCACAAAATCACACGATATAAAGCAGCATACGGTAGCAATGAAGCCTCGAAGCGTTTGAAAACCGTACCCGTTTGATTCAATACCGGTCTGACGGCAGGAAATTACCGGTATATACGGTTTTTCTTCCGGCCGCTAAAATAATGAAAAATGCACGTATCTTTTAGGATGCTGTTTCATGTCAATAAGCAAACCTGAAAGATTGTCGAGTGTCAGATTCAGATTTCTGTAGAGGGAAGAATCATTCAGCAACAACCCTAACGAACTGTTCCTCGAATTGAGCCGGGCAGTCATTGTGCTCAAATTGTCAAGCGTCAGGTTCAGGGAGTGGATGCTGGCTGTCAGGTTCAGGTTTTTCATTTCTTCGCTCAGCAGGGCGAAATTATGGCTCGTCGTTTTCAAATTGTCGGCAATCACCGGAATGTCGTTTCCCAGCAGACGGCTTAACCGGCGGGAAGAAACTTCCAACTGAGCCGTTGTATTTTCAATGTGATTCAGCGACTGCGACAGGGCCGGGTGATTTACCACTTCCTGCAGGCCGTGGAGAATGGAGTCCAGGGCCGGAATCAGTTCCGAAATCTGTGGAAGGATATCTTTCTGTACGACACTCATCAGGTCTTCCGGTATTTTCCCTTCAAGGGTTGCACCGGATTTCAGATATTCGTCCACATACGTATTCAGGTGGATATGCAGTTCCGCGCCGCTCAGCAGCGTTTTTTCCAGCGAAATGTAACTGCCTTTGGTGATTCGCATGCTTTTTTCAAGGCTGATCTCGATGATGATCTTGCCGTTGGTGGAATAGTCATACGCAATGTTTCGGACTAAGCCGACTTTAAAGCCGTCTACGTAAACAGGCGTGGATATGGTCACGTCCTTTACGTTTGAACAGGTGACAAAATAGTGATTGACCGGTTTAAACAAATCGATGCCTTTCAAATAATTCACACCTGCATATAGAAATACAAGGCTTATGATGACGACAAGGCCTATAATCATTTCTTTCGTAAGTTTTGTTTTCATTTATCTGTTTATTTGATTGATTCTTTATTTTATTCGTTTCCCGTCTTTGAAACGGACGATAAAAGCATCCTTGAATTTTTTGGATACTTGCTTGAGTAATTGTTGGATAACCTTTTGATCGGTTGATTCTCCGTAAGTGTATTTGTACAGTTTCCCTTCTACATACCAGTCGGCTTTATATCCTTTGAGCAGCGGCGAATTAGCCGGAAGTTTTCTGTCGGACGACAGAATTTGTATCCTGTAAACGATTTGCTCCCTCCGGGCATCGGGAGCGGATGTGGCAGGTTCCGGCCTGTTTTGGACGGGCTGTGTCGGCTGTACCGTTTCCGGTTGGTACTTTGGTTCGGCGGGCGGCACAGCCTCGCGGGTGTCTCCGGCCTGTGAATAGAGGCCTTTTTTCAGATCCTGTTCTTTCTTGTATCTGGTAAATGCATTGCTGATGGCTCGCGCCAGCTGGTTCTGCCCGTCACTGGAGTACATGAAGCGTTCTTCGTTCGGATTGGAGATGAAACCAAGTTCTACCAGTACACTGGGCATATTGGTGGCTCTCAAGACCAGAAAACCGGCTTGCCGTACCCCCCGGTTCACACGTTTAGCCGAAGAAAAGGCTTTCTGGATTTCGGAAGCAAACGAAATGCTTTGCGCCAGGTGCCTGTTCTGCACAAATTCAAATATGATGTAGGATTCCGAAGAATGGGGATCAAATCCGCCATAGCGTTGCATATAGTTGTCTTCCATCAGAATTACGGAGTTCTCCAGCATGGCGACGTTCAGGTTTTCTTCGGTTTGGGCCAGTCCCAGTGTATACGTTTCGGTACCTCTCACTTTCTGATACCCTTTTTTCATCGCATTGGCATGAATGGAGATGAACAGGTCGGCCTTGTTCCGGTTGGCGATAGCGGCACGTTCATTCAATTCGACAAAACGGTCTGTTTTGCGTGTATAAATCACCTCTACATCTTTGTGAGCGGACTGTATCAATGCACCCAGTTTCAGTGCAACGGCAAGATTGATTGTTTTTTCCTTGACCCGGGAACCTGTCGATCCCGGGTCTTTGCCTCCATGGCCGGCATCAATAACCACCGTAAAGGTTTTTTCTTTTGCCTGAAGCGTCGAAGCCCATAGAAACCATAGAGCCAGCAACGGGAGAAGTATATAACCTTTCTTATTCATTTTATGCACCAGTCTTGCAAGTTTGGAGGCAAAGGTATGAATATTTTTTTAGCAAAACAAAAAAGCCTCCTGAGAGGCTTTTTTATTGGTACATTGCTTGTTAGAAAGGTTCGGAAATGACTTCAAAGGGAATGTCTACCGATACTTCCTTGTGAAGTTTTATCTGTGCATTGTATTTTCCGATTTCCTTTACCGGTTCCTTGATGAAAATCAGTTTGCGATCAATTTCATAGCCCAGCTTGGCCAGTTTGTCGGCTATCTGGATGTTGGTGACCGAGCCGAAAATCGTGCCGGTCGAACTGGTTTTTGTACTGATCACCAGCGATACGTTTTCTATTTTGGCGGCCATAGCCACTGCGTCTTCTTTGATTTTCGCCAGTTTGTGTGCGCGCTGCTTCAAGTTTTCAGCCAGCACTTTCTTTGCCGATTCCGAAGCGATTACGGCTTTACCCCGCGGGATCAGGAAATTGCGTCCATAACCGTCCTTGACGGTTACCACATCGTCCTTATAGCCCAAATTCACTACGTTTTCTTTCAAAATAACTTGCATATTCTGTTTCCTCTCTATTAATTATTTCATCAAGTCAGTTACATAGGGAAGCAATGCCAGATGACGCGCTCTTTTTACGGCTTGAGCCACACGACGCTGAAATTTCAACGATGTCCCGGTAATACGGCGCGGGAGGAGTTTGCCCTGTTCATTCAGGAATTTCTTCAAAAATTCCGGATCCTTGTAATCAATGTATTTGATCCCACTCTTCTTAAAACGGCAATACTTCTTTTTCTTTATGTCCATCGACATAGGGGTCAAGAATCTGATTCCCGATTGACTGCTGTTCGCTGTTGCCATTGTTTAGTTCTCCTTTCCTGATTCGTTTGATACTTTTAAATTTCTTCTCTTTTCGGCATAATCCAGTGCGTATTTGTCCTGACGGAAAGTCAAAAAGCGGATCACACGCTCGTCCCGACGGAATTGAGTCTCCAGTACGGCAATGGTACCGGGATTTGCCTTAAATTCGATCAACTGATAGAATCCTGTTGTCTTCTTCTCAATAGGGTAGGCCAGTTTGCGCAAGCCCCAGTTCTCTTCGTTCACAATCTCTGCATTCTCTGTCTGGAGAATGTCTTTAATTTTTTCTACCGCTTCCTTCATCTGGGCATCAGACAAAACGGGAGTCAAAATGAAAACGGTTTCGTAATTGTTCATAGATTCTTTAATTATTTTTTTATTTGCGGGGACAAAGGTAGTCATTTCCTCCGGAACAACAATACTTGTCGGCTATTTTTTATCCATGCAGATTCAAGTTGCGAATGCAATCTTGAATCTGCGTAGCCAAAAAATACCCGGATATTTTGCTTTTCTCAAAAAATGCGTATCTTTGCAGCCGGATTTTGCGGAAATAGCTCAGTTGGTAGAGCATAACCTTGCCAAGGTTAGGGTCGCGGGTTCGAGTCCCGTTTTCCGCTCGGTAGCATAAAAAACGAAAGATGCCTTCCCTGATCATTTTCGGGAAGGCATCTTTTTTAGCAGGCCTCGGGGCCATTTGAACGGTTCACCCGATAATTGGCAGGGACAGCCTTTTTTGCCTACGCTCCCGCATAAATCAACAGGCCCAGTCCGCTCAGAAACAGGATAAACATGCCTGTATTCAGCAGCATGGAAACCTTTGGCGCTCCTTTAAATTCCTTCCATATCAGGACACCCCACAAGGCCGACACAAGCGTGGCGCCCTGACCCAGTCCGTAGGAAATGGGGGCGCCGGCTTTCCCGGAGGCAATCATACTGAAAGACTGTCCGATACACCAGATAATGCCTCCCAACATGCCGACCATGTGCGTACTTGCTTTTCCCCTGAAATAGCCTGCAACGGAAACGGGTTCGCCGGCCACCGGATGTTTCATGGCCAGGGTGTTGAAGAGGAAATTGCTGACGAGAACGCCGGTGGCAAAGATAAAGACTGCCGTATAAGGCGTTAGTTTTCCGGCCTGCGGCGAAGCGAAATTCGTCAAATCCATCGACGCGGCTACAAAACGGTAGAAGAAAGCCATGATTACACCTGCTGCAATGGAAATGAAAATTCCCCTGCCCGACACTTTTCGACTGCCGACCAGCGCCTTTTTGTAGGCCAGGCCGTTCAACACAATCGCAACCGTAATCAGGCAAACGCCTGCAAAGATAAACAGCGGATCGCCTTTGGCCGCCCCGAAATAATTGATTAGCACGCCCAGTATCAGCGCCAGACCGATGCCCACAGGAAAGGCGACCGACAGGCCGCAGAGCGCTATGGCTGCCGACAGCAGGATATTGGCTGCATTGAAGATAACGCCTCCCAGGAAAGCGCTGCCCAGATGCAGCGCGCCGGCCTGCGCAAGGTCGTTCGGGAAGCTCCGGCCTTCGTCGCCGAAACTCCCCAGCGTGACGGCGGAAAGCAGCGAAAGCAGCCATACGCCAATCACATAGTCCCAATAAAAGAACTCATATCGCCACGTACGGGCGGCCAGTTTTTGTGTGTTTCCCCATGAACCCCAGCAGAGCATGGTGACACAGCAAAACAGAATGGCCAGTGGGTAGTCAGATACAATAAACATCGTCTTTCATTTTGAGTAATTGAATCTTGAATTTACTTCGGTTGATGCATCATATATGTTTCAAGGAGGGCAGCAAGCTGTGCAGGCGGCAGTTTGGAGATTAGCCGGATGTGTTTCCCGCCGGCGGACGGCGTCCACCGGTTGTATCCTTCTTCGTTCACGGACATCGTTCCCCGTTCCGACGCGAAATACGGCTCATAGCCCTTGACCGCCACCAGCGCAGCCGTCAGGTCCCAGCTCATCCGGCCCTCCGGATTGTCTTCCGCAAGACACAGCGCATAGGCTTCCTTTACCGGACTGTTTTCGACCGGCGACCCTGCCAGCTGCTTGCCGGTCAGGATCGCACTCCCGATTTCAAAACCGCTCAGGACGATTTCCGTCGGCCAGTCTTTCGCTACAATGGCGGCAGAAGGTGCGTCGCAATATACATTAAATTCTTTTCCTTCCGGAAACAGTCCGGCCATCGAAACAAGCCGCTTCACTTTCCTTTCAACCAGTTCCTTGCCCGCCAGCGGACTGTGTTCGTCCGGCCCGGAAAGCAGCAAGTCTTTCAGGTTCGTAAAAAAGCCTGCCGTACAAATCACCACGCTCCTGTCGGGCTGTTTGTCCAGCAGTTGCCGGTATACTTTCACGGCGTCCGGCGCGTTGGACGTTTTCGCCGTACGGTGCGGATACTTTTCCGGAAGGACGTCTGTCCACTTCACCCGGTGCCCGCTCGTGAGCGAGACGCCGCCTGCGCTCTTCGGCGCGCCCACGGGAAGGTCGGGACGTCCGAAATACGTGTTTATCACTTCGATGCAGGGCACGACACGCTCGTCTCTGTTAGACGACACCGTGGCAAGGATTTTCACCTGTCCGCTGTCGGCCAGCGCATGAAGCAGCGCCAGTGCACCGACATCGTCGTAGTCGGGTCCCAAATCGGTATCGAAAATCAAACGTACCGGCTTGGGGTTGCAGGAGGCCAGCAGGAACGTGACGGCAAAAAATGCAATTATCCGTTTTGTTTTCATCTTCATGCAAGTATTGTTTCAGTTATGAATCATTTTTAGAGGTTTATCGTTATATATCAGTGCATCGCCCACGTTGACGGACACATTTTTCTTCGGGTTCAGCCACTTGAAGGTGACTGTATGGCGTCCTTCGGGCAACTGATATTTCCAGAACAGGTCGTTCCGGCGCATGAGGTCGGAAACCGGCAACAGGGCGGTTTCAATCAGCGTGCCGTCGATATACATTTCGACCTGCGCATCGCAGCAGTCGGTTTTGTCGCTCTGCACACTGCCCCTGAAAACAATGCCGATGCCTTCGAACACGATTGAATCAATGGCCGCAAGCGGTTTGTGTATCGGGATGCGTCCGGCGGGATAGTGTCCTTCGAATCCCTTCTCGTAACGCACGGCTACCGGCTGCTGACAGGCAATGACGACTTCCCCGTCGCCAACCGTTCCCCCGTTTCGCTGAATCTGCTGCAATGCATGGCTGTAACTCATCCGGCAGGCCTCGTTCAGCGAAATATCCGTACCGGCGAAGGGTATGTCTTCGGCTTCCTTCACGTTTTTCAGCCAGTAGTCCGGGATTCGGCTGTATCCCTTGACGGCGCCCAGGATTCCTCCCGCCGAAGCCGGGTTGCAGTCGGCATCCTGTCCGCAACGCGCGGCAATGTCAATCGTTTTGGCGAAATCGCCCTCGCCGTACAGCAGGCCGATCAGTATGTAGGCGCTGTTGATCATCGCGTCAATGTTGAACGACGCATACACACCGTCCGGACATCCGATGTCCTGACTCCATTTGCGTTCACATTCAAACCAGGTCTGTTTCCAGTCATACGGGTAGAATTTGTGCCAGCGGATGACGTCGGCCATACATTTATAATACGTGCTTTCTTCGGGAACGGTTTTCAACGCCTCCGACACGATGAACTCTATATCGCTCGACACGAACGCCAGGGCATACATCGCACCGACATATACGCCGCCATACCATCCGTTGCCGAAGGTCATGATATGCCCGATTTTGTCCGAAATTTCAGATGCCGTATTCACCATTCCCGGCGACATGATACCGGCATAGTCGGCTTCGATCTGGTAATCGATGTCGTCGGAGTGGGGATTGTTCAGCCAGTGGCCGGAGGCGGGCGGCAGGATGCCGTGCAGGATATTGTACCGGGCCGACTGGTTGGCATGCCAGAGCATGTACCCGGCCCTGGCAAAGGCAAAGGCGAACGAGTCGACCGGGGCGTCCGGTCCCAGACGCTCGAACACGTTCACAAAGGTCAAATCCATGTAAATGTCGTCATAAAGTCCGGGACTGTTTTCCATCAATGAACGAATACAGCCATCCGGCCACTCGATGGGGACATAGTCCTGAATCATGGTGCCCTGATAGCGAAATTCAACAGGCCCGCCGTAAGTACAGCCGATGAGCTGGCCGGCCCAGGCGCCCCTGATTTTGTCCATCAGGATTTCCCCGGAGAGCGTCATCTTTGCCGGAAGGGCCTTTGAAGGTTTATCATACGCCGGCGACGAACAGGCAAACCCTCCGGCAACGAACGCGAGAAGCGCAGTGAGATGTAAAATCAGCTTTTTCATATTCATTACAATGTTTGTGATTAATGGAATAAATCTACTTCGTGACGGCGGGGGGCAGAGGCCTGCGCGCCGACCCGGGTAACGGAGAGGGCCGCCGCTTTGGAAGCAAAAACTACGGCTTCGCGCAACGTCCGGTATTCCGCCAGCGCGACGGCCAGTGCGCCGTTGAAAATATCGCCGGCCGCGGTCGTGTCAACGGCTTTCACTTTCACGGCAGGCACCAGCTCCAGACGTCCGTCCGAACAGATCAACGCACCCTTCGCGCCCAGCGTGACAACGACGTGCGGCACACCCCTGGCGGCAATCGCCCGCGCGGCTTCTTCGGCCGACGCCATGCCGGTGATTTTCACGCCGGAAATCAGTTCCGCTTCCGTCTCGTTGGGCGTAATCAGATATAGTTGATGCAGCAGTTTCGGAGATAAAGCCTGTGCCGGCGCCGGATTCAGGATGACTTTCCTGCCGGCCCGGAAAGCAATTCCGGCAACCAGTTCGACCGTTTCCATCGGAATTTCCAGCTGCATCAGGACGATGTCGGCCTCCCGTATGACGTCGGCTACCGAGGCCATATCGGCAGGCGTCAGGTGGCTGTTTGCGCCGCCGGCCACGGCTATGCAGTTTTCCGCCTGACCGTCTACCATGATCAGTGCAACGCCGGAAGGATGATGTTCGTCGGTAAAAATAGGGGAAGTGTCAATCCCTTCGTCCCGAAACAGCCGCTGCGCCTGTTGTCCGAAGAGGTCATTCCCCGTCTTGCAGATAAAGACGACTTGCCCGCCCAGCCGGGCAATGGCTACGGCCTGATTGGCTCCCTTGCCGCCGGGGTTCATGAAAAAGGTACCGCCCGACACCGTCTCACCCGGACGCGGAAGACGGCCGGTACGTATCACCATGTCGGTATTGCTGCTGCCTGCGACTAACAGCTTGAGAGGCTTTGTTTCCATATGATCCTGCTATTTTGAATGAGGTAACCGTTTTCTCCGAATCCTTCATGTTTTCCCCGGACAAATGTACATAAATTCTCCGATACTGTACATAGTAGTTAGTGATTAGTGATTAGTGACTCATGTTACGTGGCATCCGGGTTTATCCGCCGCTATGGCAGACACGCCGCTGTGCCGTCGGAGCGGACGACCGCTATGCATTAGAGTTGGTGCCAGATATGCATTAGAGCTGGCGCCAGATATGCATTTGGAGGGGCGCCAGATATGCATTTGGAGGGGAGGCTGATATGCATTGGGACGGGTACCCGATATGCATTATTAAACGGAACGGCCTGATTGCCTGCATCAAGACTACCCGATGGATGATGCGTAACATGAGTTGGTGATTAACGGTTAGTGGCGCGAAACGCGGCAAACAGGTGCCGCTTGCATACGGACTGAGGTGCTTCGGGGAGTTGATTGCCTGATTCCGGAGATGTACCGGTGCTTTGGCGCTGCTGCGGGGAGGAGGGTAACGGGCAGTATCTATCCGTTTCAACTATTTTTTTTGGAAAATAAATGCCGGATTGTTTGGCGGTACCGGATGGAGTGTGTATTTTTGCCTGACCGTTCAGTCAATAATAAAAATAAAGATATGCCAAGAACAAAAGAACAAAACGAAGCGATCCGCGCGGAGAAGAAACAGCTTATTATGGATGCCGCGCTGGAACTGTTTGCCGAAGACGGCTATGCGCATAC
>JAISMO010000015.1 GCA_031276675.1 Tannerella sp.
AGCCGGAAGGTTGGAATCTGCTCCGGATTCCGTCCGGGGGACAGGAACGTAAAGCCGGGTCTCTCCGGGAACTTTTATCGAACCGTGCCATGCACAAAACCGTACCGCGCGAAGTATAATCACTCTTTTGGGGGGAGGGCCGTTGAAGGAAGGAAGGAAGGAATCACCTTTTCAGGGTGATCTCGGGTTCCGGCCGGTAGTTATGCTGTTTGTAGTATCTTAACAGGAAGTCCCGGTTATCCAGCATGACGGATACCTCCATACCGGATGTTTCGGAAGCGGTGAATGTGACCAGACTGTTTTCAATCAAATAATTGATAAATTCCACGGAAATATCGGAGCTGAAAAAAAGCGACTCCAGTTCACAGGTCTTTCCCGGAATGTAGAAGGGGTTGTCCGGGTCTGCAATGACGGTGATGATGTCGCCGAAATAATATTCTATTCCCGTCTCGGGATTGATGAAGAACGTGATAAATTCGTCTTTCTTTTTTGTGATGCAATTTATTTCGGCCAGCAATTCCAATCTGGCTTGTTCCGCTTTTTTCTTTTCTTTTGCCGTTCGGGTGTGAATGTCCAAAAAGCGGCCATACAGGTCGCACAGCTCTTCCGCGCCTTTCAGAAAGGCAATCCGTTTGCCGTGAACGGCCTGCAGGAAGTCTTCTCCCATTTCTTTCATGACAGACTTTTTCTTTTCCGGATCGTCGAAAGCTGATGCACCGGGCAAATCCATCTCCTTTTCCTGCGAATAATCAAACATGACGGCGGATCCCATCTGCTGCCAGACGTCTCCCCACTTCACTATGCCCATTGTGATGCAGGAACGGTCGGGTATGATCTGCTCGCTTTCAAGGGTAAGGTATTCTTTTGACAGGTTGATCCGCGTTAGGGAAGGAAGATGTTCGACGATAAATTCCGTTTCCGTTTCTTTCAGGAAACGGAAACTTCCAGTCTTGCGTATGGAAATATCCTTCAGCAGCGGATACAGCGGATGTTTCACACCCGCCAGATGTGCCAGCTGTTCGGAAGCCCGCTGCGCCAGCAGCGAAAAATAATAGTTGAACATGTAGTTTACCCTGGAATCGTAGAAGAGCATTTCCTGCCGCTGCAGTATCTCCATGAAACCTTCTTCATTCGCTTCGGCTTTGCCTAATGCCTTCTCCGTCCTCTCGACCAGGCTGCCCACAAAGCAGGCATGTTCGATGAAGCCGAGGTAGCAGTTGGCGGTAAGGAAATCCAGGCGTTTTCGTATCTCGTCCACGCTTGCCCGGGGCGACAGGCGAAGAAACTGCCGCATGTTTTCATTTTGCGGAGCGTTCTCAAATTCGCTGTCGTACAGGTCGTACAGTTCCCGAATGGCTGTCATGCGGTTGCCGCGCCGGAAAAACGGATCAACCATGCCGGTATCGTCTTCCTTTCTCCAGATCGAAAGGGAGTGCCAGATGAGAAAATAAATGTCGTACAGATTGATTTCGTCGGGATAATATTCTTCCGTCACTTCGTAAAAAGGCAGCGCCTTCCCGTACAGTTCTCCGTGCTGCTCCGTGAAAATACGGAAGAGTCCGGTTTCGCTGATTACGTCTTCAAAATAGGCGGTCAGTATGCACGCCAGCTGAATGCCTCTTTCCGCGGCGCCGAAATCCTTCCGCAAATCCGACCGCAGGATGATTTTCAGCGCCCTGTTGCACAGACGCAGATAATAGAAAGCCGTGGGCGATGCTTCGGGATGAAACGTGGCCCAGTCCTGCATCACTGCAATATCGGACTTCATACGGGATTTATTTTTAAATACAGGAAACATGGTTGTTTATCGTTCGTTATAATTTTTCGGGCAAATGTACGGAAAGTTTCCCGATAGAGAATGAGAAAAGCGGGGGGGAGAGCATCCGGAATACAACAGAAACTGCGGAGGCGCCTCTCCTTATGTTTGGGAAAAGAAACCTCCGCAGCGTCCTGTCTACTTTACCGTTTTAGGGACTTTGCCCGTGTCGGATCGTTTTTTATGCCGCCGTACGCAATGGTGATGGCGCCTTCCGCCTTCAGGGTAACGGCCAGCGTGCCGCCGTCATGCGTATACATACCCGTGACATCCAGCGGGAGATTCAAAACCGGCAGGGTGGCTGTGCCGCTGAACGTGCAGGTGCCGGCCATCGTACCCGGCACAATGGTCAGTTCTTCGCAGACGATGGTCATCTTGCCCATATCGGGAATCGTTGCTTCCATTGTGAATTTGACAATCTCCGTCTCTCCGTCAATCGCTTCCAGTGTGACCGGCACATCGGCAAGCGTTGTGTTGAGCACTCCATTCAGCTCCGCAGAGCCGGTATAGCCACCGGTCACGATTTCGACATAGTCCACTTGCGGTTCGTCTTCCTGCGCTTCGGCCGTCAGGTCGATGGTAATCACTCCTTCTACCGCCAGTTGCAGCGTAAGCGTTTTGCCCGCTGCCTGATACGTGCCGACCACGCCGAACTCCATTCCCATACCTGTTGCCGTGCCGCCCAGCACGCAGGTGCCGGGGGTCTCGCCCTCCGAGACCGTAATGCTTTCGCCGACAATCGGGACTTCGCCCATACCCGGGACGGCGGCCGTTACGTTCAGTTTCACCGTTCCGTTATCGACCCGCTCCAGCAGGGTCTGTACGCCGGACAGTTCGTCCGTCATACTGCCCGACAGTCTGGCCGATCCGAGGTACTTGCCGGCCACCATTGCGCCATAGTCCGACGGATCAAAACCGACCGGCGCCGCCGCAATCTGGATGCTTATCTGATTGTTGATTTCGACCAACGTGAGTGTCAACGCATGGGTTGTCAGGTTGAACGTACCCGTAAGATTCAGTTCAAAGTTCATGGCCGGCATCAGCGCCTTGCCGCTGAGAGAGCAGGTATTTGGTTCCGAACCGGTCGCAAGGGTGACGTCTTCACTCGAAATAACCTGTTCACCCATGCCCGGGACGGTGGCTGTTACGGCCAGTCCCGACTTGGTGTTGCTCAGGCGCGTCAGGGCAACCCGCACGTCGGTCAGGTCGGCGGTGAGCATGCCTGTCAGTTGCGCCGTACCCGTGTAGTTGCCGGCTGTGGCTGCGCCGTAATCCGCGGGCGCCCCCGGCGTGGCGGCGATGCTGATGTTAATCAGGTTTTCTGCGACCAGGCTCAGGGCAAGCGATTTGTCAGCCGCCCGGTACGTTCCCGAGACGGTGAGCGTAGCGCTGAGCGCCTCCAGCGGAGCGGCGCCACTCAGCGTGTAGGTTTCCGGTTCCGTACCCGGTTTCACCTCCACATGGTCGGCTGTTATCGTCAGTTCGTTCAGGCCGGGCACGTCTGCCAACACCGTCAGTTTCACCTGCGCATTCTCGTCTTTGATGCGCTCCAGGGTCACGCTTACGCCGGAAAGGTCGGCGTTGATGGCTCCGCTGACTCGCGCCGTTCCGCTGTATTTGCCGACCACAAAGCCGGCGTATTCCGACGAATTGACTTTCACCGTAATTTCTTTGCTCACAACGACGCCTGTCCTGTTCGTCGCAAACACCTTCGTTGTTCCCGATGCGAGGGCAGTCAGGACAGCCGTCCGGCCTTCGCCTTTTATGGAAACAATTTCGTCATAGGCCACCCAGCGAATTTCTTCCGTAGCGTCAGTCGGCGTAACGGTAGCCGTCAGTTCCACTGTTCCGCCCACTTCCAGCGCGGGGATCGTTTCCGGAGACAGAGTAATATCCGACACCGTCACTTCCTTGTCATCGTTGCAGGCCGCCAAACACAGACATGCAACCAAATATCCGGAGAGTAAAAATCTTGCTTTCATGCTTCTTTTTTTTATGATTAATAAATTGGGTTATGATTCCTTTTTTTACTGAATATCCAGTGATTCGGGGCCTGCAAGATAGATGACTTCCGGCCCGACTTCGAGCGAGCGCGCAGCCTCCGTCACTGCCGGAAGCGGCGTTCCCAGACAATGGAATGCCTGTTGCAGTCCCCTGCCGATTTTCACGTTCACCTGCCGCACACCTTCGGGCGACCAGACAGCCCAGACGCGCGTGCCGTCCGGGCGGCGCCAGTTCACTACGCAGCAGTCCTTTTGCTTCCATTCGACGGACGAATCAATCGCCGATCCTTCCGGAAAAAGGCGACCGGCCGTGGCATAGGCAAAATAGGCCGGTTTCGGCCCAAGCCCCCGGTGCGTAAGACCGAAATTGTCTTCCCTGTCGAAAATGTTTTCTTCGGGCGATTCCATTTCGTACCAGAAATAGCGTTCGATGCCGAAGC
Source organism: Tannerella sp. (assembly GCA_031276675.1). GTDB lineage: Bacteria > Bacteroidota > Bacteroidia > Bacteroidales > Tannerellaceae > Tannerella. Next base: position 4,260 of record JAISMO010000015.1, read on the forward strand.
GCAGCGAGAGGAGCAGCGTTTGGGCAATGAAGACCGCCTGAGCGGTTTCTTTCTCCCTTGCATCGCCGTAATAATACATGCTGCCCGTTTTTGTATAACAGTATATTTTACCTCCCTCTCGCAGGTAGCGCGTGAGGTATGGATCAATCATCCGGCTGATATGCAGCGGAAAGTTGTCTGCCGGCGGAAAAAACACAGCGTCGTACTTCTCCCGTTGAATCTGCCTGACACCGGCAATCCCGATGCTGTCCAGCCGGAATCCGGCCGGAAAAAATTCCCGGAGCGTTTGGGCGGAAATGGATGCGTCGACCGGAAAATCCTCGTCGCACACAACGGCCACCCGCCAGTCCCGGCCCGTTTCCTTTCCGTCTTCATGAAACGCATCCCGGTCCCGGACGGTAACGCCGGTCATGGTCGTCAAACCCATTTCCGTGAACCAGATGCCTTTTTGTTCAATCCCGTATTTCGCCATCAGCGCACGCAGTTCCCGGATGTCTTCGCAGAAGCGGTCGGTCGCTTCCCACGTATCCATCGGCGCGCGGTAAGGATGGACGGCGAACTTGTCGAACGATCGGCCCGAACCGGCGGCAAACGACTTTTCGATGTAAGCCGTCGGGATACCGGCCAGTCCTGCGTGAACAATGACGGCATCGGGATCGATTTCCCTGATTTTTTTAGCGGTTGCTTCGAGCAGAAGTGCATAGTTGGCGGCGTCCTCGCGCCTGTCCCAGAAACGGGGATACAGGTTCGGCTCGTTCCATATCTCCCAGTGCTTCACCCTGTCTTTGTAGCGCGTAACGGCCTTTTCCACATACTTCAGCCATGCATCCGGATGCGCATATGCCGGGTTTGCCCACGGTACATTATATAATAAGGGCGCCAGAATCTGTAGGCCCTGTTTTTCCGCCTCCTCCACCACCCGGTCGAGAAAGTCGAAATGCCACTTGCCCTGCGGCCCTTCCATGCCGCTCCACGAGAAGTCGGTACGCACCCACCGGATGCCTGCCTCCCGCAACATCCGGAAGTTTTCCGGCATATGACTGTATTCTTCTCCGCCGTCAAGGTGCATGGACACGCCGAACGGACATGCCTCCTGCGACATGCCGCACACCGAACCGAAAAGTGTCCACAAAAAAACAAATCTTCCAATACCAATAATTTTTTTCATGTATTTAGTTTTGATATGCAAAGGTAATCTTTTTTTTATCGGAGACATACAATCGTCCTCAAAAAGGGTACATTTCAGATTTTCACACCCTGAAGCCGAAGAGGGTTTCCATCCGTTTTTCTTCCTGTTCGGAGAAACAGTTGCGGTGTTAAGCGTTTTTTACATAATTTCCTTACCCCGCACCGCGCTTTACCGGTACGGGGTTATCGAAAGGTCAGGTTGCGACAATCCGAATTCACCCGCTTCAAGTCAGTACCCGGAAAACTCGAATCCGGTCTTGGAAAATTCAATATCGGTCAAAACTTCAGCAGAATACATTTTTTCTTTTCCGCGCCGCTTTTTCCCGCTTTGAATAACCAATGCAATATCCGGGCAGGGAGATTTCTTTGTTATAATACCGCCATCCTTGCTCCGAGCGTCGCGTTCGACTCTTTTAGAGCCACGCGACGCTCTCGGAGAACCTGATTCGACTCTTTTAGAACCACGCGAGGCTCTCCGAGAATCCTGTTCGACTCTTTTAGAACCACGCGAGGCTCTCCGAGAATCCTGTTCGACTCTTTTAGAGCCACGCGAGGCTCTCGGAGAACCTGATTCGACTCTTTTAGAACCTTGCGAGACTCTCCGAGAACCTTGTTCCTCGCTTTTTGCGACAAAATGGCAGTCGGGAGAATAAACAGGCAAGCGGTGATTGTGGATGGTGAAGCGGGGACCGAGGTTTTATCAGTCGTTCACGCTGCGGAAGATTTTCGTTGATGAGTACGGCGTTAATGTCGGTTGTTTCAATCCGTTTTTGTGCGACAGAGAAAGCCTTTAATCCGGCTTGCTTTTTAAACCCATCGAATGAGAGGGGTTTCCGATTATTCAGTTGAGCTACCGTTCTTAACAATCTTAATCTTGTCGATTCGATTGTTGTCCATGTTCAGAACAGTCAATCGATAGTCTTCCCATTCAACGCTGTCGCCGCATACGGGGATTCGTTCCAGAATGTCGAGGATATATCCGCCGAGCGTGATGTAGTCGAAGTTTTTAGGCAGGACGTCATCGTCCAGTCCTATTTTTTCCAGAAATTCCACGAAAGGGATTTGCCCGTCCACAATCAGGCTGCCGTCCGACTGCAGAACGGAGGCATATTCAAATTCGTCGGTTTCCGA
>JAISMO010000083.1 GCA_031276675.1 Tannerella sp.
CTTTTCGGTCGGGAAACGCCGCCGCCTGCCGCTGCGCCGTCGGGGGCGTTTCCTGTTTGCACAGTCGTGGCCGTTGCCCCGACGTGGCCGCAGCCGTCGTCCCCGGCCGGCTGCGGAAGAGGCGCCCACGGCGCGTGGGGAACGGCAATGAGGTAACGCGGTAATGCAATAACCGGACTGCGGTCGACCCTGACCGACTTACCGTCGGCAATAACCGGGTTATTTACGGCAATAACCGGGTTGCTTACAGCAATAACCGGATTATCTACGGCAATAACCGGGTTACCGTTGGCAATAACCGGGTTATCTACGGCAATAACTGGATTACTTAAGGCAATAACTGGATTATTGCCATAAATAACCGGATTATTTACGGCAATAAATGAATTATTGCCGTAAATAAACAGGCAGATTCGGGTGAATGAAGCCCCCGACAAATACATTAAATGTATGTGTAATATAAATTTGGAAATATGGGAAAAGACTGGATGCCACAGAATCACGAAGAAATCTGTGACCAGGCTACTCAGACGGTGACGTATTTGACGGCGGATGGCAATATGACGCGCATGGGGCTGTCGGGGTTTCAGGCATGGATCTCCGGCACGCTGCAACCGGCGTATACGGCCTTCAAAACGGCGTTCGAGGACTGGAAAAATCCGTCCGAACGGACGCCCGTCAAGACGGCGACGCTCACCGCGGCGGAAAATCTCTTCATCCCGCTGTACAGACACCTGTACACGGGCATGTTGAAGGACAACCCGCTGGTGACGGACGCCGACCTGGTGGCGATGGGACTGCCCAAAAGGCAAACCGGCGGACGCCATCCGGCGTCCGTACCGGAGACCTCGCCGGCCGCCTCCGTCAAAATGCCGGGACCGGGCATCGTGGAGATTCATTTCCGCGACAGCGCTGTCGACAACCCCAGCCGGGCCAAGCCCGCCGGGGTGCACGGCGCCGAGATTGCCTGGGCGGTGCTTGACACGCCGCCGGTCAACTGGTCGCAGCTTGAGCACAGCTCCTTCGACACGGCCTCGCCGTTTCGCCTCTCTTTCGAAGGCGACCGGCGCGGACAGCGCCTTTACTTCGCCCTGAGGTGGGAAAATACCCGCGGCGCGAAAGGCCCCTGGAGCGAGATTCAGGACGCGGTGATTCCGTGACGGGAATCCCCGCCGGCCGACATGCCGGCGGAAGCAATGAGAAGCGGGCGGAAGCCCGCCCCGGTGCGGACGGCGGAAAGGCCGTACCGCACCGGATTTTTCGAAAATGAAGTCAAACCGAAGTTGAATGAAATCGAATTTAAGACGGAAACTTATATGAAGAGTTTTCAGGCTGCTTTTTGTGACGGGTATGACAGGCATGGCTTCTCGGCTTTCCGTCCGTTGGTTAAAACCAACGGCAATGCCGGGGAATTGGGCTGAAGCCCGTGCAGGCCGCCGGTGTACACGATTTCGCACGGGCTTTAGCCCAATTCCTTTTCATGGCCGTTCGGCTTCAGCTGACGGAGCAAAGGCCGATCAAAGGACCGCACGCTGTACGCCTCCGGGAATGTACACTTTGACGGCGCTCCGGCATTACGGTTCAAACGTTGGCCAGAGTTCATCCCTTGTCTGGGGGTCGGGAACGTAGCGGAAGGTTTCCGGCGAGGCTTCGAACGTGCGATAGAGCGGCAGGTCTTTGCGGATGCCCAGCGCCGCGTAGTTACCCGGTTTTTTGCATATCAGTTCGGAGGGCCGGTAGTTCGGATTGGCGATCCATTCCAGTTCGTTGCGCCTGTTGTAGACCGGGAACCAGGCGATGCCCCGGTGTTGGCGTACGCCGTCGTAGTCGAATCCGTAGTCGCGGTCGCACCAGGCGCCGAACGTAAGCGGCTGTTCGGGGCAGGCGCTGATGGTGGCGTGCACCCATCCGGGCGGCACAATGACCACGTCGCCCGGATGCGCTTCAACGGCGAAACAGCGTCCCGGCCGGTCTTTCGCATACTCCTGCATGTAGATGACCGCCCGCCCGGTCCAGATTTCATATACTTCCGGCGTTGAGTGGCCGTGACGGGGCGAGGCGCTGTGGATATGTCCCTGACTGCGCACCGGTTCGCGTCCGAGTTTGCCGGCGGCATACCTCACCACGCCAAACAGCAGATGCAGCGATTCGAGCAGCGCCCGGTCTTTCTTCCGGCCCACATCCATGGCAATGGAGTAAACGGTTTCGGGGCCTGTACAGGCCGGGTCGAGCAGGCTGTGGCGAATGTCGTCCAGCCGGCGGTTTTCGGGTTCCGGGCCGAACACGTCTGCTCCATAGACGAAACCGACGCCCGAAGGATGCGGAGCGACGGCAATACCGGGGTCAAACGGACGCTCAGGCATGATGGCGTACAAAGGCTTTGATGGTGGCACATTCTTTTCCTTCCGATTCGCCCCAGGGACGGACCGTGTAGGCGCCTGCCGCCGCAGGCACGATGAACGTCTCGGCATAGTGCACGACAAACGGCTCGAAGGCCCGGTCGGGGCTTTCCACCAGGGCCTCCCGCCCTTCGACCAGATTCAGCACGTTCACGCTTCCGATCGCCTCATGCAGCGCCGGACGGGAAAAGCGGTGACGGCGCGTTTCGATAAATTCCTGTTCGTGCAGGCCGGTACGTTCCTCGCGAACGCCGTCTTTCTCCCGGAGGAGTTCGACCCGGTTCAGCAGTTCGCGTCTGACCCACGACTCCGTGCGATTCCACCGGATGACCTTTTCGCCGTGGGCCAGGTTGATGGGACGCGGCCGGCCGTCCAGCCCGAGCCGTCCCCAGTCCCACAGTTTGAAGGTGAAGATATACGGCGTGGCGCTGATTTCCAGCACCACGCTGTTGCTGCCCGAACAGTGCACCGTGCCGCCGGGTATCAGTATGTGGTCGTGCTTTTTCACCGGATACCTGCCCACAAAGCGTTCGGCCTCGAAGCATCCCGTTTTTCGGGCGTCCTTCAGGGCGGCGATCATTTCTTCCGGACGGATGTTTTCCTTCAGTCCCAGATAGACGGCCGCGTCGTCGCCGGCTTCCAGGATGTAATAGCTTTCATCCTGGGTGTAGTTCATTCCGAACGTTTCGCGGATGTATTCCGTCAGGGGATGCACCTGCAGGCTCAGGTTGCCGCCCTGCATGGTGTCCAGAAAGTCGAAACGGATGGGAAATTCGTCGCCGAAACGTCCGTAGACCGGTATGCCCAGCAGTTCTTCCGGATGGGCAAAGACCAGGTCGATGGCAGGCAGTTCGAAGCATACGTCGCCGAAACCGAACACCAGGCTGTTTTCCTCCGGCACGCAGTCGAATCCCCATGCGAAATTGACGGCTTCGCGGTCCAGGTCGCACACCTCCCGCAACCACTGTCCGCCCCACGGGCCGGGGTCGAAGAAGGGTACCACGCGAAACGGACGGCGGACGGCCGTTGCCAGTCCCTTCTCAAACCATGCACGGGTAATCATTTTGGGCTGTCCGGGGAGGTGCGTATCCAGCACATAGTCGCAGTGTCCGATGATTTTCTTCTTGAAACGGTCGCAAATCCGCCAGTCCACGAAGAAGGCGCGTTTATAGAGGAGCGAGGCGCGCGTGTCTCTGTTTTTCACGCCGATGTTACCCGCCTCCCTGCGCCGGAAACGCTGCTGTATCTCCCAGCGCGGCAGGTCGGCATAGAGCAGCAGGTCGGCCTCCGGGCAGAGACGGGCCGCACCCACGCCGATGACAATCACCGGCCCTTCCTTGACGGAATGAATGTATTTCTGCGTCCGGCTGACGCTGCCGGCGTCGAAAAAACGGTCGATGGTGTGGCGCGTCAGGTATCCGAACAGTTCGTCCTCCGTAATGTCCGGCGCGAAAAACGCATTGATTTCGTTGGCCGGCAGCATCGCGTTCGACGAGAACACGATGGTGGCCTCCCGGAACTCTTCCGCAAAGGCGGCCGACACTTCGGATTCATGCACGCCCGGATAACATTCTATCACAATTCTGGCCGCCGGCTTGTGCTGCTGTTGCACCCGGCGGCTGATTTCCGCAGTGATGGCTTTCCATCCGCACAGGCAGTCGGAGGACTGGTCGGAGACACGGATGCGGGGATACTTGTCGTAGTTTGACGTATGTACTGTCATATCATGAATTTCGGTTGATTCGGAGAATAACGGCGGCGGTAATCAAAATGTGCGCCGCATAATAGGTCGGCATCATCAGGAGGCGATACAGCCCGCATACATGCAGAAATTCACAGCAGGCAATCAGCGTGTCCGAAAACACGATGCAGGCGATGCCGACGGTAAAGAGCCACCGGGCAGGCAGTGACAGCCGCAGTCCGGTCGCCGCCGCCAGCGAAAAGCAGGAAATCAGCAGGTAGAGCAGTACCGCCGTCAGCAGCATTGCATCGGGAATGGCCGGCAGGAGTTTCAGGACGAAAAACACTCCGTATCCCGCCAGCAGCGCCGCCAGCGGCAGAAAGCGTATTTTCCCGTGCTGAAGGCCGAAGGCCAGGAATCCGGCGTGGGCGACGAAGAACAGGGCAATGCCGCCGACAAACATCCGGACGTCACCCTCACGGTGTTTCAGCATCCAGTCGCCCGCTACGGAGAATGCCAGGGCTGTTATCAGCAGCCATTTGGTTCCGCTCACCTGCTTCGGCGACAGGCAGCCGACAAGCACGGCACATGCAACGGGGATGGCGGCATGTACCCAGTAAGTGTACCGTACCAGGGCGATCGCGGCGCACACGACGGGCACGAGCAGGAGTCCTGCGAAAAGGAAAGGTCGATTTTTCACAGTACCCCGTTTTTACTGTGCAGGCAATAATCCAGTCCGGCCAGCGCCGCCCGGTCGCCCAGCAGGGCGCCGGCTATCTGCACCTTTCCCCAGGGACACCAGGCTCGCTCGTTCACTCTTTTCTTGATATGGGGGAGCACGATGTCCGCACTTTTGGCAACACCGCCGCCGATGACGACCATCTCGGGGTCGTAGGCGTGAATACAGGTGATGACGGTCGCCGCCCATACCTCCAGACATTCGTCGCGCAGCAGCGTGGCTTCCCGGTGCCCCTGCCGCGAAAGGGCGAAAATCTCCCTGAAGCCGTATGCGGCCGCCTCCCGTTTGAAGGCCTCCGTCAGGCAGGGATGTTCACGGATAATGGTCGGCAGGAAGAAGGAAGAAGCCAGCGTTTCGACGCAGCCGGTGTTGCCGCAGGAGCAGGTGCGGCCCCGGTAGTCGAGCACGAAATGCCCGCCCAGCGAACCGGCCTGAAAGTGCGGCCCGTAAAGCGCCTTCCCGTTCAGGATAACGCCGGTGCCGATCCCCGTGCCAAGGGTGACCATCACCACATTGTCCCGGCCCCTTGCCGCTCCGCGATACCATTCGCCCACGGCGGCCAGCCGCGCGTCGTTGTCGATATAGAACGGGACGCCCCATTGCCTCTCCACCCAGCCGCGCAGGTCAAAATCCCGCGCGTCGTCATATTTCAGATTGGTGGAAAGCACCCTGCTTTCCTTCGGATCCACCAGGCCGGGGAAGGCCAGTCCCACGCCGTTCAACTGCAAAGGCGTGACGCCCTGCCGCGCAAGCAGATCGTGGACGGCGTCCCGAATGCGGGGGAGATTGGCGACCAGTCCGTTCAACCGGTTCGAGTCCAGCTGCACCGAAGCCGCCACTTCGCCGTCATGCACCAGACCGATTTTAACAATCGTTCCCCCCAAATCAATAGCTGCCGTATACATGGTTTGAAGCATTTAAAAGCAGATTTGCGGAATCCCGTCCACCTCCAGCAGCCTGCCCTCAAAGCCAGCTGCGGCAAGGGTCCGGTAGTCGTGTCCCGCGTCGGAAGGCCAGCTGGCGGCAAACACAAGCGCCTGCCTGCCGATATTGGCCACGCGATGGGCAAAACCGCCGGGGATGTGATGCAGACTGCCGGGAAACATCCGTTCCGCCCGCGTCTGCCGCGCCTCGTCCATCAGCAGCAGCGCCCCTTCGCCCTCCAGACACCAGTAGTACTCCGTCCGGTCGGCCTGCCGGTGGAAATGGCCCCGGGTCATGAAATATTCCCGCCCGACCTTGCCCGCAAACAGGCGGGTCAGTCCGAAAAACAAACCCCCGGGCCTCCCTTCATCCACCGGCATGTGGCTGTATACTTCATACACGAGCGTATCGGCCGGCAGGGCCGCACGCGCAGCCTCGTCCTCGAAAAGGCCGGACAGTTCGCCCAGCGTCCGGCTGCTTCTCCTCACCCCTTCCCCCGTCAGGCAGCCGCCACTGAGGAAGAGGGACGGAAGCGTTAAATTTCCTGTGATTATCTCTGTTTTCATTGTGCAAAAATAATGATTTTTCTTTCATCCGTACAACGGACGTGCCTTCGGGATTTATTTCAGAGGGTCGCACCCTGTATGCTGCCGGCCCTCCGGAAGTGGTACGCCGAATCTGAAAACAGGGATCATTCGGAGGGGAATTACCCGACGCCCGGAAAAAACCGTTTCCGACGGATTTCAATGACTTTTTCCGACGGCCGCAAAGATGCCGTACGCTCCAGTATCCGGCAGGAATCAGGTCATGCGACCCTCCGAACGATTTCCTCTTAGTTTTATTTAACCCGATATGTTTTGTATGTTCGATTTGTTTTTACGAAACTTGCAGAAAAGTTTTTGTATAAATATAAAAGGAATATGAAGAAAAAACATTTATTGCTATGTACGATACTTCTTTTTATTTGCTGTTCGGAAAGAGAGAAAGTAGACCGGGTGGGGAAAAAAGACTATACAATGGAAGTGCAACCCTATAAGCGTTTTCTGCTGGACAAGAATACAACACAGGAAACGCCCTACGTCCAGTTGTTTACCATTAACGATACACTCCGGTTTACAATGTATAACTCGGCCGGGCATAATATTCTTGTCTATGATATTGCTTCCGGAACGGTTGTGGACAGTATTACGCTGCATGTTGAAGGGCCGGATAATGTCGGGAAAAACATCTTTGGATACTGCATTTGTACGATGGATTCCGTTTATTTGTATGATTACTGGCAGTACACGCTGATTCAGGTGAATCGCAGGGGAGAAATTATCCGCAGGATAAATCTGTCGGAAAAGTTTCTGCAACCGACCGAAGACTGTATTGTTCCGGCGTCTCCATATCCCAGAACCGATGCGCCCGTCCGGATGACAAAAGGCAATTCTATTATATTGCAGGGAATGGGCGGGAATACTGGAGAATGTGAGCATCCCGTGTGTATGGTGACTGCACTGTACAGCCTCTCCGACAGCACGGTCCAGTTTGCCAATCCCTATCCGGAAGTATACGGGGATCATAAGAAAATTGTTGATTCCTGGGGTGTATTCTCGTACAGGGAAGTTTTTTATGACCTGAATAACCGGGATGAAATGATTGTAAGTTTTCCGGCGGATGATCATATTGTGGTGTATGACGTGTCATCCGGTGACACCCGGCGTTTTTTTGCCGGATATTCTGCGAAAGATCGCATCCTCCCAGTGCAGGGGCGTTCAATGGCGGCGGATCTCATGCACTATATGGAACAAACGCAGTATGCCGGTGTGTTCTTCGACCCGTACCGGAACTTGTATTACCGTCTGGTTGCACATCCGTTATATGATTATGATGTGAATGACCGGGAAACCTGGAAAAAAAAGCTAAGTGTGGTCATTCTGGATTCCCGGTTCAATAAAACCGGCGAATATGATCTGGAAGAATGGACGGACAGATGTTCCCGCACGTTTGTATCCGAAGAAGGATTACATATCGGCGTCGTTTCCGAAGACGATGATTATCTGAAATTCATAACGCTCAAACCGGTTAAATTATGACAAAGGCAATTATTTCAGAGGGTCGTACCCTGTATGCTGCCGGCCCTCCGGAAGTGGTACGCCGAATCTGAAAACAGGGATCATTCGGAGGGGAATTACCCGGCGCCCGGAAAAACCTCCCCTCCGGATGCGTCCAAAACTGGCAAATTGCTGCAAATCAGTCAAAACAGGATATTTCCGTCGCTCATATCTTATAATCATTCGCCATAGATTATAATCTGTGGCCATATCTTATAAGATTTTGTCGGAGAGGATAAGTTCCGGTCGGAAAAAACCGTTTCCGACGGATTTCAACGACTTTTTCCGACGGCCGCAAAGATGCCGTATGCTCCAGTATCCGGCAGGAATCAGGTCGTGCGACCCTCCGAACGATTTCCTCCCGACAGGAACGGTATGTCCTCCCGAAACGGGCGTCCGTTCAAAAATATCTATCTTTCCATCAATAAAATTGTTGCCTTTTTTCGTTGACGGGAACCATTTTCCGCTTACTTTTGTTGTATAAACAAATGATCCAAAAACAGGAATAATATGGTATCTTTCGTTTTAAGTATGGTTTTAAGTTTAACAGGCAATCATGTGATTGACAAAAATGAAAATGTTATGAAGTTTGAATTGGTAAAATTGCCGTATGAGGCAGATGCCCTGGAGCCGGTAATCAGTAAACGGACCGTTGAGTTTCATCATGGTAAACATCTCCAGGCGTATGTGAACAACCTGAACGGTCTGATTCAGGGGACGAGGTTTGAAGAGGCCGATCTGGAGACGATCGTCAGGGAATCGGACGGCGCGATCTTCAATAATGCGGGTCAGACGCTGAATCACACGCTTTATTTCACGCAGTTCTCGCCCGCGGGCGGCGGCAAGCCGTCGGGCAGGCTGGCGGCTGCCATTGATGCGGCGTGGGGATCGTTCGAGCAGTTTCGGAAGGAAATGGAAGGAGCCGCAGTCGGCCTGTTCGGTTCGGGATGGGTTTGGCTGGCGGCGGACGGCGAGGGCAAGCTGTCGATTACCCGGGAGGCGAATGCCGGCAATCCGGTGACCCGGGGTTTGAAACCGCTGCTGGGTATTGACGTCTGGGAACATTCGTATTATCTCGATTATCAGAATCGCCGTGGCGATCATGTGAAGGCTTTATGGGAAATCGTAGACTGGAATGTCGTTGAATCAAGGTATTGAGTATTGTGCCATGTAATGGTTGACAGCCGGCAGTCGGGAAACTGAACTGCCGGCTGTTTTTTTTTCGCCTCCCGTGAGGGGGCGGATTAGCGGATCATGTCGTCGATAAATTCGTCCGAGAAGGCAAACGTGCCGACATGGCAAACCGTGCCGGTCATGTATACCATTCCTTCCGGGTCGATTTCGATTTCCAGTTTGCCGCCCGGCATGTGGACGGTCATTTGCCGCTCCGTCAATCCGAGCCGGCAGGCGGCGGAGGCGGCGGCACAGCTGCTGCTGCCCGAGGCGAGCGTATAGCCTGCGCCCCGCTCGTAAATCTCTATCCGGATGTTGTGCCGGTCGATTACTTTCAGCAGTTGCATGTTGATGCGGTTCGGAAAATTCAGCGACGTTTCCACAATCGGTCCCAGGGCAATGGCTTTTTCCCTGGAAACGTGGTCCATCGGGATAACGCAGTGCGGATTGCCGATGGACAGGCAGGTTACGCGATAGGGTCGGTTGCCGAAGGTCATGATTTCGTCCACCACTTCGCGTTCAATTCCGATCACCGGGATTTGGCTGCTCCGGAAGGTAACCTTGCCCATCCCTACCTTGAGCAGTTTGCCGTCGGGAGTCAGGCAGCGTACGCTTACCTCTCCTCCCAGGGTCGACAGGACGAAGGTTTCGTCTTTGACATATCCGCAATCTTTCAGGTATTTGGAGAAGATTCGGACACCGTTTCCGCTTTTTTCGGCTTCGCTTCCGTCCGGATTATAGATTTTTACCCTGACAGTTCCGTTTTCCATCAGGGGGCCATATAAAATGCCGTCGCTGCCGCATCCGAAGTTCCTGTCGCAGATGTGCCTGATGCGCTCTTCATTCAAGATCGCCGGATTTTTCTGCGGGTCATACACCAGGTAGTCATTCCCTAATCCGTGATATTTTTCAACACTGATTTTCATATACTTTTCTTCTTTTTCTTTTTGCTTTTACTGTTACTGTTACATTGGTTTAAGCGGGCAATCCTTCCAGTATCCGTTTCAGGACGGTTTGCGCCGAGATTTCACGGTTGGCGGCTTCGGGTATGACGATGCTTTGCGGACTTTCAATCACCTCGTCGGTGACGATCATGTTGCGACGCACGGGCAGACAGTGCATGAACCGGGCGTTACGGGTCAGGGCCATCTTTTCCGTATCCACCGTCCAGGCGCGGTCGAGGCTGATCACCTGTCCGTAATGCGGATCCGCATAGGCCGCCCAGTTCTTGGCATAGACGAAGTCCGCGCCTTCAAACGCCCTGCGCTGATCGTATTCCACGCGGGCGTTGCCGACAAACGCTGCGTCCAGTTCGTAGCCTTCGGGATGGGTGATGACCAGTTCATAGCCGGCGGCATTGATCCATTCCGCAAAGCTGTTCGGTACGGCCTGCGGCAGGGCGCGCGGATGGGGCGCCCATGTCATTACGATTTTCGGATGTTCCGTTGTTTTGTATTCCTCAATCGTGATCAGGTCGGCAAAACTTTGCAGCGGATGGCGCGTGGCCGCTTCCATGCTGAACACCGGACGTCCCGAATAGCGGATGAAGTGGTTCAGTACCGTTTCGTTATAATCGTCCGCTTTGCTTTCGAAGCGGGCGAAGGAACGGACGCCGATCACGTCGCAGTAGCATCCCATCACGGGGATGGCTTCCAGCAGGTGTTCCGGCTTGTCGCCGTCCATGATGACGCCGCGTTCGGTTTCCAGCCGCCATGCGCCCTGGTTGACGTCGAGCACGATCGTATGCATTCCCAGATTCATGGCCGCCTTTTGCGTGCTCAGGCGCGTACGCAGACTGGAATTGAAGAAGATCATCAGCAGCGTTTTATTTTTCCCCAGTTCCGTGAAGCGGAAACGGTCTTTCTTGATTTCCAGCGCTTCGCGAACGGCCTGTTTCCAATCGCCGATATCCTGTACACAGGTAAAATGTCTCATATATTTTGTTTTCTGTTTCCGAGTGTTAACTGTCTCTTGTCTGTCCGTCGCCTTCAATTACATACTTGTAGGTGGTCAGTTCGGGCAAAGCCATCGGCCCGCGGGCGTGCAGTTTCTGCGTACTGATGCCGATTTCCGCGCCGAATCCGAACTGCGCTCCGTCGGAAAAGGCGGTCGAGACATTGGCATATACGCAGGCGGCATCTACCCGCCGTTCAAAGATACGGACGGCTTCCGCCGATTCGCTGACGATGCATTCGCTGTGCTTCGAGCCGTAGCGGGCAATGTGTTCCAGCGCTTCGTTCAGCGATACAACGGTGCGGATGCTCATCTTGTAGTCCAGAAACTCGGTGCCGAAACTTTCCGGCACGGCCGGTTGAAGCAGCGTCTCCGGATAATGTCCGGTCAGGGCGGCGTATGCCGGTTCGTCGGCATAGATCAGCACCTCCCGGTCGGCCAGCCGGCCGCAAACGGCAGGCAGGTCGGCCAGCCGTTCCCGATGGATAATCAGGCAGTCCAGCGCATTGCAGACGCTTACACGCCGCGTTTTGGCATTGTATACGATATTGCGTCCTTTTTCCGTGTCGCCCTTCCTGTCAAAATAGGTATGGCAGATGCCGGCGCCCGTTTCGATCACCGGGACACGCGCCTGTTCACGCACATAGCGGATGAGGGCGCTGCTCCCGCGCGGAATGATCAGGTCCACGCTGCCGACGGCCTGCAACAGGGCCGTTGCGGCTTCGCGGCCGGGGGGCAGCAGCGTGCAAACGTCCGGATTCATCCCGTGTTTCTGCAGTACCTCCCGGATCGTATCAACCAGTATGCGGTTGGAGTCGCAGGCATCCGAACTGCCTTTCAGCAGGCAGGCATTGCCGGACTTCAGGCAGAGTGAAAAAACGTCGAAGGTCACGTTCGGTCGCGCTTCGTAGATGATGCCGATGACGCCGAACGGAACGGCTGTCTTTTTCAGTCTCATGCCATTCGGGCGCACGGTTTCGCTGAGAATCTTTCCGACCGGCGAAGGCAGCAAAGCCACCTGTTTCATGTCGCCGGCCATTGCCGCGATGCGCTGTTCCGTCAGTTTCAGCCGGTCATATTTCGGATTCTCCGGCGCCATCCGCGCCAAATCCTTCGCGTTGGCCTCCAGCACCTCGCGCTGCTTGGACAGCAACGCTTCCGCCGCATCAATCAGCGCCCGGCTGATTAGCCCGTCGCCATATTCGGGCAGCGAGCGCGAGGCGGCTGCCGTCAGTCTAATCTGTTCCATATTTTTATCTGAGTGGGTGTTCTGTCTGTGATTTGTCATCCGTCGATTTCCCGTTTCCCGTATCGCTGTCCAGGCATAAATAATCGTAATGGATCATCGGGCGGGCCTTGCGTTTGCCGATCAGGGTGATGGCTTTCTCGCTGTCGTAACCGGCGCGCCCGACGCCCAGCTGTCTGCCTTCTTCATTGATTATCCGAATAATATCATCCTTGCGAAAACGCCCGGAGATGCGAGTGACGCCTACAAACAAAATGCTGATAGCCTTTGTTCCGTATAAAACCTCCTCGGCTCCTTTGTCAATGTATACAGCTCCTCTGGCAAAGCCTTCCGAATGTGCAATCCATTTCTTGATGCCGCTTGCCGGTTTTTCCGCCGGGAGAAAGCGGGAACAGACCGTTTCTCCACCTGCCGCCAGTTCCGGCAGGATGTTTTTTTTCGTTCCGTTGGCGATGATCACAAGGATGCCTTCGTCCGCTACTTTTCGCGCCATGTGATATTTTGTCAACATGCCGCCCCGCCCGAATACAGACTTCTCGGGCCGGATGAACATGGAAATATCCGCTTTTTCCGGGATTGCCCGGATCACCCTGCTCTCCGGTGCGGCGGGATCGCCGTCATAGATGCCGTCCACGTTGCTCAGGATAATCAGTGCATCCATGTTCATCATGGCCGCCACCAGTCCGGACAGTTCGTCATTGTCGGTAAACATCAGTTCCGTGACCGAAACCGCGTCGTTTTCGTTTACGATCGGAATAACGCCGTTTTCAAGCATCGTTTCCATGCAGTTCTTCTGGTTCAGGTAATGCGTCCGGCTGCCGAAATTTTCCGTAGAGGTCAGCACCTGCCCGCAAACCAGGCGGTGTTCATGGAAGAGTTCAAAATAGCGGTTGATGAGTTTGGCCTGTCCGACGGCGGAATACAGCTGGCGCGAGGAGACGGCGTCCAGTTTTTTGACCGGTTTGATTTCGTTGCGTCCGGAAGCGACCGCCCCGGATGAAATCAACACCACGTCAATACCCTGCGTCCGCAGGGCGGCGATCTGGGCGACCAGATCCGACATTCGCTCCACATCGAGCGTGCCGTCCCTGCGGGTCAGTACGTTACTGCCGACTTTGATAGCTATTCTTTTCAACTGTTTGGCTGTCATTCTGTCCTTTCGCGGCGACAAAGATACATCTTTTTACCCGTTCGCCAACGCTTCGATTTTTTCCCTGTACGCCAACGCTCCGGCGGCAATGCTTTGCGCGGCTGTCGGCAGCGAGACGCCGTAAACGGCAAACGGCGTCTGCCAAATCATTCCCGAATGATTCGCCAGCAGCTGATACGGACGCAGCAACTCGTCCAGCGTATACCGGTTTCTGCCGCCCGAACGGTAGGCGTCATATTCGGAACCGGTCGTAGTGGCCACCAGCAGTTTGACGCCTTTCACCTGTTCCGTCAGGCCGATAAACAGCTCGTCGCACCACTTTTTCAGTTGCGAAGGAGCGCTGGCCCAGTAAAACGGAAATTGAAAGACGACGGAACCCGCTCCGGACAGCAGCTTCCTGTAAGTCTCAGCCGTAAAAGGAGCCTCGTACAAATTCGTCACGCTCACCCCTTCGATGTCTTTCACGGCCTCTGCCAGCGCCCTGTTTGCCTTTGAGTTTTTAAAATCGGGATGCGCCAGCAGAATGACTGTTTTTTTGCCGTTGCGTGCAGCCTGCGTTTCCCTGTCCCGATGAGTTTCTTCCTGCGGGAAAGCCGTTGGATGATTCCCGGCTGCTCCCAGACTCCATGTGATGGCTCCCAAACCGGCCATACCTAAAAAATTGCGTCTACCTGTTGTTTTCATTTTTTTTCCTTTCAGTAATCATGTCATGATTGTTTGTTCATAATTTCTTTCCGTCTTCAAGGAATAAAACCCGATACGGTCAAGTGAAGGAGCATTAAAAAAAAACGACGCGGGCGTTACTTCCGTGCGCTCCGAATAATAAATGAAAATGAAACACAAAATCACGGTGAACACAAAGAATGAACCCCGTTGCCTCCTTTACCGAATCGCCTTTGTCCCGATTACTTTATTCCTTGTTTCAGGCAACAAATGTAGATGTTTTTTTTTGATAATCAAGGACGGTTCGCATGATGGGAGTTGAATATACGGAAGACAGGTGTTGTAAACTCCCACGAAGGAGATTTAGCTTGCGGATATGGCTCCCGTACACGGATAACACGGATTACTAATCAAAAATAAACAGGAATCGTGTGCATACTGTCCCGGATACGTATGAAGCGGCTTTGTCGGTACAGACAAAGGGTCTTTGTCCGGGCGGACAAAAGTCTTTAGCCGTAATGCCCTCCGCTCGCCAGGCCCGGATGAGTAGGAAGAAAGGACTATGAGCATCAAACGCAGCGCAGGCAGTAGCGCAAACACAATGGAGTTTAGAGAGCATTCCAAAAACGGGGCGAGTCCGAAAAGCCGAATGAGCGGGAGAAAGAAGGCAGGATGAAAACGCGATACTCCATGCTGTTTCGATCCTTGATGTCGGTTCAGGACATTTACCGGCGCGCTATCCTGTTTGCCGCCGAACGGCACGGCGAACAAAAAATACCCGGCAGCGATGTGCCGTACATCGTCCATGTGAGCAACGCATGTATGGAAATCATTTGTCCGAACAGGATTGGAATCGTCTGAACAAATATCTGAAAGCGTATTGACGACTGAGAGAAGTTCAAGTTAAGAAATAAGTGACTGTAAATCTTATTTGACGCTTATTTGATCGCATTTTCGCAGCTTGTATGAACAAATAGAATAAAAGCATTATTTTTGCCCTGATTTTTAAATCACAGTTATTATTATAAACATCAACTAATTAAAAAAGGAAGTTTTTATGGTTAAGTACATTGACAGTAAAAAGATGGGACGGGGACGGCATGGTTGGCTGGATAGCCATTTTCATTTTTCCTTTGCCGAATATTGCAATCCCGACAATGTCCGTTTCGGCGTCCTTCGCGTATTGAATGACGATGTTGTTCAGGCGGGCGAAGGATTTGATACTCACCCGCACAGGAATATGGAAATCATATCTTATGTTATCAAAGGCGAGCTCTCACACCGCGACAGTATGGGCAACGATCACACGCTTACTCGCGGACAATCGCAGTACATGAGCGCGGGAACGGGCGTGACCCACAGCGAATACAACCACACGGAGGACGAACTCCGGTTTGCCCAGATATGGGTCTTCCCCGACCGGAACGGTTACAAACCCAATTATGGCGATTATCGCTTTAAACTGGAAGACAGGTTTGACAAATGGCTGCCGATAGCAACCTCGTATGACAATACGACAAACGACGCTCCCATAAAAATACACGCCGACATAAACATGTATGCCACTATCCTTTCAAAGGGGAAACAGGCAGGATTTCAGGTCGGAGGCGACCGCCAGGCGTATTTAGTTCTCTTCGAGGGTGAAGCGACTGTAAACGGCATCGGCCTGCATACGCGCGACGCGCTGGAAATTGTGAAAGAAGACATCACGATTACCGCCCAACGGGAAGCACATTTCTTAATTATAGAAATGGCTTTCGATGAAGCCTGTTACAAAGAAAAATACAGCGGAAACGAAGAACAGTACAAAGGAGAATAAATCGGATGGCGGAAGTAATCGTTTTCTCCGGCGCCTCCAAAAAAGATTTAGTCTCTTTTTATGAACACAAACAGGAAAATCATATATTTCGACATGGACAACCTCCTCGTCGATTTCGTTTCCGGCACAGCGCGGTTGAGCGAAGAAACTCACAGTTATCGAAACTGGCTGATAACCCGCAAAGAACTGTTCCGTCGCCGCGCACCCGGCAACACCTGTCTGTCGGCATTACTCGGCAACGGCAGATACACGATATCCTCGCCGGGCAACAACAGTAAGGGTTGCGGCGCCGGCGAAGAAGCGCTTGCCATTTCGCTGTACTGTGCTTTATCCTGTCCCGACGATTTTGAAAAAGCGAGGACGGTGTCAGTAAAAGCGAGGAATTTCAGGTTATGAGCGAGAATATTTTTGCTTTGATAGATAAATTTTAAGCTTTGAGCGGGAAATGAGCCGTGCGGAAAATAAAAATCTGCGCCTATCGGTTGAATCGGCGGCATCTGCGTGTCGATAAACAGTAGTAAAGCCATGAATCCCGTTTTTAAAAATAAATGTTCGGAGCACGAATTATTTTTGCAGATTCAAATTATTGTCTACTTTTGCATCGAATTTAGCCGTTTGGCTAATGGCGTTAAAATTTCGGATAAATGGAAC
>JAISMO010000087.1 GCA_031276675.1 Tannerella sp.
GGGAAGGGAATCCCCGACGAACAGCATCTGAACCGCATTTTCGAACGTTTCTACCGCGTCGGCGAAGGGCGTACGCGAGATACCGGCGGGACGGGATTAGGCCTGTCTATCGTCAAAAATGCCGTAGCTTTCCACAAAGGGACTATTGTTGCCAAAAACAGAGCCGGCGGCGGACTGGAGTTTTTGTTCAAATTGCCTAAAAACTGAAGTCTCCGGCTCTTTGCGGACGAATCGGATTTACGTGAACTGATCCGGCTGTCCCTCATCGCACACTTACGGCGGATGGTTTTGTAATTAAAAAAACATCCCATAACATGAGTTCGCCCTAAGCGATCTTCCGTCAAGCACTCGTATCCATTATATCCATGTTCGGAGAAGGCTTTTCAGGCAGGAAATGACAGGCAATGAGCCGGGTCGAAACCAAATTCTTTTTTCAGGGCATTCAGGGATGTTTTCACCGCCTTTGCCGTGGATAGCCTTTTATTTCACGGTTTGGAAATCGCCGAATTTTCATGTAATTTTGCTTCGTCAACGGCGGCTGTGGTGTAATTGGTAGCCACGCCAGACTTAGGATCTGGTGCTGAAAGGCGTGGGGGTTCGAGTCCCTTCAGCCGCACGGAAATGGCTTTCGCTTTTAATCCTGATCACTGCCTGTTTATCTTCCCCTGGTACCGATTCAAACACTCGGATTCACAGGGGATGACATGCCGGAAGAAAGCAGGCCGGGGGAAGAAAAAACGCAGAGCATCTGCATTTCTGCCGATCTCTGCGTTTATCTTTCTGCCTGTCGGAAATGGCCGGAATCCATCCGCCGTTTCTCCTCTAAAGCAAAAAAGGAGCGTTCACCGTTTGAACGTTCCTATGCTTCCGGATGAATGGCGCCTGCGGGACAAACGTCCGCACACGTTCCACATTCAGTACACATCTCCGGATCAATGTGATAAATGTCGCCTTCGGAAATAGCTCCTACAGGACATTCATCAATACAAGTACCACATGCAATACAATCTTCGCTAATTACGTAAGCCATTTTTTACTGTTTTAAAATTAAACGTCCGCAAAAATACTCTTTTCCCCCGTATACAAAAAACATCTGCGCTGTTTTTTTATTTGTCCAGTCCTTGACAATAAGTTTTTTCATCTCCCGTTATTACGGGAAAACAGACATTGAATTGAGGCGATTCATCATCATAACGGCGCTGTGCGGTCTTGTGCCGGCGGGAGGCTGGGCGCAGATACAGAAACCCAAAAACCAACCCTATGCAGACATGAAATGGTATCATCTGGGGTTCCATATCGGTTTGCACGCACAAGACCTGCTCGTGACTCACAACGGGATCGCAACGCCCGGCGGCGAAACCTGGTATGCCGAAGTGCCTGTCTACTCGCCGGGATTTACCGTCGGCGTGCTTGGCGACCTCTACCTCAATCCGTACTTCAGCCTGCGCCTCTCCCCTACCGTTCATTTCGGCGACAGGCAGTTCACTTTTTTGGAACAGACCTCAAAAGAAGAATTTATCACCTCGGTTCGTTCCAATTACCTGATGATCCCGCTGGATGTGAAATACGCGGCTGTGCGGCTGAACAATTACCGCCCCTACCTGATCGGTGGCGTGTATTCGGCGTTCGACATCGGGCGCAAGCGGGGAAATCCGATATTGCTCAAAGGCAGCGATTATGGCGTGGAGTTTGGGTTCGGATGCGACCTCTATCTGCCGTTTTTCAAACTTTGTCCGGAGATCAAATTCTGTTTCGGGCTGGCCGATGTGCTGGAAAAAGACCGGAACGACCTGACAAATGAAACCGACCGAAAATATTCGCAGGCGCTGTCGCGTCTCACTTCGCGGATGATCGTCTTTACGTTTAATTTCGAATAAGCAACTCCAGATAGAAACAGACTGCCGGAGAGGCCAGGAGGACGCTGTCCAGGCGGTCCAGTATGCCTCCGTGTCCGGGCAGCAGCCTGCCGGAATCCTTGACGCCGTATGTGCGCTTGATCAGCGACTCTACCAAATCGCCCCAGGTGCCGAACGTCACGGTGACCGTTGCCAGCGCCGGCCAGTGATACCATGCAGGCAAGGCTTCGGGAAAAAACCGCGCCAGCAGCAGCGAACCGGCAAGCGTAACCGCCAGTCCGCCCCAAAAGCCTTCCCATGACTTCAGCGGCGAAATGCGGGGAAACAGCCGGCGTCGGCCAAACCGGCTTCCGATCAGGTAGGCGCCTGTATCGTTCAACCATATCAACGTAAATACCAGCAGCACATAAAAGGGCGTATAGGTCGCTTTGCCGGAATCAAAGGCAATGAAATTCAGCGACGCAAGCAGTCCAACGCAATAAAACTGGGCAAACAGGGCCATCGCCCAGTCGCTCACCGGCCGGGAGGTCTTGCGGTACAGGCCGCCGATCAGCAGCAACAGAAGGAAAAAGAGATACGGCAAAAACACCCGGTTCGATGCATATCCGCCGGCATAACAGAAAGTGGCGACAAAAAGATACATCCCGCCGGCAATTCCCGCCCGTTTCCTTCCGCCGTCAATCCCGGTAAAACCGTAAAATTCTCTCAGAGACAGTCCTGCAATCACGGTAAACAACACCAAAAAGCCACAGGCATGTACGCAGGTAGCCGCAACTGTGACTGCGATGACACCGGCCCCGGTGAAGGCACGTGTAACTATTTTCTTCAATGATTGTCGTTTCAGGTATTCATGCAGACGCTGGGGTCTCCTCCGGCGATTTCTGCTGTTCTTCCTCCTTGCGGTTCAGTATTTCCTGGGAACGCGAAACCCACGGGCGCTTGCCGAAAATGTGTTCCATGTCTTCCGAATAGATCACTTCCGACTCCAGCAACCGTTCTCCCAGCTGATGATGTTTCTCCGCATATTCCGCCAGGATGGATTTGGCACGTTCATACTGTTTGTTCACGATGTGTTGAACCTCTTCGTCAATCAGTTTGGCCGTTTCTTCGCTGTAAGGTTTCGTAAAGCCCCAGTCCTGTCCTGTCGAATCATAGTAGTTCAGGTTGGGCAGCTTGTCGCTCATGCCGAAATAGACCACCATAGCATAGGCCTGTTTGGTTACACGTTCCAGGTCGTTGGACGCTCCGGTTGAGATTTCTCCGAGGAAAAGGGCTTCCGCCGCACGGCCTCCCAGGGTGGCACACATCTCGTCCAGCAATTGATCGCGGGTCGTGATCTGGCGTTCTTCGGGCAGATACCATGCCGCGCCAAGCGCTTTGCCGCGCGGGACAATGGTGACTTTCACCAGCGGATTGGCATGTTCGAGCAACCAGCTGATCGTGGCATGTCCGGCTTCGTGGAAGGCGATGCTCCGGCGTTCCCTGTCCGTCGTAATCCGGGAGCGCTTCTCCAAACCGCCGACGATGCGGTCTACTGCGTTCATGAAATCGTCTTTCTGGACGAAATTCTTTCCGTTGCGGGCGGCAATCAGCGCGGCTTCGTTACAAACATTGGCAATATCCGCTCCCGAAAAGCCGGGAGTCTGGCGCGCCATAAATTCGGCATCCACCGTCTGGTCTATCTTGATCGGACGCAAATGCACGTCAAAAATCTCCTTCCGTTCGTTCAAATCCGGCAATTCCACATGAATCTGGCGGTCAAACCGTCCCGCACGCAACAGGGCTTTGTCCAGCACGTCCGCCCGGTTAGTGGCAGCCAGAATGATGACGCCGCTGTTCGAACCAAACCCGTCCATTTCGGTCAGCAGCTGATTCAAGGTATTTTCACGTTCGTCATTCCCGTTCACATTTACGTTTTTCCCCCGTGCACGTCCCACGGCGTCAATCTCGTCAATAAAAACGATGCACGGCGATTTCTCCTTGGCCTGACGGAACAGGTCACGTACCCGGGAGGCGCCCACGCCCACAAACATTTCCACGAAATCGGAACCGGACAGTGAAAAGAAAGGCACGTTTGCCTCGCCGGCCACGGCTTTCGCCAACAGCGTCTTGCCCGTACCCGGAGGGCCTACCAGCAGGGCGCCTTTCGGTATCTTGCCGCCCAATTCCGTATATTTGGCCGGATTTTTCAGGAAGGAAACAATTTCTTCTATTTCCTGCTTTGCTTCTGCCAGGCCGGCCACGTCCTTGAAGGTCACTTTGATGTGTCCGTCCTTGTCAAATATCTGCGCTTTCGAACGGCCCACGCTGAAAATATTGCCGGGACCGCCTGCTCCCCCTGCCATGCGCCGCATGAAAAACAACCATACAAAGATGATCAGCAGAATCGGCCATGCGGAAAACAGAATATTCCAGATCGTGTCGTCGCCATCCTTGTAGTTGACTTTGGCGCTGATCTTTTTTTCAAGCACCGTTTTATCGTAAAAGTCGGAAAACTTGTCCGCCGAAGGAATTTTCACAAATACTTTCGGACTCAGGCCGACCTGTTCGATTTCTTTCCGGTCGAACACCAATTCTTTCCGGTCATTTTTGATCGTTGCCTCCAGCACGTTTTTCTTGTTGTAAACGACTAATTTTTCAAAGACGTCTTCCTGAGCCAAGTGCTGAAATTCCGTCCATCCAATCTCCCGTGTAGTCGAAAAGTCGTTCATCATGAACAGTCCGATCAGCACGATGACGATCAAACCGTATAATAAATATGGATTAAAGCGGATTTTCGGCTTGTTGTTCTTCGGCAAATTACCGTTGTTATTATTTTCCATCATACTAACTAATTATCAATGTTATTACAGGTCGGGAATTTCCGTGATTTTTGAATCGGCCCAAAGATGTTCCAGGTCATAGAATGAACGCTGTTCCGGCAAAAAAATATGTACGAGAACACTGCCATAATCCATACCAATCCACGGCGAATGATGATCCCCGTCCATCGAAAGCAATCTTTCTCCCGTATTGATCCGCACCACATCCCATACCGAATCAGATAACGAAGACAATTGATTCAAACTGTTTCCCTCACAAATAATCATATATTCACAAACGGCGCCGGAGAGTTGCGTCAAATCTACCATCGTAATCTTTTTCCCTTTCTTCTCCTGCATCCCTTTCACCACAGCCTCTACAAGCTCTTTTGTTTGATTCATCCTGTAACTTTTCATTTCACGGCTACAAATATAGCCTATTATTTACAAATAAAGAGATTCCCCTCCGGGCATTTACATTCATTCACAACGATGGGCCTGGCGAAGATATGGATTCAAGAAAACGAAATCCATTGTATAACCGTCAACTCAAAAGGAATCCGGCACTCCTTCCGGTTGCCGTCAGGATAGCGCCTTTGTTTCCCCGGTCGCCAAAACGTGCTTTCGGATTGATCACATCGGGACGCAAGTCCATGAAAAGTACGTTCGTATAAGAGGGATGCAATTTGCACCGTCTTTCTGTGTTAAAGTTTCTTCTCTGTGCCTTTTTTCCTGTTTTTTGTTTGGATGGAATTTCCGAAAAATATATATCTTTGCACGAACTATAAAAAAATACAGATGCGAAGGGAACTATCGGAATTAGCGGATTTGTTTATACGGGAAACAAAAAACAGGAACGGCATAAAAGCTTTATGTTTTTTTATGCCGACTAATTTGTTTATCCTGAGTATTTTGCTACTCTCTCTCTCTCTCTCTCTCTCTCTCTCTCTCTCTCTCTCTCTCTCTCTCTAACAGGCTTTTACGCGCGCCTGCGGCATTGTTCCGCGCGCATCAAGATACATCTTTTTTTTCATTCCTCTGCTGTCCGGCACGGACCTGTTTCATGCGGCATGATTCTGCGCGTGACATCAGAGATGCGCAAACTTTCAGGCCGCATCTGTCGAAATACATCCGAAAATCATTCTTTCAAATTAAAGACGCTGTTCACGGGACGGCTATCCCGACAGGCGCATATCGGACCATTATCCGCGGAAACACGGATCTTGCGGCGCAGCATTTCAAAAATTTCAAACATCGCGCTGAAGGCGGCGCAACTATAATGGAGTCCGGAGACCATTTCAAAAACGGGGCGAATCCGAAAAGCCATACGAGTAGGAAACATGTAAAGCATAATAACAATGATTTTACACAGAATTAAGGCATGGTTATATCCAAACCTGCTGACGCCGGATCCGAACGATTACGTGATCCGGCCGATCTCCGAGCGCACGCTGGGCGTTTCGGAGATATGTGGAGAAGCTGTTTCGCGCGGCGGAGCCGACATCTCGGCTTCGGCGATGGAACATGCGGTGAACCTGTTTCACAGGGAAATGGCCTACCAGCTGTGCGACGGTTTTTCCGTCAATACGGGATGGTACATGGCAGGAGTTCATGTCAAAGGCGTGGTCAACAGCCCGACGGAACAGTACAGCAAAGAGAAGCACACCCTGCTGTTCGAGTTTCATCAGGGCGCTCACCTGCGCAGTGAACTCGAACACGTGGAGGTCGAGATTCTCGGCGTGGCCGACACCGACGCTGTCATTGCACAGGTCGTCGACGTGAAGACCGGCAGCATCAACGACCTGCTGACGCCAAACCGTAACCTGAAAATCGCCGGACACAAAATCAAAATCGCGGGCGACAAGGCGGCCAACGGTATCTATTTCGTGAATCAGGCCACTGCGGAACGGACACGGGTGGACGATTCGGACATCGTGACGAACAACCCTTCGGAGTTGATTGTGGTGATTCCGGCTCTGGCGGCTGGCACGTATCAGTTGGAAATAACGACGCAGTACTCGGGCGGCGGCAAGGCGTTGAACGAGCCTCGTACCGCTGTGTTTAACAGTGTGTTGACGGTGGAATGAAATTCCTCTTCTGTTCGAAGTGTCCGGGTGCACCGGATCAGGGGGCTTGGGCGTATCGGATCAAGAGGCTTGGGCGCATCGGATCAAGGGTACTGGGCGCACCGGTTCAGGGAAGCCCGGACGTCCCGGTTTCTGTTGGGATGGGGTTCTGCCCTGTCCCAACCGTCCGAACAGATTCAGCCTGTACGAAAGTCAAAATGTCTTGACCGGAGAATGGAAACAGACGCAGCAAAAAGAAATAATAACGAAAACAGTGAAAAAATACGATGTTTGATAGAATAAGCAAGTTTACCCGTTACCTGCTGACAGGTATATTGGGATGTGTATGCTTTTTGGGGTGTGATATTATCGAAGATCTTTTCGATAAGAAGGATGGGGAACTGTCGGAGGAAGAAATTGCGCAAATCCGGGAAGACCACGCAGTCATTGATTTAACGGCAAGAGAGGTTGTTTCAAAGCATGTAATTGACACGGCCCAAATGCTGGCTCTGATAGAAGAGTATAATCAACTGGAATCCGTAGAAGAAGCCTGGCTGGAGCCAAGTGGAATTTTTGTGATGTTCAGGAATTACGGCCTGACCGTATGGGCATACGAACAGGAATTTATTGATCCGCCTTTCTTTGATATCAATGAAATAAAAAAGCAGGTAGATGCAATGGTTGCACAAATTGCCGTAAATACAAGAGCAGATGCGGCAGATAAAGTCTTACCTGAAAATAAAAAAGTTGCTATTTTTCGTTCGCTGGATAATCACCGGAACTGTATACTCATGATGGAGATATTGGAGGAGATATTGGATAAATCCGGTTACGATGCAACACTTTATGTTCCGGAAGAGATTACGGTTGATTTCTTAAAAACAGCGCTGAAAGATTATGGTACAATTATTGTTGCCGCACATGGATTTACATCAGATCCATCACCGGGGCATAATGTAAAGACGCCTTATATCTGGATTCAGACCGGCGAAAGTAAACCGATATGGAGGGAAAAATCAACAAATCGTGATGATTATACCCATTTTCGTTTGCTAAACGCAGAAAGTGGTAATGTGTATATTTCCGACGAATTTATCAATCATTACTATGAGAACGGGAGCATGTCGAACACGCTGTTCTATACGCTTTCCTGTTGGGGAGGATCACATGATATGAAGTTGGGGAAAGTACTGAAAAAGAAAAGGAAAATAGAGGAAAAAGGCGTTACGATAGGTTATACGAAGGATAATAATATAGGCCACGCTACGGCATGGTACCTCTTTAATTCGTTACTCAGCGGATATACAGTGGAGGAAACGTATGATATTCTTCCGTCCGAATGTATCACAAACGTAAGTTGTACAGGAGCAAAACTGGTATGTTATCCTGAAACCGAAACGGCTGAAAATATATCTTTGGCATATAATACGGCTTCAGGAAGTGTTAATATTACAAATCCGATACATGAATGGCGCTATCCGACAAGATTGATAACATTAAGCGGAACATGTATCGGGTTTGACAAAATAATTACAGGTAGCGTATCTATAGGGGAATTAACCGTGCCATTGAATTTTGTTAGCGACAGCACGTTCTCGCAAAACATCATCATAAACAGTGGTATAAATGACATTAAAGTAGTTTGTAACGGTAATGCCAAAGGAGCGCCGCTATGTATTACTGCAAAACAGGAAATACAAGTACGGGGTGATTTCCCCCCACTATCCCTGTTCACCGAAATGCGGTGGAATACGAACGGAACCGATGTTGATTTACATCTTGTAGGGCCGGATGGAACGGATTGCTATTATAAAAGAAAAGAAACTTCCTGGGGCGGCTATCTGGATGTGGACAACAGACAGGGATACGGACCGGAACATATCACCATACCCGCTTTGAGTTTGAACGGAGTTTATACGTTGTATGTGCACTATTATAATTCAAACGGACGTGGAAGGTCTGATGTGTGGGTAGATGTGTCTACTCCTGCAGATATTGTGGCATTCGGGCCGCATACCCTGTCCTATACGGGAGACCAGTGGCAAGTATGTACCATTGACTTTCCTTCCGGGAAAATCAGTTATACCGGTTTAAGGTCTGGCGAAAACAATGACATATTTAAAAACTTGCCGGCCAAAAAGGACGAAAAGTGAAACAACCGACAACGAAAGGAGTGAAACTGAAATGAGCAGAACCACCGTCAGGCGACGGCCGACAATCAAACAGATGAAATAATGACCCTATAAAGGAAAGCCGATGCCTTAATCAAGTAGGCGCATTTATAAAATAAATAATAGATATGAAGAAAATTAGTTTGTTTTTGAGTTTTGCATTTGCAGCGCTGTTTTGCAATGCACAAGAGGTAGAAAATGCGGCCGTCGTAAAAAGGGACGATCCGTTAAAGGATTATTTAAGACCTTCGTTGACGGTCATTTATGTAGACCGGGGCGAAAGTCTGTCGGGTCAGTTAATCGAACAAATGAAGGCCAACGGACTGTCCGGCAAGTTCAACGACAACTCCATTGAACACAGCCTGCTCAGCGTGAAAGGCCCGATTACGGAAACCGAGCTGGCCGGCCATCTGGAAAAGGAAGTGACAGGAGATATTGTTCGTCGCTGGTTTCCGTACGATTCCGAAAAAAAGGAATATTCGACGGCTGTCATTGAGGAACGGGGCATGTATAACGCTACCGATGCGGATGTGATCGCGGCGAAAGCCTCCGCACGCAAGGACGATCTGCTGAAAACGGCCGGTCTTCAACTGATTGACCGTTCCTACATTGTTGTATACGATTTTTATGACACGAAACGGTTAAGCGACGAAAATTCACACGGATACGAAACCAGTTGCAATGTATACCTCTACAAGCTGGACTGGAATCCGGAAGTGGAAGCGCTATTCTATGAACAGTGGGAGAATCCGGACGCAATTGATCAGTTGAGGTTTCCCGTCAAACATATTGCTTCGATCGTGAAAAAATCGCATCTGACGCCGGTTAAGGTAACCCAGTCGAACACCAAAGATTTTCTGACCCTTTCGGAAGAGAAGCTTTTCGAGGCCTTTACAAAGGAGATTGAAAAAACGGCCGATGTTTACCTGACGCAGGCAAACGAGGATTTCAAAGTAAAAGCTCCGATATTCGCCGTTTCTCCGATTCGGGCAAAAATCGGCCGGAAAGAAGGTCTGACTGTGGACCAGCGTTATTTTGCCTACGAAATAGAACTGGATGAGCAGGGAGAAAGAGTGACAAAAAGAAAAGGAGTGGTCCGGGCAACGTCTTCCATCGTGAAAAACGATACGGTTGCCACGGGAAATGGCGGTACAAGCAAATTTTATCAGGTACACGGCAGAAAACTCCAGGAAGGAATGTTGTTGCAGCAAAAACCCGATTTCGGCATAAGCATTTCTGCTCTTGGGGGAAGCGACGTGACTGTTTTGGGCGAATTTAGCGTGGGTATGTGGCTGGGAAAATATATTCCGTCACTGCAAAACCTGAAAGTCCCCTATGGAACCAAAATCTATCTGAAATACTCCTTGCCGCTCTCTTCCATGGAAATAGACGGAGACAAACTGATCGATGAGAACGATAAAGAAATGACATGGTCTTTAGTAGGAGTGGGTATATCGAAAGATTTTTACTTTGCCCGTATTCTCTCGGTAACTCCTTATGTGGGATTTTCCAGCCTGTTGGTTCCGGAAGACTACAAGGAATCGGCTGAAGCGATCGGCAAGGCAACCAGCGGATTTGAGGCCGGTTTGAATCTTACGATTGCCGTTTTACACAATGTTCAGCTTACAGGCAACGCCGGATATAACGGAGTAAAAGCCAACTGGTATTCAAGCGAGATTGTTTATGGCGGCGGACTGCGAATCCAGTTCTGACTTAATCAGCAGGAAATACCTGACAAGGCATAGTCAATGTATCAGGTATTCCCTTGCGAATAACGTTTTAATATAGCTTGAAAATTTAAAATACAAATGCAATGAAGACAAGTAAATCAATTGGTATTTTGCTGTTTATTCTGCTGTCCGTTTCGTATGCAAGCGCCCAGAGAAGCAAGAGAACAGCCGACAGATATACCCGGGAATGGCGTTATGAAATCGAAGCCGTCGGCGTCGGTACGCAGGGCACCTACCTGATTAAGGTATGGTCTTATTCGAAAAAATCGAATCTGGCAATAGAACAGGCCAAAAAGAATGCCGTACACGGCGTTATATTCAAAGGTTTTACCGGGATGCAGGGCGTCAGCGGGCAAAAACCACTGACAACCAATTCCAATCTGGAAGAAGAAAAGAAAGACTTTTTCGAGCCTTTCTTTGCCGATGGCGGCAAGTACATGAAATTCGTGAGTATTACGAACGATGGTTCCATCGCAGCCAAAGACCGCCTGAAAACAGGGAAGGAATACAAGATCGGCGTAATCGTTTCGGTCAATGTTTCTCTATTGAGGAAAGACCTTGAGGACGCAGGTATTATTAAAAAATTAGACGCGGGATTCTGATTATGAAAATGAACGGATATGTTCTGCCCGCGCTGCTGTGTCTGCTTACCCTTGCAGGATGCGGCTCGAGGAGGGGAACAGCAGGAAATTACGTGTACAGGACCGAATGTATGGGTTCGGAACTGGACGGCTCCGTAACATTAAAAGCGTGGGGCAACGGTCGCAATTACTTCGATGCCGTGGAACAGGCGAAAAAAAATGCGGTAAACGACGTACTGTTCAAAGGCATTACGGAAGGGAAAAACGAATGTTATCCGCGTCCGCTGGTTACGGAAGCCAATGCCCGGAGAATCTATGAAACTTATTTCAACCGGTTTTTCAGGGATGGAGGCGAATATAAAAGATACATCTCCCTGAAAGACGAATATCTTTTCAACAAGTTGAATCGAGACAGAAAGGGCGCCCGGCAGAGCGTTACGCAGGGTGTGGTCGTGCGCGTATTCCGGGCTGAATTGAAGGAAAAACTGATTAAGGATGGTATTATAACGAATTAAAACAATGAGAATAATGAGAATAATGAAAACAAGTAAACGTATTTTGATCCTGCTGTTTATGCTGGGATTTAACGCAGCGGTTTATGCTCAGGCAAAAAAACCGACCATCATGGTGGTACCGAGCGATAACTGGTGCGACACCCATGATTTTATGATGGAATTTGACAACCAGGGAGTCATCGAACGAATCCCGGATTACAGCACCGCATTTGTAAAAAACGGCGATTTGTCGCAGGTAATTGCAAAAATCGGAGAAATGATGTCGGAAAGGGGATTCCCTTTGGAACGGCTGGAATCCGCATTAAAAAACGTAAAGGCAGAATCGGCGCGGGCAGCGGCACGTACAAGCAAATCGGGCGCAAGCATAGCGGAAAACCCCATTGATGCACTGAAAAAAACAGCCAAAGCCGACATCTGGATTGAACTGTGGTGGGAAGAGAGACGCTCCGGCCCCACCAAATCAATCAATTTTCGCATCGAAGGGGTCGATGCCTATACCGGCAAACAGGTTGCCAACGGGAGCGGAAGCGGCGACGGTTCCATTTCCGCCGATATTCCGGTACTGCTTACCGAATCCGTGTTAAACTATATTGATGTATTTAATGCCGGACTGCAACGACATTTCGATGACATGTTCGAAAACGGACGGGAAATCACATTCAACGTACAGGTCTGGGATGACGGTGCGCTTGAGGATGGCCTTGAAACAGAGTTTGACGGTCAATATCTAAGCGACATCATAGAACGCTGGGTCGGAGAAAACACGGTTCAGGGACGCTTCAACCTGGACAATGCCTCCGACACGTACCTGTCTTTCAAACAGGTACGAATCCCCCTCTATGAGGGCGAACGGGCGCTGGACACCCGTGCCTGGGGGCGTAAGCTGGCAAAACTCCTGAAGGATCAGTACAGGATCGAATCCAATGTGGATGTGATCGGGCTTGGCCGAGTTGAAATAACCATTGGCGGCAAATAAAACCATATCATTATGAAAATCAAACTGACAGTTCTTTTTATATGCATAAGCTGTGCCGGATTCGTCCGCGCACAGCAATCCGGTATGGAAGAGGGAGCAGACAGGCTGGCACTGTCTGTCTGGATACCCGACAACATCGACGGATTGACGGCGCCCGCCAGGCAAAACCTGCACAACAGGATTACCCAGATCGTAACGAAGCACGGCGTTTATGCCGACCCTTCCTACTCGCGATTCATCTGTACAGCCAATGTGATCATGCAGGACAAACATATTGTACCCGGCGCGCCGCCAAAACATCTGTACAAACTGGATATCACTTTTTATATTGGCGACGGTATTGTCGGCTCGGTCTTTTCCAGTTACAATACATCGGTAACCGGAGTCGGCGAAAGCGAAACAAAAGCATATATGAATGCCATCAAAAGCATTCGTACAGACAATGCCGACTACCAGTCTTTCATCGAACAGGGAAAAAACCGCATCATCGCATACTTCAACAGCCAGTGCGACCAGATCATCAAGGAAGCCGGCACGTATGCCGAGATGCAGCAGTACGACGATGCACTAAGAACCCTGTCCACCGTACCCAATGTCTGCACGGCATGTTGGGACAAATGCATGAATGCGGCGATCCCCATCTTTCAACAGCAGATTGATCTGGATTGCAAGTCATTAATGCTAAACGCCACGAACGTATGGAACGCCGGACAGAACTGGGATGCAGCCGACCAGGCCGGCCAGATACTGTCCGAAATCAATCCGCACTCGAAGTGCTTCAATGAAGCGCTGGCCCTGTCGGAAAAAATCGGAAAGCGAATCAAAGAAGTCGATCGAAGAGAATGGAATTTTCATTACGAAAAGGAAATCGGACTGCAAAAAAGCATTATCAACGCTTACCGTGACATAGCCGTAGCCTACGCCAAAAATCAGCCGAAGCGTACAGTCATATATAAAACTCTCTGGTAAAGATGTCAGAAACGGTTTTGAATGAACAAAACCGTTATGGTCGACCATCATGCAGTAAACGTCGACCCTGATTCATTTACGGTCGACCGTAACGTATTTACGGTCGACCGTATTTCATTTAACGTGCATGCTTCGACGTAAGAAAAAGACAAAAAAGAACAGGAAAAAGAGACAGGCTATTCGTGCCTTTATATGCTGAAAAACAAACAAATGGAAGTCAACCATGTGGTTGATCACCCCGAAGCCAAATCTTCGGGGTGACCGAACCCATAGCTTCGGGGTGGCCGAACCTGTAGCTTCGGGGTGGCTGAACCTGCACTGATGAGCGGGAATCGGGCTGAAGCCCGTGAGGAACCGTGTACTCCGCCGTTCACGTTCAACGCTCAGGGTCGCGCAACGCGAGTTCGACGGACGGACTCAAAAACATCCGTACAGTTGAACACACGCGCCGTCGCAACTTTGTAAACTCCATCGCATAAACGTTTTCGGTTAATTCAAAACAGTTTCCCGGTCACATGTCACACTCCCCTCCACCCGACGCAGCATTTCGCTGCACCGGAGGGCGGAGGAGTTCAATGGGTAACTCTGCAATTCTGTTTTTGCATCTGTAAATCGTTCATGTATATACACTTCTCAGGTCCTTTTTTATTTCTCTCTCCTTTCCGAATAAAGATATTTTTCTTCATTTCTCCGCAAATCCTGTTTCATAAATCGGAAAAAGCCGTACATTTGCGGCCAAATTAAAAGATTATTTTGAAGTATAAACATGGCAACTGTG
>JAISMO010000128.1 GCA_031276675.1 Tannerella sp.
CGCGTGGAAGAAGAAGGGCTGGATGTTTATGAACACGGCGAAACAGCCTATAATTAAGGATTCAATGATTTGAAAAACCGTAACTGTTCAGCCATGCAAAAAAAATCGAAATTGAAGAAAAGGTTTGGGGATTCCGTCCCGGAACCGTCAGAACGTTTTCGCAACGCTGCGATTCCTTCCCGGAACCGTCAGGACGCTTTCGCAACGCTGCGATTCCTTCCCGGAGCTGTCAGGACGTTTCCGCAACATTGCGATTCCTTCCCGGAACCGTCAGGACGCTTTCGCAACGCTGCGATTCCTTCCCGGAGCTGTCAGGACGTTTCCGCAACGCTGCGATTCCTTCCCGGAACCGTCAGGACGCTTTCGCAACGCCGCGATTCCTTCCCGGAGCCGTCAGGACGTTTTCGCAACGCTGCGATTCCGTCCCGGAACTGTCAGGACGCTTTCGCAACACTGCGATTCCTTCCCGGAGCCGTCAGGACGTTTCCGCAACGTTGCGATTCCTTCCCGGAACTGTCAGGACGTTTTCGCAACACTGCGATTCCGGACTGAGGTTGCAGTGTTTTTTGCGTGTAACCTGATTAGTCAATGAATGTGTTAAAGCCCCGGACCCGGTATTCCCCAGTCCGGGGCTCCCGTTTCATCAACGGTCATTCCGCTCACTGTCCCGGATTCCTGTCCGGTATTTTCGTTCCCGCCGGTCTCGTTTGGCGGGGAAAAGCAGCAGACAAATTGAAAGATGGGAGCGGGACGCTTTTCCCGCCCGAAAAAAGGCATTTCGCAAACCTTGCCGCCTGCATCCTGAAAACCTGATTTTCCCGTCGGGAAGTTGGTTATCAAAAAATTTTCATGTAAGTTTGCGGCCATTATCAGGAAAAGAGATTCCCTGTAATCAAGACAAACAGCTAACTAACAGAAAATTTCAGATGAGAGAAGATATTTTATCCGCATTATCGCCCGAGACGAGGGCGGTGCATACTCCTTTTCCGGCAGACGATGCGTACGGGTCGCTCAACATGCCCGTATACCAGACCGTAGCTTACGAATTTCAGACGGCGGCGCAGATGGAACGTGCCTTTACGGGACGATCGGCAGAACATGTCTATTCACGTATCAGCAATCCCAGCGTGCAGTATTTTGAAAACCGGGTGAAGGTGTTGACCGGCGGGGCCGATGTCGTCGCGTTTGCTTCGGGCATGGCGGCCATCGTGAACACGTTTATGGCGATAGCCTATGCGGGATGCAATATTGTGACCTCTCCTCATTTGTTTGGAAATACCTATTCGCTGCTGGCAACGACACTGAAGGATTTCGGGGTGGAAGCGCGTTTCTGCGACCTGACCCGTCCGGAAGAAGTGAATGTGCAAATTGACGGAAAGACGTGCGCCGTTTTTCTGGAAGTCATTACGAATCCGCAGATGGAAGTGGCTGATTTGTTAGCTCTGTCGGCCCTTTGCAGGGAGAAGGGCGTTCCCCTGATTGCCGACACGACGATTGTGCCCTTTACGGTTTTCCACGCCGGGGAATTTGGGGTGGATATTGAAATTGTGTCATCGACCAAATACATTTCAGGCGGAGCCACTTCGCTGGGCGGGTTGATTCTGGATTACCATACATTTGACTGGCGACATTCGCCCAAACTGGCGCCTCTGGTCGGAGAGTTCAAAGATGCCGCCTTTTTGACCAAAATGCGCAGGGAGATACACCGCAATCTGGGAGCATACATGAGTCCGCAGGCAGCCTCTTTTCAGACGCTCGGTCTGGAATCGCTGACAGTTCGTTACCGTCAGGCGGCGAAGACATGCCAGGAACTGGCTGAAAGACTGACCCACGTAGAAGGAGTTGTGTCTGTCAACTATCCCGGTTTGGCCTCTCACCCGCATCATGCGGTCAGTCAGGCTCAATTTGGAGACTGTCCGGGTGCGATGCTTACCTTTGATCTGGTTTCCCGCGAGGCCTGTTTCCGCTTTATCGACTGCCTGCAACTGATTCGCCGCGCAACCAACCTGTTTGACAACAAAACGCTGGCGATTCATCCGGCCAGTACCATCTTCGGAACTTTTTCGGAAAAGGTTCGTCAAAGCATGGACATCAGCCAGCAAACCATCCGCCTGTCCGTCGGACTGGAGCACGCGGACGACCTGTTCGAAGACCTGCAACAGGCCGTCACACAGGCTTCAAATTCCGTTACGGTCTTTTCTTAAAAGGCTTCTGTCGGCAAGCGTGAGGTAAGTTCAATGATGATGTTTCGCACGGCCTGAAAATGTAAGACCGGCACGGAAAAAAGGCCGTTGGCCGTCAGGTTTCGGTCTGTGAAATCCACGAATGAACGTGAATGGGTATTCGCGAACATTCGTGGATTTTGCAAATTCGGTTTTCGCTTTATTTCTTGACGATTTTGTGGGCAACCACGCCCGTAGCGTCCGTAATCCGGACAATATAGGTTCCTTTTCTCCATTGGGATGCGGGAATCGTCAATTGGGACTGTCCGTTTGCCTGAAGCTGATAAACCGGACGCCCGCCGATGTCGATGACTGTTACCTGGCGGATGGCGGAACCGGCGACCGTCAACTGATCAACCACAGGATTCGGATAGATCCGGGTCGTTACGGACAAGGGAGTAATGATTCCGTCCGTATTCACAGTGCGTACCTGTAATTTATCCAGACAAAAATAAGCGGCCGTATTCATACCCCAATCGCCCATATCGGTCGATGTCAGCGTGAATTTCAGGCCGTTTATCTTCCCGAGCGGGGACAAGTCCACCCATTCCCATGCCGTACTTTGGCGCAATGTGCCGTCCCTGTATTCGGCAAAGAGATGTTCTACCGTTCCCGTTTCTTCACTGTCCGCATTCAGTCCGGTGATTGTCACCTTGAAATAATCGCCTTCCTGATCCAGCGCCCGCGTGAAGTCATCGCCATACAGATTGCCGTAGTAAGGCCAGGGATGATTATTCAGGTATACGCCGTCGGCTTCATATGCCCGGTCGAATGTGATGACGGGATCGCCGTTGGCAAGCAAATACGGGATTCCTTTTCCGGTCAGAATCTTGCCGTTTTCATCCTTGAGTACGCTGCCGTCGCTGCCGGTTCGAATACCGCCGCCGGCCATATTGCCCCATTGATTGCCGGTCCATTCGTCCAAGGGACTGTTCGAACTGCCGTAATCATCGGTATCGCCATTGCTGCCGACGATAAAACCGCTCCAGTAACCGTTTGTGTCATACGTACCACCGCTGTGGGAAAAGGTGAAAGGCTCAAAGACAAGCGGCGCGTTGCCGAACGCTTCCGTCCAGTAGCCTTTTTCCGGGTCCAGTACAAGCTCGGCCGGTTCGGTCGGTGCGCTTAAATCCAATGTAACGGTTTCCTGCGCAAATAACGGATTGTGCATCCACGTCACAATCCCTAACATACATAGTAAAAATTTCTGTTTCATACAATTGATTGATTAAATGTGATTATTCAAATGGAAATTACCCTATTGTTTGATGAACTTGACAGCGCGGTCCTGCGCCACAAGCATATAGAATCCCTGCGGCAGGAAACTGCACGGTACTGCACTTGTTCCGCTTTCTATCCGGAAGGACATTCTCCGGACGCCGTCCATACCGATAATGTGTACGGTTTGCCCGACCGGCGATATGATCTGCAACCGTTCTTTTACCCGATTGCCGATCAATTGGGTCTGTGCAGTTCCCCAAAGGCTTTGAACGGCAGTGGAGACGGCTTCCGGATGCAAGTCGACGGCGCCGCCAAATTCGGTAGAAGTTTCTCCAAGCCAACTGCAGGACTGGTTGATGGCTGTGTATACCTTGACAAAATGAATTTCGGAAAGGTGTACCGGTTGCCCGTCGGCATCCACGGCCCATTCGATGTTGAAGCAGGATTGCGGGTCGCTGTTCGGTCTGTTGTCGGCATATCCCCATTCAAAGGCCTGGAACAGGCAGTTCCCGCCTTCCATCATGTAATTGTCGGTTAAGCAGGCGCCCTCGAAAACCAGCGAATCGGCCTCCGTCCACTGCGGATAATAAGGCTGTTCGTGAAATGAATTTTTGGAAATATACCCTTGACGGCCCTGATTGTCTACCCACCGGATATACGCCGTATCGGTCAGCGACGGATTTCCGGCATCCGGCTCGGGCGTATGATTTCCGTCCGGTTTATAATACGTGATCCGGTAATTGTGGATGGTCTCCGGCCTGTTGTATTCACTGCCGGCCAGTTCGTACCAGGCGTCGTCGGGGAGGCCGTTCCCGTTCGCATCCCGCGATACCTCCACAATCCCCGGTTCGCTGCTTTCGGAGTGCGTTCCCATGCCGGTGTGGATAAACACATTTCCCAAGATCCTGAAATCCGGCCTGTCTGCGACGTTGACAACCGGATGATCAAACCCGAAAACAATGTATCCTCCGTAAGCGCCCAGCGAAATCAGGCTGCTTTCTTCGCCGGCGAGAAGCGTTTCCGCTTTCCGCAGCATGTCTTCCCGCGTATCGCCCGGTTCATACGCCGGCAATGCATTGATAAATTGCCCAGGCGCCGGCTGATAATCATATACCTTGCTGATATAAGGCGATTTTTGCTGAGCCGAAAGCGTCAGGCCCGTCCAAAGGCCCGTAAATAATACGATTAATTTCTTTCTTAACGATTGCATCTGCTTTTTCTTTTTTATAAACGAATCATACTGCTTTCGTACGGAACAGCGAACTTCAGGAAAAACGATCCGCGTCAAAAGATGCGACATGTCCGGTTTGCCTCAAGCTTTATTCCCCGAAAGCTTCAAACACTGAATCTGATTTTGGCAGGTCTTCTGACTTGCTCCTGTTTCGGATCACCTTCCCACTCCTTCAACTTTCCGCAGGAAAGGCATCGGAGCAGTGGTCTGAGAATCATCCGAAACTTTTGCGTCAACCTTAACGGACAGGCCCTGACGGGTATCCGTTGATTGCCGCAAATAGAGCTTACAGCAGCGGGACTGTTCAGGATTCGCACCTGATTCCCTTTTCATCTGCGCACGGAACGGTGCAACAGAACCAAAATCGACGGCAAATGTACAAAAATCTCCCAACACAGTGAACAGAGAATAGTGAATAGTGAATAGTGGCGCGAAGCGGCGCTTGTTTGCCGTGTTTCGCACCACCAATCACTGATAATTAACCGCTATTCACTATTCACTAATCACTATTCACTGTTCACTGATTGCGTATGTTTGTATGGATCATGTCGGCCGGAAGGGTGACGACCTGTTCTTTCTGGTTGCGGAAAATAATCATTTGATGCGATTCCTTCAGGTTGACTCCGGCTATGGCATTGAACAGGTCGGTCAGGTTGTTAACCGGCTTGCCTGCAAATCCCAGAATCACATCGTTCGACTTGAGGAAGTCAATCCAATGCGTTCCGTAGGCAGCTACGGCAATCACGTAGACGCCCCGTTCCGCATCCATTCCGGAGGCCGACCGTTCGCCGGGACTGTCCAGATTTTTGATTTGTACGCCCTCCCAGGTGAGTCGTTCGGAACCGGAGGCGCCGGTATGATAGACCGGGACGGGCATGACCGGCTGTTCGGCCAGCGCTTTTAAGCGTCCGGATACTACGCCGAATCGATCCATGTCGAAATTCTGGAATCCCATGCGGAAAACTTCCGTCTCTTCGCCGGATACCCGGAAATCACCTGACGCCGGATCAACGAATTTCACTTTGCAGACAAGAGAATGTGAATCCGTGCCGTGCTCCCGCGTAATTTTCCATGCGAGGCTGTCGGTAAAGATGTTGTAATCAATCAGCGTGCCCTGCAAATCATATCCGGAAGGCTCCCGGGGTTCATAGGGCTGCATGACGATGTTTCGCGTAAAGACGGTGCCGTTCTCCCTGAACCATACGTGACGGTGAAAGGTGCTGTTGACAAGGATGTTGTTTTCCACCACGCGATAGAATCCCTCCCGGAGTTTCAGTCCTCCGTTCAGGCAAAGATTGTTGTAGATATGGTAATTGGAGGAACCGTCGTCGAGGTCGATGTCCCACCCGCGGTCGCAGCGGAACCGGTTGTTGCGTATCTGTACGGTTTCGACGGCATCGGCCGGCACCAGTTCCCGGTGGCCGGCAGTCAGCAGAGAGTCGAGCGTTTGGCGATCGGGATGCCAGTAGCGATCCCGGCCCCAGGCATTGAACGAGCCGTGATCGCCCGTTTCCCTGACGGTGTTGAACAGGTCGTTGAACTCCAGGATATGTCCGCCCCACGTGCCTTCGCTGATATTGATTCCGGCACGCGGCGTGTCGTAAATACTGTTGTGACTCACCGTAATGGCGCGACACATCGAAAGTTCCACGCCTGCAATCTGTTTTTCATAAAGTCCGATTTGATGAATCAGGTTATCGTGGATACGGCAGTAGGCCGGGTAGTTGTCCGACCGGGGACCCTGTGTCCGGTCGATGGCTGCCGAAGGAACAAACTCCGAATAGGTAAAACTCGGAGAACGTACGGCTTCGGGATCGCCTGCGAGGCAGACGGCGCTGGCGCCGATACGGTTAAAATGCGAACCGGACACCTCGCCGTGGCGGTTGTAGTTACTGAAAAAGACGGCATTTCCCCCAAGATGGTACAGGTTGCAGTTTCTCAGGCTGCAATGTTCGGTACCTTCCAGAAACACGGCGGCGCCGCGATAGATGGTCCAGTCGGAGCGGAGCAGCGGTTCATACGGTTCCATGAAGGTGCGCAGCGTTTGAGTCAGGTCAATGCCTTCGACGGTAATGTTGCGCACGGGCGTCAAACGGTCTCCGCGAAACTCGATCAGGCACCTGATCTGCGGGCTTTCAAAAGACGCGCTGTTCACCTCTTCGCCTTCAAGCGGATAATAATAAAGCGTCGACTGTCCGGCATCATAGAACCATTCGCCGGGAGCGTCCAGTTCTTCAAAGATGTTTTCTACCATCCGGTTGGCGACATGCAGTCCGGAAGGTCGATTGTTTTGCCAGCCGCCTTCCGTCAGGAGCCTGTTTTTCCGGTCCTTCCCGGTGATCCGGTAATGGAAATCGCCCCAGTCGCTGCCGTGCATGGCGTGGAGATAGCCTCCGGCGGGATTTTTCCATGTTTTCACCCGTTCCGGCGCCGTTGCGTCGCTCGCCGTTCCGTTGAAGCGGATGGCTTGCGGATCATAGTTCGGATAGCGCGCCATGGGACGTATTTCACCGTTGACGGTCAGCATGTCCATCAGCGGACGTCCGGCCACGCTGGTTTTCATAATGCCTTTTCGATACGGTTGCCATTGCAGACTGTCCAGCCGGATGCTTCCGCTGAGCGTCACCTTTTCGCCCGGAAAGGCGCGGATGACCAGCGATTTGTCCTGCGTGCCGTCCTGCGGAGTAAAGCGGAGAGGTGCGGCCAGCCGGTAAGTAGCTTCTCTCAGGATAATCGTCACTTCACCCGGTATTTTCCGGGCTTCGGTCTGAGCCTTTTCAATGGTCGAAAAGGGATGCCGGAGGCTGCCGTCGTTGCTGTCAAGGCCGGAAGGCGATACATAAAACTGCGTTTGCGCCTGCAGCGCGGCTAATACGGAAAACTGCGACAGCAGGAAGAGGATCCCCTTTCCCGTCAGATTCTTTTTTATCATACCTGTAAATATTTATAAACTTAATTCGCTGATTCATTGGCTCTGTTTAAGAACAGCACGCAAATATACGCATATTCCAAACGATGCGGCCTTCCCGGAGGCAGGCAAAACAAAATAAAGTATACCTATCCGCTCCTGTCCCTTCAACCGATGTCCGCGAAGCCGCCGGGAGGATAAAGAAGAAATTTTACACGTTCAGCGTCTCTGTGGCAAACACTTCTTTTTTAGTTACTTTGTATAAT
>JAISMO010000091.1 GCA_031276675.1 Tannerella sp.
AATCCGCTTCGATGCCGTCGTGCTCCGGCCAGTCGTTGAACGCCACCTTTTTCAGCGGCGGATAATTGACAAGCTCGCGGTACGCGCCGCCCGACGGGGCGATTACCGAAACCCCGTACTGCGTATACGCATTGATGCCGTCTATGTATATATTCTGCTTCATGACTTTTTCAGCAGGATGCCCCTCGTTTTTATTTCGTCTATTCCTGCGCTTATATTCGAGATATTGCTTTCAATACCCTCAAGTCGGCGACAGTATTCCGTGTTGCCGTCTATACTGGACAGATGCTTCAGCATGTTCTGCGCATGACTGTTTAACAGTTGCCGGCTGTTTGTGCCGCCGCCTGCAAGAAAGGCGTAAATCAGTTTCGTATGTTCGGAAATGTCCCTCCAGAAAATCAGACCGTTATTCAGGAAACCGTTCATCCCGGTGGCCTGATCCTGCGTCATGGAAGCTGCAATCCCCTTTGCGCCCTGCCGCCCGGTCTGTTCGGCAAGTTTGGACACATCCCAGCCCTGTTCTTTTGCCTGTGCGTCCCAGTCGCGTGCGGCCTGCGAGGCGCCGTCCAGTACCGTGCCCATTCCGTTAAACAGGTCGGTCATGATCTGTCCGAGCGCTTTTTGCGTTTCTTCGACACTGCCGAGACTGTACGCATCCCGCATCCGATCTCTGAAAGTGTCTATACTTCGCGCGGCATGGTTTTGTGCATGGCGCAGTCCGATAAAAATACCGTCGGGGATGGTATATTGTCCTTCCGGAACCCGGAAAGTTAGAATCCGCTCCGGGTTCCGTCCGGGGGACAGGAAAGTAAAGCCGGTTTCCCCGGGAACTTTTATCGAACTGCGCCATGCACAAAACCACACCGCGCGAAGTATAAACACGGGCAGTTGCGAGCAGATGCCTGCGATGAGATGATCAACGTTGCAGAAACCAAGTTTGATATCTCCATAAGAAAAGCCGCATATGAGTATCGACATGATGACGCCCTCCGGGGCAGCCGGCTGCACGGGCGGGATAGCGAAGCGATGGAAAAGTTACCGGCATGACGCGATAAAAAGTCGACCGGAAGGTTTGGATATCGCTGGAAACGGTTTGTCTTTGCCGGACTGTCAGGGGTTGACCGGAGGGCGTAGCCCGGAAGGAAACCCCTGACAGGGATAAGACGCAAGGAGTAAACAAATATCAGGTATAGTTATTAATCCGAGTCAACTCTTCTACGCGATAAGACTGCTAAACAGTCAACCTGAATCAGGAAATGACAAATTAGCCTCAATTTTGCCTGTAAACGTGCTGCCGGGATACGTGTCGGTCGTGATGGTCGTTTCCATACCGACTTTTAGTTTCAACACTTCTTTCTCCGTTACGTTGGCATACATTCTCAATGTTTTATTATCCACCAATATCGACAACACTGCTACCAACCGAAAGTAACGTTCCTTCTTCAAAATAGTCTTTGTTAATAACCCCGGAAGTGGGAGACGTAATTGTAGTATGGCGCAGTTGGTCTTGTAAATCAGTTATCCTGCTCTCAATGCTGCGTAGGGCAATTTGGGCATCTTCCAGTTCCCGTACTGTTACTGCCCCGATAGAAGCAAGATTTTGAAAACGCTCCACATCTTTTTCTGCCTTTGCAAAATCCAATTCGGAGAGCCGAGGTTCAGTTCGCTTCTTGGTTGCAAATTCCCGCAGATCATTCTCAACTCTCAATTCTCAACTCCCCATCACGTGCTTGGAAAAATGAAGTTTTTCATGTAATTTTGCCACCTCTTTTATTTCAAAACATTTACCCATGCACGAAAAAATTATTATTTTGGATTTCGGTTCGCAGACGACGCAGTTGATAGGTCGCAGAATCCGGGAATTGAACACTTATTGCGAGATTATGCCCTATAACCGTTTTCCGGACGACGCGACGGGAGTGAAGGGCGTGATTCTGTCCGGCAGTCCCTGCTCAACCGGTGATGCCGGGGCCTTCCGGATTGATCCGGCACGTCTGCGCGGGAAATATCCGATACTGGGCATCTGTTACGGCGCACAACTGATGGCGGGCGAGGCGGGCGGCAGGGTGGAAGCGGTCGCAACGCGCGAATATGGCCGTGCCCGTCTGACGTCGATAGAGGGAAACGATCCGCTGTTGCAGGGGATTCATGCCGGCGCACAGGTCTGGATGTCGCACGGAGATACGATTACGCAGTTGCCGCCCGCCTTTCAGGTGGTGGCCGCCACGGACGATGTGGCGGTGGCGGCTTACCGGGTGTGCGGCGAACAGACATGGGGCGTACAGTTTCACCCGGAAGTGTATCACACGGACGACGGTACCCGCCTGCTCGACAATTTCCTTCGTCTTTGCGGCTGCAAACGGGACTGGACGGCGGCTTCGTTCATCGAATCGACCGTCGCCGAACTGAAAGCCCGGCTGGGTGACGACAGGGTGATTCTGGCGCTTTCCGGCGGTGTGGATTCGTCGGTCACGGCGGTACTGCTGCACAGGGCCATCGGTAAAAACCTGACGTGCGTCTTTGTTGATCACGGGCTGCTGCGAAAAAACGAATTTGAGCACGTGCTTCGGGATTACGAACATCTGGGGCTGAACGTAACCGGCGTCCGGGCGAAGGAACTTTTCTATAGCCGACTGGCAGGCGTGACAGACCCGGAGGAGAAACGCAAGATCATCGGAAAGGGATTTATTGACGTGTTTGAAAAAGAAGCCCGCAGGCTGAAAGGAGTCCGGTGGCTGGCACAGGGGACGATCTATCCCGATGTGATCGAGTCGCTGTCCATCACG
This sequence comes from Tannerella sp., assembly GCA_031276675.1. Lineage (GTDB taxonomy): Bacteria > Bacteroidota > Bacteroidia > Bacteroidales > Tannerellaceae > Tannerella. The sequence goes on from JAISMO010000091.1 coordinate 2,787, forward strand.
GGGACGGTGATCAAAAGTCATCACAACGTGGGCGGTCTGCCGGAAAAGATGCATCTGAAACTGGTGGAGCCGCTGCGCTCGCTGTTCAAGGACGAGGTGCGCCGTGCAGGCATGGAGCTGGGCATGATGCCGCATCTGATCAGGCGTCACCCGTTCCCCGGGCCGGGACTGGGCATCCGCATCCTGGGCGAGGTGACGGCGGAGAAAGTGCATATCCTGCAGGAGGCCGACGATATTTATATTTCGCTGATGCGCTCGTGGAACCTGTATGACAGGGTGTGGCAGGCGGCGACGATCCTGTTGCCGGTACGTTCGGTGGGCGTGATGGGCGACGAACGCACCTATGAGTATACTGTGGCGTTGCGTGCCGTGACGTCGACCGACGCCATGACGGCCGACTGGGCGCAGCTGCCGTATGACTTCCTGGGAAAAGTGTCGAACGAAATCATCAACAAGGTAAAAGGGGTGAACCGGGTCGTCTACGACATCAGTTCCAAACCGCCTTCGACAATCGAATGGGAGTAAGCCTTCCGGCAAGGAATCGGAAACCCGTATAAGCCCATAAGGGGAACCTCTTTCGGAAAGCAGGGAGAGAACGGATGGCTCCCGGCGCAGTTTCCTTCCTCAAGCAATAAGCATTTGTTTTGTGCGTTAATCAAGTTATGATGAGACAGTGGAATACAGGAATTTATTTGCTGGGATGCATGGTCTTCGGCCTGTTTTTCGCATGTAAAACGCCGAAACTGAGCCAGGCGGAAGAGAAACAGCGTCTCGGAGAATATTACGGCGCAGCCGAAATCTATCGCAAGCTATATACCCGGTCGAAACCGGATCAAAAGGAGTTGCGCGCCTATATTGCCTACCGGATGGGCGACTGTAACCGGCTGATCGGCAATATTCCGCGGGCGGTCAGCGCCTATCGGAACGCATGGCGCTATGAATATCCGGACAGTACGCTGCTGTTGCGCCTGGGGCAGGTGTACCAGCAGAGCGGACAGTATGCCGAAGCCTATCGCCATTACAGGGCCTACCTGCATCTGAATCCCCTGAGTCAGCTGGCCGCCAATGCCGCTCTGGGCTGCCGGAAGTCGGGCGAGTGGCTGGAAAATCCGACCCTGCACCGGGTCAGCCGGATGGAAATATTCAGCTCAAGACGGAGCGAATTTGCCCCCATGTTCTATGGCGAGAAATACGACCGGCTGTATTTCTGTTCAACCCGGGGCGTTGTCCACAAAGATTCCGTCAATGGTATAACCGGCCTGAAAAACAATGCCTTTTTTGTCTCGAAAAAAGATGAAAAAGGCGCATGGCAGAAGCCGGAGCAAGTGACCGATGCCGTTGCCGGCGAATATGACCAGGGAACGCCTTCGTTTTCAAAAGACGGCAACACGATGTATTATACGTATTGCGGAGAAGACGCATCCGAACCGCGGACGGCGGAAATTTACGTGTCCACCCGCAGCGGCGCCTCCTGGAGTAAGGGACAGCGCGCCCCGATCGTGAAAGATTCCATTACCCTGCTGGCCCATCCGGCCGTTTCGCCCGACAACCTCTGGCTGTATTACGTGGCGGAAGCCGGCGGCGGCTATGGCGGCAAGGACCTGTTCCGCTCGCGGCTGGTGGGCGAAAATGACTATGGGCCGATGGAAAACCTGGGGCCGGAGATCAATACCGAAGGCGATGAACTGTTTCCCTATGTGCGCGATTCCGTCACGCTGTATTTTGCCTCCAGCGGGCATCCCGGACTGGGCGGACTGGATCTTTTCAAAGCGACGCTGGACAGTACCGGCCGGTGGAACGTCGAAAACATGGGAGCGCCGGTCAACTCAATGGCAGATGATTTCGGCATCACGTTTGCCGGGCAGCAGGAACAGGGCTTCTTCTCCTCCAACCGGAACGACGCACGCGGATGGGATCACATTTATTCGTTCGAATATCCCTCGGTCACGATTTTTATTGAAGGCTACGTAGCCAACCATGAAGAAGAAGTGATGGAAAACGCCGTGGTACGGATTGTCGGACGGGACGGACTGAATGTGAAAGTACCGGTCAAGCCGGACGGCTCCTACCGGGTCGAACTGGAACGCGACGTGAGTTACGTCATGATGGCGAATGCACCGGGCTACCTGAACCAGAACTTTGAACTTCAAACGGATGCGGAAGAAAAGAATGAGACCTATTATGTGGATTTTTATCTGTCGCCCGTGAACCGGCCAGTCGTGGTGGAAAACATATTCTACGATTTCGACAGGGCCACGTTGCGACCGGAATCCAAAGAGGCGCTCGACGGTCTTGTCAAGCTGTTGAACGACAATCCGAACGTGACGATCGAACTGGGTGCGCATACCGACCGGAAAGGCTCGGACGCCTACAATGAAAAACTGGCAGGGCGACGGGCGCAGTCGGTCGTAGACTACCTGACGGCAGCCGGAATTGATGCGGCGCGTCTGACGGCAAAAGGGTATGGCGAGAGCGTTCCCAAACAGATCACCGCCAGACTGGCCGAACAGTATGACTTCCTGCCGGACGGCACGGCGCTGACGGAGGAATTTGTCAACGCCCTGACTCCCGAACAGCAGGCAATTGCCGATCAACTCAACCGACGCACAGAGTTTCAGGTGACGGGACTGGAATATAACCTCAAATAGCGCGTCCTGCCGCCGCCCTTTCCCGACTGCTTCCGCCTCTGTACCCTCCGTCCCGAATAACCCTTCATTTGCGACAGACACGATAATATCAATTCATTAACGTGAGTTCGACCCGAGTGATCTTTCGCAAAGCGCCCGTATCCACTGGTACACGGTTCCTCACGGGCTTCAGCCCGATTCCCGCCCGTCACTAACCACTAACCACTAACCACTAACCGCTCATCAGTGCTTCAGACCAGGCTATATCTTCAGCCACCCTGAAGCCATAACTTCAGACCCCCTGAAGCCATAACTTCAGACCCCCTGAAACCATAACTTCAGACCCCCTGAAGCTATAACTTCAGACCCCCTGAAGATATGGCTTCGGGGTGACCAACCACATGGTCTACTTCCATTTGTTTGGTTCTCAGTATATAAAGGCATGAATAGCCTGTCTCTTTTTCCCTGTTCTTTTTTGTCTTTTTCTTAGGTCGAACGCACGTTCATTAAAGCAGTATTAAAGAGAGCATGTCCGTTGTCCGAACACTTGACGACACAGGGTTTTAAGCGGCGGCAGATGCACCCATCCCCCACTCTGCCATATGCAGCAGGATAATTATCCTTATCTTTGTCGTGCATATTAAAATTCATGGAAGAATGGCAAAGCATATCAAACTGTTTTATCTGAAAAACTGCCCGTTCTGCCGGCAGGCTTTCGGATTCATCGACGAACTGAAAAGGCAGGAATCATACGGAAATATCGAAATCGAACTGATTGAGGAATCCGAACAGTCGGCCATTGCCGACGGGTATGATTATTACTACGTTCCGGCGTTTTATGTGAACGGGGAGAAAAGACTTGAAGGCGCCGTGACGCGCGAACAGGTGGAAGCCGTGTTCAGGGAAGCGCTACAGTAGCCCTTCCCTGTTTCCGGCAGGCAGGTTTTTTCAGTACGGAGAAGGTGCGAAACGTATCTTCGCACGGCAGATGGACTTCCCTTCGTTGCAGATGGCAGCGGCATATTCATCTGTCGCCGTTGCCTTTTTGTGGAGCAGGAGCTGCATCCCGTACCGCCCTTCGGCCTGGTAAACGATTTCGAAACGGACGACCGAACGGGTGCGGTAGGTTTCGAGGTCGAACAGGTCCAGGATGGTTTCGATGTACTTCATGCTGCCGAGATGGCCGTTGATGTCCAGATCGCTGTATTTGACGGCGCGGGGAATGCCTTCCGTATCCTTTTCGGCGGGTTCGGGCGAGGTGAAGGTCACAGGACAGTCGCGTTCCACGACCCAGTCCGTCAGTCCAAAATGGCTCAGCGAGACGGGACGGCGCGTTTCCCGGTCGATGGCGGCCCAGGCCGAACGCGCCCGGCCGAGCGGTAGGCCCTGCAAGGTCGTGATCTCGAAGCAGCGGAATGTAAAAATACGCTCCACCTGCTGCACCCACGTGAGAATCTGCAACGGCTCGGCCAGCCGTTCGGGATTGGTCAGTTCGACAGCCAGTCTGGAAAGCACCCAGGCCGCCTTGCGACCGGCCATGTCGTCGTAGCCGAAACCGCGTCCGGAGGCGTGGAGCGTTGCGGCATGGAGCAGGTAGCCGCCCAGCGCGGGGAACGGCAGTTGACCGCGAAAATCCAGCAAATAGCTCTCGGTGCGGCAGGTATATGTTCCGATCCGGTTATCCATTGTTTCGTCCGATTTTGCGTTCCATGGCAGCCAGCATGTCGCTCAGCCGCTCGACCCTGCTCTTTGTAATCGCAATCCGTCCGGAACGGATGAACTGCAGCACGCCGACCGTTTCGCTCAGTTCCCGGAAAAGCGCCTGCGTCTCCCGGTAGTGTCCGTTTTTTTCGAGTACAACGCACGACTCATTGATTTCCAGTATGCGCGCATCGTATTTGCGAATCAGTTCTTCCACCGAACCTCTCTTCAGGAAGGCGTCCGTACTGAGCTTGTAGAGTGCGATTTCCTGATACACCAGGTCTTCGTCCGTATTGCTGTATGCCTTCAGCACGTCCACCCGTTTGTCAATCTGTTTCACTACCTTGTCTATCATGCCGGCATCGGCAAAGACCGTTATCGTAAACTTGTGGATACCTTCAATGGCCGACGGAGAAACGGACAGCGTTTCGATATTCAGCTGCCGTCGCGTAAAGATGATGGCAATCTGGTTCAACAGCCCTACCGCATTCTCCGAGAAGATAATCACCGTATACAGTTTTCTGTCCATACCCGTATTTTCTTTTTCCATAGATCAATAAATCATGTTTGTCAGGGTCGCTCCGGCCGGCACCATCGGGTAGACCATTCCGCAGGGTTCCACCTCCACCTCCAGCAGGTAGGCGCCGTCGCAGTCCAGCATTTCACGGATGGCGTCATCCAGTTCTTCCCGCCGTTCCACCCGGCGGGCGCCCAGCCGGTAAGCCTTTGCTATGGCGACAAAATCCGGATTTTTCATCACCGTTTCCGAATAGCGTTCGTGGAAGAACAGTTCCTGCCACTGGCGCACCATCCCCAGGTAATGATTGTTCAGCAGAATAATTTTCACGTTCAGGTTTTCCTGCATAATGGTGCCCAGCTCCTGAATGGTCATCTGCAGGCCGCCGTCGCCGGCAAACAGGCATACCGTGCGGTCGGGGGCGCCTGTCCTGGCGCCGATGGCGGCGGGCAGGCCATAGCCCATCGTACCCAGTCCGCCGGAAGTAACTACGCTCCGCGTACGGCTGTATTTGAAATAACGGACGCCCATCATCTGATTTTGCCCGACGTCCGTCACAAGGATTGCCTCGTGACCGGTTGCCACAGAGACCCTGTGCACCACCTCGCCCATCTTCAGAGGGCCGGACCGGGGATGCGTCTCAATCCGAATCACCTTCTCCTCCTCTTCCCGCCAGTCCGCGTCAAACGACGCGATCCAGTCCGTGTGCACAGCCGGGCGCAGCTGCTGCGTCAGCGCCGCCAGCGTATCCCGGACATGCCCCAGTACGGGTACGTCAACCGGCACGTTCTTTCCGATTTCGGAGGGGTCAATGTCCAGGTGAATGATTTTTGCCTGGCGGGCATACGTTTCCAGATTGCCCGTCACGCGGTCGTCAAAACGCATTCCGACGGCAATCAGCACGTCGCACTCGTTCGTCTTGCGGTTAGGCCCCAGGTTGCCGTGCATGCCCAGCATCCCCATGTTCAGCCGGTGGGCGGAGGGAATGGCCGAAAGTCCCAGTACGGTCGAACCGAAGGGGATGTCGGCCTTTTCCAGCATGGCGGTCAGCGCCTGCTCGGCGCCGCCCAGGATCACGCCCTGTCCCACCAGGGCGAAAGGCTTCCGCGCCCGGTTTATCCATCCGGCCGCTTGCGCGATCTGTTGGGGATCGGGGTCGGGAACGGGCTGATAGCTCCGGATGTAATTTACCGGCTGAAAGACATAGTCAACCAGCCCGGTCTGTGCATCCTTGGAGAAATCAATCACGACCGGTCCGGGACGCCCCGTCGAGGCGATGTAGAAGGCCCGCGAGACGGCCCGCGAGACTTCTTCCGCCCTGCGCACCTGGCAGGTCCATTTGGTAACGGGCATCGTGATCCCCATCACGTCTACTTCCTGAAAGGCGTCCGTCCCCAGCAGGGGCGAAGGCACCTGACCGGTGATCACCACGATCGGCGTGCTGTCGATCATGGCGTCGGCAATACCGGTGATCGTATTCGTTGCGCCGGGGCCGGAGGTCACCAGCACCACGCCCACCCTGCCGCTTACGCGGGCATAGCCCTGCGCCGCATGGACGGCGCCCTGTTCATGACGCACCAGCACGTGCCGCAGCCGGTCGCGGTAATCATATAAACAGTCGTAAATTGGAATGGCCTGTCCGCCGGGGTATCCGAAAATCGTATCCGCACCCTCGGCGATCAACGTCTTCAACAACGCTTCCGAGCCGGTTATCCGGTCGGTTTCCCTGTCTGTTTCCATAGAGTTGTTTTGTTTTCCGTCAAATTAGGATTAAATGATTCGTACCCCTCCCCTGTCGGCCGAAGCCACCGTACGGGCATACGCCTGAAGCGCCTTCGATACCCGGCGGCTGCGCACGGGTTTCCAGGCTTTGTCGCCTTTGGCTTCCTCCGCCCGGCGGCGGGCCGAGAGGGCTTCGTCACTCAGGCGGATGCGGATGGTGCGGCGGGGGATGTCGATCTCTATCACATCGTCTTCGCGCAGCAATCCGAGGGTACCGCCGGCGGCCGCTTCCGGGGAGATGTGCCCGATACTCAGTCCCGACGTTCCGCCGCTGAACCGTCCGTCGGTAATCAACGCACAGGCCTTGTCCAGATGCATGGACTTGAGATAGGATGTGGGATAGAGCATTTCCTGCATACCCGGCCCCCCCTTCGGTCCTTCGTAGAGGATCGCCACAACGTCGCCCGCCTTCACTTTGCCGGAGAGGATGCCTTCGCAGGCGTCCTCCTGCGAGTGAAAGACCCTTGCGTGGCCGCTGAAGGTCAGACGGTCTTCACCGACGCCGGCCGTTTTGACCACACAGCCGTCCGGGGCTATGTTGCCCTTGAGGATGGCCAGTCCGCCGTCGGCGGAATAGGCATGTGCAAGGTTGCGGATGCAGCCTGCGGCGCGGTCGGTATCGAGGGCGTCGTAATACACAGCCTGCGAACCCATCTCCAGGCTGAAGCGGCCGGCCGGAGCGCTGCGGTATCGGCGGAGGGCTTCGCCGTCGGCTTCGGGACTGAGAATATCGTATTTGCGGAGCGCTTCCTCCCACGTCAGCCCGTCGACGCGAATCGTCGAAGTATCCAGCAGCCCACCCCGCGCCAGTTCGCCCATGATGGCGGAGACGCCGCCGGCGCGGTGCACATCCTGCAGATGGAAGAGGGGCGTGTTGGGCGCCACCTTGCACAGGCAGGGCGTGCAGCGCGAAAGCCGGTCAATGTCATCCGACGTGAAGTCCACGCCGGCCTCATGTGCAATAGCCAGCAGATGCAGCACCGTATTGGTGGAACCGCCCATGGCGATATCCAGCGTCATGGCGTTGAGGAAGGCGGCGCGCGTGGCAATGCTCAGCGGCAGCACGGAAGCGTCGCCTTCGCTGTAGTAGCGGAAAGCGTTGCGGACCGTCAAAGCTGCCGCTTCGCGGAAAAGCTGCGTGCGATTTTCGTGCGTGGCAACGATTGTGCCGTTGCCGGGCAGCGCCAGTCCGAGGGCTTCGTTCAGGCAGTTCATCGAATTGGCGGTGAACATGCCCGAACAGCTGCCGCAGGTCGGGCAGGCCGCGTTTTCTATCTCCCGCATCTGCTCGTCGGTGACGGCAGGGTCGGCGCCCAGCACCATCGCGTCAATCAAATCCAGCTTCCGGTCGCCCCACCGTCCGGCCTCCATCGGCCCTCCCGAAACAAATACGGCGGGGATGTTCAGCCGCATGGCCGCCATCAACATGCCCGGCGTGATCTTGTCGCAGTTGCCGATGCAAATCATGGCGTCGGCCCTGTGGGCGTTCACCATGTATTCAACGCTGTCGGCGATCAGGTCGCGCGAGGGGAGGGAATACAGCATCCCGTCGTGCCCCATGGCGATGCCGTCGTCGATGGCGATTGTGTTAAATTCGGCTGCAAAACAGCCGGCTTTCGCTATTTCAGCCTTCACGAGCTGACCGGCTTCGTGCAGGTGCACATGGCCGGGCACAAACTGGGTGAATGAATTGACAATGGCTATCACCGGCTTGCCGAACTGTTCCTTCTTCATGCCGTTAGCCATCCAGAGCGCCCGTGCGCCGGCCATGCGGCGGCCTTCGGTGCTTGTCGAACTGCGTAATACGTGTTGCATAACTGTTGTCTGTTTTATCTGTGCAGAGAAGCCTTTCCCCGCGTGTGAGAAAGGCTTCGACCGCTTTCCTTAATTGCCGGACAAAGATAAAGGTTCTTTGATAAATACCAAAACATGGGCTGTTTCTTCCTTTGGGGCGCCGTTGCGGTTCCGAATTACGCTTCAACCCTGTTCTGCCGCAAACCCGGATGCCGGAAAGCATGGAGCATGTCGGAAAGAAGCGGAAAAACGGATGGCTTTTTTAAAAAGAGCGGCATGGACTGCCTGAAATATAGTGGCAGCCGGGGGTAAACGCATGTTGGCCAATCTGTTTTCGTCCGCTTTTCATACGGGTAAAAAAAAGAGGCGTTTCCTTTACGGGAGCGCCTCTTTTTCATCTTTTCATCTTTTTATCTGCTTATACTATTCACCGCTGCCCATTTTTGCATCAATTTCATCAAATTCCTTGCCCATATCCAGGTTATAATAAATTCCCCGCAGGGCGGTCATATATTCCACCGATGCCGGGTCTTTTTCGTATGCTTTTTGGAAATAAGGCAGCGCTTTCCGAAACAGGTCTTTGGCGCGTCCTTTTTCTTCATTGTATTTCGCCGCGTCCGATATGAGATTGGCTTCTCCCAGCTTGTTTACCGCCTGATTATAATAGATTCGGCCGATATTGGAAAGCATTACCGGATTTTCGCTGTCGAGTTCTGCAGCTCTCTTATAGTAGATTTCCGCTTTATCGTAATCTTTCAGTCCCGATTCGTAGACACTGCCCATTGCCTGATACAGATCGACGTTGTCGGGGTCTTTTTCGATCGCCTTCGTCAGCAGGCCGACGGCCTTTTCGTTTTCATTCTGATGAATGTAGAGATTGATCAGATACAGGACGAAAAAGCTGGTGTCCGGAAAAAGTGCATACCCTTCTTCCAGGGTCTTTTGCATGTTCGCCGTGTCTTTCAGGATTTGATATTCGCCGTAGAGATACTGATACACATCCGACTGTCTGTAAGGCGTATTTTTGGCCCGTTCCAGGTTTTGGATGGCGTACTTGCTGTCGTTCACCTGCGTGGCGGCCACGGAAAGGTAGAACTGTATCGACATGTAGCTTGAATCTTTTTCGGTTGCCGGTTTTTTCTCGTCGGCTATAAACGGCAGATCGGCTACCTGCAGATACTGTTCCCAAAAATCACAGGCTTTTTTGTATTCCCCTTTCTCGAAATAGTAGATACCGCCATTCATGAAATATACATGGTTGGCGCTCAGTGCACCTTTGATGCTCTTTGCATATTTGGGTTTCACCTTGCCTTTTTCGTTTGGACGCTGATCCAGTTCATAGGCTTTGAGAAAGTAGGGCAAACTGTTTTGCAACGCATCATACATCACAGGTTCATTCGGCTGCTGTCCCATGATCTGTTTGGTGTTTTCCGCCGTGAACTGCGCGTCTTCTATCTGCGCGGCAACATACCATGTTCTTGCTTCATTCACTGTCTCCGGATTTTCCAGAGCTCCCTTGATCAAAGTCCGGGCTTCGTTAAAGTCCGGCTTTGCATCTTTGGATATGCGTTCGGCTTCGTTTACCGCCTTTTTCTGTGCAAAGGCGGTTGTCGCGGCCATGCATAAACCAATCATTAATAATACACGTTTCATTTTGTTCTAAGTTAGATATTAATATTCTCGATTTGTTAATCTTCCGTATCTGTATTTTCTTCTTCATCCCCGTCTCCGTCCGCGTCTTCGTCTTCATCCGTATTGGTCAGTTCCTGTTCCGCGAGGTCTTCGAGCGGGGGATAAGGATTGGGGGTAACTGTTTCTTCCGATTTCGGGGATGGTTCGTTCCCGATTTCGTCTTCTTCCTTTTCGGACATCACCTTGCAAACCGACGCAATCTCGTCGTTCCGCTTTTCAAGGTTGATTAACCGGACGCCCTGTGTGGCACGGCCGATGATGTTCAGATCGGCCACTTTCATTCGAATCGTCACGCCGGACTTGTTAATGATCATCAGATCGTTTTCTTCCGATACCGACTTGATGCCTACGAGTTTGCCCGTTCTTTCAGTGACGTTGATGGTTTTCACGCCCTTTCCGCCGCGATTCGTTATGCGGTAGTCTTCTATTTTTGAACGTTTGCCGTACCCCTGTTCGGAAACGACCAGAATACTTTCCTTTTCCGGCTGTTTGATGCAAACCATTCCGATGGCCTCATCACCGTCGCCGTCCAGTGTCATTCCGCGTACACCGGCCGCCGTGCGTCCCATGACGCGCACCTTGCTTTCGTGGAAGCGAATGGCGCGGCCGTTCCGGTTGGCAATCAGCACTTCATTGTGGCCGTTGGTCAGGCAGACCTGTATCAGTCCGTCGTTTTCGTGCAGCGTAATGGCGTTTACACCGTTCTGGCGTGGACGCGAATAGGCTTCCAGCAGCGTTTTCTTGATGATTCCCCGCCGGGTACAGAACAGCAGGTAATGCGAATTGATAAATGTGGCATCATTCGTCAGGTTCTTGACCCGGATGAAGGCATTGACGCTGTCGTCCGAATCGATGTTCAGGAAGTTTTGGATGGCGCGTCCCCTGGAGTTTCTCGCGCCTTCGGGTATTTCAAATACCTTTTTCCAGAAACAGCGCCCTTTGGCGGTAAAGAACAAAACCGTAGCGTGCATGGATGCCGGATAGATGTATTCGACAAAATCCTCCTCGCGTGTTTCGGAGCCCTTGATCCCTACCCCGCCTCGCCCCTGCGCGCGGAACTCGCTCAGCGGCGTGCGTTTGATGTATCCCATGTGTGAGACGGTGATAATCATCTCGTCGTCTGCATAAAAGTCTTCCGGATTCAGTTCTTCCGATGCGTAGACAATGTCTGTCCGGCGTTCGTCGCCGTATTTCTCCCGGATTTCCTGCATTTCGTCCCGAATCACTTTCATCAGTTCGTCTTCATTTTCAAGGATTTCCTTCAGACGAGCAATCAATTTGACGATTTCTTCGTATTCGGCACGCAGTTTACTTTGTTCCAGTCCGGTCAATTGCCGCAGACGCATTTCCACAATCGCCCGCGACTGTATTTCGGTAAGCGAAAAACGTTCCGTCAGGCGGGTAATGGCTTCCTGCGGACTGCTCGAACTGCGGATAATCGCAATGACTTCGTCGATATGGTCCGAAGCAATGATCAGTCCCTCCAGGATATGCGCCCGTTCTTCGGCCTTTCGCAATTCATAGTGTGTACGCCGTTTCACCACCTCTTTCCGGTGGTCGATAAAGTAAGAAATCAGATCGTACAGGTTCAGCAGTTTGGGTCGTCCGTTTACCAGGGCAATATTGTTCACGCTGAATGACGACTGCAACGCCGTGAGTTTGTAGAGTTTGTTCAATACCACGTTGGAATTGGCTTCGCGCTTCACGTCCACCACGATGCGCATCCCGTTGCGGTCGGATTCATCATTCACGTTGGAAATACCGTCGATGCGTTTTTCGTTTACCAGGTCGGCAATGTATTTAATCAATTCCGCCTTGTTGACCATGTAGGGTATTTCGGAAATGATGATTTTTTCGTGAGGACCGTCCATCTCAATCTCGGCTTTTCCCCGCAGTACAACACGTCCCCTGCCCGTTTCAAAAGCTTCCTTCACGCCGGCATAGCCGTATATCGTGGCTCCCGTCGGAAAATCCGGCGCTTTCACATGCTTCATCAGTTCTTCGATATGGATGCTGCCCTTCGCTTCGATGTATGCGATACAGGCATCTACCACTTCCCTGATATTGTGGGGCGGCATGTTGGTTGCCATACCCACGGCAATACCGGAAGCGCCGTTGATAAGCAGGTTCGGCAGGCGCGTCGGCAGAACGGTCGGCTCTTGCAGTGTATCATCAAAATTAAACTGGAAATCAACGGTTTCCTTGTCAATATCACGCAGCATTTCTTCTGCCATCCGGCTCAGGCGGGCCTCCGTATAACGCATGGCCGCCGGGCTGTCACCGTCGACCGAGCCGAAATTTCCCTGTCCGTCCACTAACGGATAACGGAGCGACCATATTTGCGCCATGCGTACCATGGCTCCATACACGGACGAATCACCGTGCGGATGATATTTACCCAATACTTCCCCTACTATTCTGGCAGATTTTTTATATGGTTTGTCGGACGTATTCCCCAATTCATTCATTCCAAACAGCACACGTCTGTGAACCGGTTTAAATCCATCCCTGACATCGGGAAGCGCTCGCGAAACAATGACCGACATGGAATAATCTATGTAGGCCGATTTCATTACTTCATCAATGTCAACCGAAATAATTCTGTCTTGTTCAGTCATTTAGTAATATATTTATATACAATTCAATCCATCTTCCAAAAAAACACGCTAATGTACGGCTTTTTCACCGTGCGACAATAGGATTCGGTGTGAAAAATTGTAATACAGGGAATCATAACAGATTTTTTTTCTCTCTCCTGAAGAGTTTTTCTTACATTTGCATCGTTATCTATAATTTTCAAAGTAATGAAAACGATGTTTTTTAAAATCTTACTGGCCGGGGGCGGAATCGCCCTGCTTACCTGCTGTAATACAGGCAGGAAAGAAGTGAAGGAAAACCAAGTGCAATGGGATTCGATTGCTGTAAACAAATCTTGTTACGCAGCCGGCGTGGACACGCTTCCAGGCTGTTCGTTGCAAATCGGTTTTGTATATCCGATTGACTTTCAGGATAAAGCTATTTTAAAATCGATACAGCAACTGTTTGTTCTCGACTGTTTCGGAAACAAGTATGCTGATATGACGCCTGAAAATGCGGTGGAAAAATACGCGGAAGACTACATCAACTCCGTCAGGGAGGAAGCGAAAGACTTCGATGAAGAGTTGCCTGCGTATGAGTATTATGAAGTGTTGAACAACCAGATTCTCTACAACCGAAACCAGCTCTTAAGCGTGACGGTCGGCAGAGAGACCTTTAGCGGCGGTGCACACGGTGCACACAGTCATCTCAACAGGGTGATCGACTTGAAAACCGGTCGGATTCTGAGTGAGAAAGACCTGTTTATTGATGATTACCGGGATGATCTGGCCAAAATCATTGTAGACAATATCGCCGTATCCAACAGCGTGGACAAGGTGTCGGAGCTGGAAAATCTCGGCTTTTTCAGCATTAATGAAATCTCCCCGAACGAAAATTTTTACGTGGACGATACGGGGATTACCTATACATTTAATGAATATGAGATTGCCGCCTACGCAATAGGCCCTGTGGTAGTCCGGCTCCCATACGAGCAAGTAAGGCATTTGCTTCGCACAGACAGTCCGCTGGCTGCCATTGCCTTCTGAGCGGGATATGGAAATCATTCAGCAATATTATCCGAACCTGGAAGGGAGGCAAATCCGGCAGTTTGCTTCCCTTCGGGTTCTTTATACGGACTGGAACGCCAAAATCAATGTTATTTCCCGAAAGGATATTGAGAATCTCTACGACCGTCATGTACTGCATTCGCTGGGCATCGAGAAGATGATTCGCTTCACGGACGGTTCCCGGGTGATGGACGCGGGAACGGGAGGCGGTTTTCCGGGTATTCCGTTAGCTATTTTCTTTCCGGAGGTATCGTTTCATCTGATTGACGGTACAGGCAAGAAGATCAAGGTAGTGCAGGCCATTGCCGACGCCATCGGTTTGACGAACGTAACGACGCGCCACTGCCGCGTGGAGGACGAAAAAGCACAGTTTGACTTCATTGTCTGCCGTGCCGTAATGTCCCTGCCGGAACTGGCCGGGCTGGTTCGGAAAAACATCCGCCGCGAGCAGCAAAATGCGCTGCCCAATGGCCTGATCTGTCTGAAAGGCGGCGATATCCGGAACGAAATCAGGCCTTTCGGCAAGCGGGCCGTCACCCTGCCACTGGAAGATTATTACCGGGAACCTTTTTTCAAGGAAAAAACAGTCATCTACGTACAACTGTGATTACAGTCAAAACATTTACATTCAATCCGGTGGCCGTGAATACCTGCGTGCTCCACGACGAAACCGGAGCCGCCGTACTCATTGACTGCGGCTGCGTGACGCCCGCCGAAGAAAAACAGTTAAGCGACTACGTATCCGGACATCATCTGACAGTCAAACGCCTGCTCTGTACGCATCTTCATGTCGATCATGTGCTGGGAAACCGGTTTGCCGGGCAGATGTACGGCCTTCGACCGGAGGCACACCGGAACGATGTGGAACAACTCCCTCCGCCCGAAGCGCAGATTCGTTTCATGCACCTCCCTTTCCAGGTTGAGTTTGCAGAAACGGCAGACAACTTCCTGGCAGACGGGGAGACGGTTGCCTTCGGCCATTCGCGGCTGACCGTGCTGCATACGCCCGGACACTCGCCCGGAAGCCTGTGTTTTTACGCTTCGCAGGACGGTTTCGTCATTGCCGGCGACGTGCTGTTTCAGTATGCTATCGGACGGACCGACCTGTGGGGCGGCGACTTTCATACGCTGACTGCAAGTATCCGGGAACGCCTCTTTACCCTTCCGGAATCTACGGCGGTGTATCCGGGACACGGCAATCCCACGACCATCCAGATGGAGAAACTGTACAATCCTTTTCTCAAAAATTAAAAAGCAAAAACAAATCATCTTATCCTTTCCTACATTCAAATGAATACAGATTTATTTGCCTGTCGTCATGCGGGTATCTCCCCGGACGATTTGCCTCCGATGCTGGAAGCCATCGGCGTCGCTTCGATTGACGAACTGATGGAACAGACCCTGCCGTCGGACATCCGTCTGAAGAAACCCCTGAACCTTCCCGAGCCGATGACCGAGCGCGAATTTGCCGAACACATGGCCGAACTGGCATCCAAAAACCGGGTGTTTACGTCATACATCGGGACGGGATGGTACGATACGGTCTGTCCGGCGCCCATCCTGCGAAACGTCTTTGAAAACCCGGTGTGGTACACTTCCTATACACCCTATCAGGCCGAAGTGTCGCAGGGACGCCTGGAGGCGCTGTTCAACTTCCAGACCGCGATCTGCGAACTGACCGGTATGTCGCTGGCCAACTGTTCGCTGCTGGACGAAGCCACGGCTGCCGCCGAAGCCGCCACGATGCTCTACGCCGCCCGCAGCCGCGAACAGGTAAAGGCCGGCGCGAAGGTGCTCTTTGTGGATGAGCGCGTGTTTGAATCGACCCGGGCCGTGATTCGGACGCGGATGGCGCCACAGGGCATCGAAGTGGTCACGGGCGATTACCGCCGGTATCCGTTTGCGGAAAACACCTTCGCCGCCATTGTTCAGTATCCCGACGGGAACGGCTCCGTCGAAGACTATGCCGGATTTGTGGCGGCAGCTCACGGCTGCGGAGCGCGCGTGGCCGTGGCCGCCGACCTGCTGAGTCTGGCCCTCCTTGCGCCTCCGGGCGAGTGGGACGCCGACGTGGTGTTCGGCAGCAGCCAGCGTTTCGGGATTCCGATGTTCTACGGAGGGCCGTCAGCGGCGTATTTCGCCGTGAAGGATGAATACAGGCGCCGGATTCCGGGACGCGTGGTCGGCCTTTCGGTCGACCGGCTGGGCCGGCCGGCCTACCGCCTGGCGCTCCAGACGCGCGAGCAGCATATCAAGCGGGAAAAGGCCACCTCCAACCTCTGTACCGCCCAGGCGCTGCCAGCCGTCATGGCCGGATTCTACGCCGTATACCACGGCGCCGAAGGGCTGCGCGACATCGCCGCACGCATCCATGCGTATGCCGGATTCCTTGCCGGAGAACTGGAACGGGCGGGATACGGACAGCTGAACAAAAACTATTTCGATACGCTGAAAATCGTCCTTCCAGAGCATGTTTCGCTTGCAACCCTGCGCGAAACCGCCTTGCAGTGTCGCGTCAACCTGCGCTACTTTGCCGGCGGTGAAATCGGCGTCAGTATCGACGAAACGACGCGGATCGCCGACATCGGCACGCTGCTGCACATCTTCTCCTGCGCCGCCGAACCGGGTCCGGCCCTGCCGGAGGGCGTCCCGAGGCACATCCGTTTTGAGCGGAAACTGGCGCGTACCTCCGCCTTCCTGCAGCAGGAAATCTTCCGAAAATATCATACCGAAACGGAACTGATGCGCTACATCAAGCGACTGGAACGCAGGGACATTTCGCTGGCACATGCGATGATTCCGCTGGGTTCGTGTACGATGAAGCTGAACGCGGCCACGGAACTGCTCCCCCTCAGCCGCCCCGAATTTCAGCACATCCACCCCTATGCTCCCGCCGACCAGACAGCAGGGTATGCCGAACTGCTCGAAAACCTTGCAGCCTGCCTGTCCGAAATCACCGGCCTGCCGGGCGTCAGCCTACAGCCCAATTCCGGCGCGGCCGGCGAATACGCCGGACTGCGCGTCATCCGGGCCTATCAGGAAAGCATCGGACAGGGACACCGGGACATCGTTCTGCTGCCCGCCTCGGCGCACGGCACGAACCCGGCCAGCGCCGTTCAGTGCGGATACACGACCGTCACTGTCCGCTGCAACGAACAGGGGAACATCGACCCGGACGACTTCCGCCTCCAGGCCGGGACATACCGCGACCGCCTGGCGGCCTGCATGATCACCTATCCTTCCACGCACGGCATCTTCGAGACGGGCATCCGGGAAATGTGCGACCTGGTACATGCCTGCGGCGGGCAACTGTACATGGACGGCGCCAACATGAACGCGCAGGTGGGACTGACAAGCCCGGGTCTGATCGGCGCCGACGTCTGCCACCTGAACCTCCACAAGACCTTTGCCTCGCCCCACGGGGGTGGCGGCCCGGGCGCAGGCCCCATCTGCGTGGCCGCCCATCTCCGGCCCTTCCTCCCCTCCCACCCGACCGCCGCCTCCGGCAGCCGCCTCCATGCCGTGGCCGCAGCGCCCTTCGGCAGCGCCGGCATCCTGCCCGTGGCCTACGCCTGCATCCGCCTGCTGGGAGCCGAAGGACTGACGCACGCCACCCGCATGGCCATCCTCAATGCCAACTATCTGGCAGCCCGGCTGCGCGACCCGTACGGCATCGTCTATACCGGCGCACGGGGGCGCGTCGGTCACGAACTGATACTGGAATGCCGACCGTTCAAGGCGTCGGCCGGCATTGACGAGAACGACATCGCCAAACGGCTGGCCGACTTCGGCTACCACGCCCCTACCCTCTCCTTTCCGGTGCACGGCACGCTGATGATCGAACCGACGGAAAGCGAAAGCAAGGCCGAACTGGACCGTTTCATCGAAGTGATGACCTGTATCCGTGAAGAAATCAGGGAAGTGGAAAACGGAACGGCCCCGCGCGAGGACAATGTGCTGAAGAATGCGCCCCACCCTGCCGGCGAAGTCGCAGCGGACGAATGGCTTCATGCCTATCCGCGTTCCAGGGCGGCCTATCCGCTGGCGTGGCTGCGTGAAAACAAATTCTGGGTCGACGTGGCGCGCGTCGACAATGCTTACGGCGACCGTAACCTGTGTGCCTGCCTGACCGATTAGTGCGAGGGATGGGCATCCTGTAATTTGCCTTAACGCCGACAGGCATTGCCCTGCTGCGACACGGCGGGCAGGGGAAACCCCCTTCCGGGGTTATGGACAAAAGGGACCAAAGGGACAACGGGGATGAGGGGAAAGGAACCGGAAAGTCGCCGCAACGAACAGCAGGATAAAAAAATGGAGCCAAAGCCCGTTCGGATTGCCGGTGCACACCGTTCCGCACGGGCTTTAGCCCCATTCTACTTTATTGCCGTTTGCTTCAGCTGACGGCCGGACAGGCAGAAAGCATAGAAAAAAAAACTTTTCATTTTCGAGGCGCTACTCTTGCCGTTTCGGAAAAAAACCTATCTTTGCCGCCGGTAACGAATTAACTCATGTATCCAACTAAGACAAATCCGGCATACAAACCC
>JAISMO010000098.1 GCA_031276675.1 Tannerella sp.
GTTAAAACAGACGGCAATAAATAGAGAATTGGGCTAAAGCCCGTGCGGAACGGTGTACATCGGCGGCCTGCGCGGGCTTTAGCCCAATTCCCCTTTATGGCCGTCTGCTTCAGCTGACGGCCGCGCGGAACGGAACTCCTCCGGTCGCACTCCCCTACCCCACTCCACGGCGCAATTCAAAACTATCCTCTATCTTTGCAGGCTGAAAACAATCCTTTTTAGAACTGTAAATATGAACAGACAAATCATTTTCAGGACAGCCGCCGCCGCAGGGCTGTCCGCTTCACGGTGCGGCAGGCCGGCGGGAATGGCGGCGGATGAAATCCTGACGGACGGTCGGCGCGATGTCGAAGGCGTTGAACAAAAACGTATCCCGTGAACATGCGACGTATATCGACGGTGCTTGTCACCGTGTTGGCTGTGGTTGCGGTTGTGTTCCTCCTGCTGCATGTGTCGGGCGCAGTCGGCCTGAGAAATCATCCGGAAAGGGATGCGCTGATGGCCCGCCTGAGAGTGAAGGCCGATTCGGCGCTGACTTACTGCCGCAACAACGGCTTGAGTGAAAAATACTGTTTTCTGATTGACTTCGGCATCCATTCGGGGAAAAACCGCTTTTTTATCTGGGATTTCGAGCAGGACACGGTCGTTCGTGCCGGCCTGTGCGCGCATGGCCATGGCGGGAACAGTACGCCGGACCGACCGGCATACAGCAATGTGGAAGGCAGTTTCTGCTCGTCGCCGGGACGTTACAAAACCGGCATCCCGTCGCACAGTCGATGGGGTATTCACATTCACTACAAGCTGCACGGGCTGGAACCGACCAACAGTAATGCCTTCAAACGCATTGTCGTGCTGCACTCGTACCAGTATGTTCCCGATGCCGAGATTTATCCGTTCTACCTGCCGCTGGGCTACAGCGCGGGATGTCCCGTCGTTTCGAACGGCATGATGAGAGCCGCCGACAGGCTGCTTAAGCACAGTGACAGGCCTTTTCTGTTGTGGATCTTTGACGAAACCTCCGATCTGTAATACGAAGAGGCGCTTCGCAGGGTTACGAAGCGCCTCAATCGGTCAGCCTGCTTTGCGGAAGCGTGTCGGGGGCTGCGCGGGGAGGAGGGCCGTTTTACAGTTCGGATTCAATCCGGTAAGTTCCGGAACCGATTTCATATACGGCGCAGGCGCCTTTCGTTTCAACGAATTTGACGCCTTCGGCTGCCGTGATGCTTCCACCGCTTTCTGTGACGGTATCCCTGTTGCCCGTCGGCACGTATATGAGGGCCGTCGTGTTGCAGGGTACGGTAATCTCCCAGTGGAAGCGGCCGTCGTGCTTTTTCCACGCGCTTTTTATCGGTCCGTGTACCGTGTGACAGGAGGCCGTCACATGGTCCAGTCCTTCGAGCGGGCAGGGCTTCATCTCGATCTGTCTGAAGCCGGCGCCGGCCGGGCTGTTTCTGATGCCGCCCAGGTATTCGTAGCACCATACGATCAGGTCGCCCAGCAGCATGACGTGGTTGTGGGAGTTCATGGCCGGATCGGCCGTGTCGCCGTTCCAGAGTTCCCAGATGGTTGTTGCGCCGTGTTCGGCCATGTATCCCCAGCTTGGATAGGTGCGGTTCGTGGCGATTTTCAGGGCGATGTCCGCACGTCCGTTGTCGGACAGGCCGCGCATCAGCCACTGGATGCCCACCAGTCCGGTGCTGACGTGTCCGTTGAAGTCGTTCATGGTCTTGTCGACAATGTTTTTGAATACGCCTTCGCGTCCGGCTTCGTCCACCATGCCGTAACAGAGGGGCAGGAGGTTGGCCGTGACGGTGTTGTTGTCGTACTGTTTTGTTTCGCTGTTGAAGTACTTTGCGTTGAAGGCGTTTCTGACGGTTTCCGCTTCTGCGGCAAATGTCCCGGCTTCGTCCGGCCGTTCGAGCAGTCCGGCAAAGCGCTCAAGCAGCTTCAGCATCCGGTAGTAGAATGTCGTGCTCAGCACTGCGCCGTCGGTTTTGCGCGCCGGGTCTTGGGAGTGAATCAGCGCCGGATGTTCCGGCGGCATACACCAGTCGCCGTAGGTGTCTTTCACCAGGATGTGATCCTTGAGGTAGTTTTTGCGCATGTAGTCCATCCATTTCTTCATCGAAGCGTAATGTTTGATGATCGGACGGCTGTCGCCGTACTGTTCATACAGCATGTTGGCGATGATCAGGTAAGCGCCCGGCCAGGTCATGTTGTCGGAGTAGATCTGCCAGTAGTTGGGCGCCACATCGGGCACGCAGCCGTCTTCGCGCTGCGCCTGCTCGATGTCGTCCAGCCATTTGGCGTAGAGGCTCCGGTTGTTGAAGATGAAGCTTTCGCCCTGTGATCCGACGGCACGGTCGCCCAGCCATCCCATCCGCTCGTCGCGCTGCGGACAGTCGGTCGGCATCCCGCGGTAGTTTCCCCGGATGCCCCAGCAGGCATTCCGGTAAATTTGATTGAGCGTCGGGTCGGAGGATTCAAAGTGTCCGGTTGTTTCCATCTCGTCGTAGACGACTTTCCCCACGAAATTGTCGACGGTCGGCGCACCCGGATAGCCGGTGATTTCCACGAAACGGAAACCGTGATAGGTGAACGACGGTTCCCAGCTTTCCGCTCCTTCTCCTTTGAGGATGTATTTGTCGGTCACCAGGGCGCCCCGGATATTGTCCAGATAGAGATTGCCGTCCGGCTTGAGCGACTCGGCAAAACGCAGTTTCACTTCGGCGCCCCGCTCGCCGCTCACGTTCATCCGCAGCCATCCGACCATGTTCTGCCCCATGTCCAGGATGTGTACGCCGGGACGAATCTCCCGAAGGCCAACGGGCCGGAGTGTTTCCATGACCCTGATGTTGCGGTTCAGCTGGGCTTCCATCCCGCCGCCCGGCGCTTCCACCTGTTCGGCCTGCGTCCAGCGGCTGTCGTCATAGCCGGCCTGCGTCCAGCCTGTGAGTTCCATCCGCGCGTCATATTCCTCGCCGTCGAACTCGTTGTTGGCACGAATCGGGCCGTCGACGGTCACTTTCCACGTACCGTCGCTCACGACGGTTTGCGTACTGCCGTCGGTATAGGTGATTTCCAGTTGCGTCTTCATCTTCGGAAAACCGAACTGGCGGTTGCCCGGATTCCGCATCCCGAAGAAGCGTCCGTTGCCCAGCGTCACGCCAAGGGTGTTGAGGCCTTTGGTCAGGCGGTCGGTCACGTCAAAGGTGTTGTACTTGACGGTCTTCGTGTAGTCTGTGGGCGTGGGCGACAGCACCTGCTCGCCGATTTTGACGCCGTTGAGGAAAGCCTCATACAGTCCCAGCCCGCAGATGTACAGGACGGCTCTGTCAATGGCCCTGTCTTCGGTCTGAAATTCCTTGCGGAAATAGCGTGCGGCCAGGCGTGTCCGGCCATCCAGCACATCCTGTGGGCCGCTTTTGTCCAGCCCCGTCCAGTCGGCTTTCCAGTCCGCGGGCCGGAGTCCCATCGTCCATGCAGCCGGCTCGCTCCATTCGGAGGTTCCCCGTCCGGTTGTCACTTTTACTTTCCAGTAACATTCCATCCGGCTTTTCAGTTCGGCGCCCTCATAAGGCACCCAGACGGATTCGCCGGACCGGACCTGTTTCGAATCCCACAAGTCGCCCTTGTCGGCATTGAGTTTATCCAGCGAAGAGGCTACCAGAATCCGGTATCCGGTTTGCAGGACGTTCCGGCTGTCGGAAACGAGTTCCCAGCTTAACCGGGGCACATCCAGGTCTATTCCTTTCGGATCGACCTGTCCTTCACAGCGCAGGCGGGTGACGTGTATCACGGCTTTTTCGGCACATGAGGTCAAGCATAAACCTGCACAGAAACATAACAAAATCAGTTGTTTCGTCTTCATACGGAAATTTTTTATATTAGGGTGAATAATCAAAGGACAAAGAAAAGAAAAAATTAAAAGAAGCGGAAATCTCCGGGCGACTTTTTCCGCTTTCATGCGCCACGTCGGGGGTGCTGCACCGGGCGTCTTTCAAACGGCCGCCCGGCAGGAAACCCCGCCTTAGCGGATGGAATAAAAGACCCTGCTGTTCACCTTCAGATCGGCAAATTCCCGGTGGGATACGGTCAGTACAGCCGCATCAAAGGCTTCATCCGGCATTTCCTTCAGCAGTTCCAGCCCGTATTCCCGTTTCACCTCTCCGGGATTGGCCCAGGGATCGCATACGGTTACCCGGGCGCCGTACTCCGTCAGGGCTTTCACCACGTCCACGGCCTTACTGTTGCGGATGTCCGTGCAGTTTTCCTTGAAGGTGATGCCAAGTACCAGGATGCCGGAATCTTTCACCCGGATTCCCTGTTTCACCATCTTTTTGACGACTTCACCCGCCACATATTCGCTCATGCTGTCGTTCATCCGCCTTCCGGCCAGGATGATTTCGGGGTGATAGCCGTATTCCTGCGCCTTTTGAGCCAGGTAATAGGGATCGACTCCGATGCAGTGTCCTCCGACCAGACCGGGCCGGAAGGGGAGAAAGTTCCACTTGGTTCCGGCTGCTTCCAGGACGGCATTCGTGTCGATATTCATCCGGTCGAATATCTTTTTCAGTTCGTTGACAAAGGCGATGTTGATGTCTCGCTGGGTGTTTTCGATCACCTTGGCCGCCTCGGCCACCCGGATCGAAGGCGCCAGATGGGTACCGGCCTCGATGACGGAGGCGTACAGCCGGTCGACGATCCGCGCCGCCCGGGGGGTGGAACCGGAAACCACTTTCCGTACCTTTTCCACCGTATGTTCCCTGTCTCCCGGATTGATGCGTTCGGGGGAATAACCTGCAAGGAAATCGACATTGCATTTCAGCCCCGAAGTGCGTTCTATCACCGGAAGGCAGTCCTCTTCCGTGGCGCCCGGATAGACGGTTGATTCGTAGATCACCAGATCGCCTTTCCGAATCACGGTACCAACCATTTCACTGGCCCGGAGCAGGGGCGTCAGGTCCGGCCGGCTGTTTTTGTCGACCGGCGTGGGTACCGTTATCATATAACAGTTGCAGGGCCGGATGGCTTCCGGGTCGGCGGAACAAAACAGTCCTGCCGACGTGTCGGGCGCTTTTTTCAGGATGGAGCGCAGCAGGGCATTGTCCATTTCCAGCGTACTGTCGGTTCCGGCCATCAGTTCGTTCACCCGTGAGGGATTCGTATCGAAGCCCACAACCGGATATCGGGTTGCAAAAAGACGGGCCAGCGGTAA
Source organism: Tannerella sp. (assembly GCA_031276675.1). Lineage (GTDB taxonomy): Bacteria > Bacteroidota > Bacteroidia > Bacteroidales > Tannerellaceae > Tannerella. The sequence continues at coordinate 5,219 of JAISMO010000098.1, forward strand.
TCCTACGTACCCCAGCCCGATGACGGCTATGCTGATTTTGTTCATTGTAAAAATTCTAAAAATGCGGTGTAAAGGTAGAAACTTTTTCGGTCTGTTCAAGGGGCTGATGCGTCGGGATGTATTTCAAACGGTTGTCTTTCCGGCAAAAACGGTGAAAAAGAGATGCCTGAACGGAAATGTGAGGCGTCGGCCGGTTTACCGGAAAACCCTTTGGCCCGATTCATTATCGACTACGTGCTGGGAATGTAAATAAGTATCAGACTGAGTATAGTACATGCCGCTGTTTTCCAGACATCCCGCACCCTTTCCGGAGACGGGATTTTGCAGATAGGCCGTGAAATCCGTACCTTTGTCCACGGATGAAAACAATAAGCATGAAACTATGAGTAAAGAGCCGCTGGTATTGATTACCAATGACGACGGCGTCGAAGCCGAAGGCCTCGGGAAACTGGTCGAAAGCCTGACCGGACTGGGAGAACTGGTCGTCTTTGCACCGGACGGCCCCCGTTCGGGCATGTCGAGCGCCATCACGTCGACGGTACCGATCACCTGTACGCTGCTGCGCAGGGAAAACAAACTGACGGTGTACAGCTGCACGGGGACGCCGGTAGACTGCGTGAAACTGGCCGTCAGCGAAATACTGGACAGGCAGCCTGATTTGCTGGTTTCCGGGGCGAATCACGGCGGCAACCAGGCCGTGTGTGTACACTATTCGGGCACGATGGGCGCCGTGATCGAGGGATGCATTATCGGCATACCCTCGCTGGGGGTGTCGCTGGCCGACTGGAGGCCGCAAAGCGATTTTTCGGAGGCGTGCCGTCTGGGACGGACAGTGGCCGGACAGGTGCTGAAGCATGGGCTGCCGCGGGGTACGTATCTGAATCTGAATGTGCCGTGTCTGCCTCGCGTAAAGGGGATTGCCGTTTGCCGTCAGGCGGACGGCCGGTGGATCCGGGAGTTTTGCCGGACGGAGAACCCGGAGGGAAAACCTTACTGGTGGCTTGCGGGTGAGTTTATGAGCCTGAACCCTGCCGACACGGATGGTGACATACAGCGACTGGACGAAGGCTATGCATCGCTGGTTCCCGGCCGGATTGACGTGACCGACCATGCGTTTCTGGAAACACTGAAGCGGTGGGATCTGTCCATTGAACGAACGCAGGCTGAGGGATGAAATACTTTATTGTAGCCGGCGAAGCTTCCGGCGATCTTCATGCCTCCAATCTGATGATTGCCCTGAAGGAAGGGGATTGGGAGGCGGAGTTTCGCTTTTTCGGCGGCGATCTGATGCGGCAGGCAGGCGGACAGTTGGTGAAGCATTACCGGGAAATGGCGTACATGGGCGTCGTACCGGTACTGCTGCATCTCCCTACCATTCTGCGCAATATGCGAATCTGCCGCAAAGCGATTCGCGATTTCCGGCCGGACGCGGTGATACTGGTGGATTATCCGGGTTTCAATCTCAAGATCGCCAAATACGTAAAGACGGCATTGCAGTTGCCGGTGTATTATTACATTTCCCCGAAAATATGGGCGTGGAAAACATACCGCATCCGTCTGTTCCGCCGCCATGTGGACCGGATGTTCTGCATTTTCCCTTTCGAGCGGGCTTTTTTTCAGAAACTGAACTATCCGGTGGATTACGTCGGGAATCCGTCGGTAGACGCCGTTGCCGCTTACCGCGAACAGGCCAGCCGCGGGGAAGATTCCTTTGTCCGGGCAAACGGCCTGACGGAACAGCCGCTGCTTGCGCTGCTGGCCGGAAGTCGCCGTCAGGAAATCGGGAAAAACCTGCCGGTCATGCTTGCGGCGGCTTCGTCATTTCCGGATCATCAGTGTGTGATTGCCGGCGCTCCGGGACTGGAGCGGCAGGATTATGAGCCGTACCTGAACGGAAAGGCAATCCCGGTGATCTTCGGACAGACGTATGCCATCCTGGAGCACAGCCATGCCGCGCTGGTGACATCGGGTACGGCTACGCTGGAGACGGCTCTGTTTCGCGTGCCCCAGGTGGTTTGTTATTATTTTTGGGGCGGGAAAGCGGTGAATTTTATTTTCCGTCATTTCTTCCATATCCCGTATATCTCGCTGGTAAACCTGATTGCTGGACGCGAAATCGTCCGCGAACTGTTCGGCGCCGAATTTATGTGCGAACGTATCCGTTCGGAACTGGAACGGATTCTGTACAATGCGGCCGGACGCAACCGGATGCTAAAGGGCTATGACGAAGTGATCCGCGCACTGGGACAGCCCGGCGCATCGCAACGCACCGCCGAACTGATTGCGGAAGCGCTTCATCGAAAAAACAACACCGGGGATTAAGATGATTTTGCCGTCCCTGCCGCTTTTGCGGAGACTCCGTTGAAACCTGTATAACCGACCATTGCATCACTGACCGCTAATCACTGTCCGACGGTTCGTCGGGCAGAAGCCGGATATCCATGTCCCGGTGCACGATCGCATCCGTATCTTCGAATATTTCCCGATTCAGTTCGCGCCAAAGGACGTCTTTCAGTTCCGTGAGACCCTGTTGGGTTATGGACGAAATAAACACGCACGGAATGTCGGGCAATTCCGGCCGGATGGCGGCAAGGAGTTCATCGTCCCCCAGATCGCATTTCGTAATGGCCAGTACTCTGTTTTTACCTGCCAGGCCGGGATTGTAGCTCAGGAGTTCGTTGTTGAGCACTTTATACTCGTGCCGGAAGTCTTGCGTGTCGGCCGGAATCGTAAACAGCAGGAGTGAATTGCGTTCGATGTGGCGCAGGAAACGCAGTCCGAGTCCTTTTCCCTGACCGGCACCTTCGATAATTCCGGGAATATCGGCCATGACGAAAGAACGGTTGTCGCGATAGGAAACGATCCCCAGATTCGGTTCCAGCGTCGTAAAGGGATAGTCCGCTATTTTGGGTCTGGCGGCAGACATGACGGACAGCAGGGTGGATTTGCCCGCATTTGGAAAACCGACCAGTCCGACGTCTGCCAGCAGTTTGAGCTGGAGAATGATGGTTCGTTCCTCGGCGGGTTCGCCCGGCTGGGCATAACGCGGCGCCTGATTGGTCGCCGTCTTGAAATGCACGTTGCCCCGTCCGCCCTTACCGCCTTTCAGCAACCGGACGGTCTGTCCGTCGTCCGTCACGTCGCAGATATATGCGCCTGTTTCGGCGTCGCAGGCCACCGTTCCGCAGGGGACTTCGATGATCCGGTTTTCGCCGTCCTTTCCGGAGCTTTGTTTGGCGCTGCCGTTTTCGCCGGATGTGGCAAAGACATGACGTTCGAACTTCAGATGGAGCAATGTCCGGAGGTTGCGGCTGGCACGCAACAAAACATCTCCGCCCCGTCCGCCGTCGCCACCGTCCGGTCCACCCCGCGGAATGTATTTCTCGCGCCGGAAATGCGTCGACCCCTGTCCGCCTTTTCCCGAACGACAATAGATTTTCACGTAATCGACAAAATTTGATTCGGCCATGATTTACTTAAAAGTTCAAGAGTTTACGATTCGGCTTTCGATGGCGTCGACGATTCGCCGGAAAATCTCGTCAACCGTTCCGCGACCTTTGACAGATGCATACTTTCCTTCGCAGATATAATAGGTAGCTAAGGGGGCGGTCTGCGTGTGGTATGCGTTCAGCCGTGCCTGAATGGTTTCCGGATTATCGTCTGAACGGCCGGAACTCTTTCCGCGTTCCAGCAGACGCCGAATCAATTCATCATCATCTACCTGCAAATCTATCAGTACGGATATGTCCATTCCGTGCATATCCATGGTTTCTTTCAGGGCAATGGCCTGTGGGATGGTACGTGGAAAACCGTCAAAGATAATCCCTTTTGAATGCTGTTTTCCTTTTAGAAAATCAGCAATCAGCCGCATGATTATTTCGTCGGGAACCAGTTTGCCCCGATCAATATATTCTTTGGCTATCTTTCCTAATTCACTTCCTTCGCCGATGATTTTACGAAGCGTCATCCCGGTCGAAATATAATCCAACCGGTATTTATTCATAATCAGTTCGCTTTGTGTACCTTTACCCGAACCGGGCGCACCAAAAATAATGATGTTCAGCATAATGTTTTTGTGATGAAAACAGTTAACGGGGGTTTTGAACTTTATAGATATTGCGTGAAGAGCGTCCCAATCCGTCATAATCCAGTCCGAATCCCACGACGAAATCGTCGGCTATCTCCATGCCGACATAGTCCGGTTTTAAATCGCATTTCAACGAACCAGGCTTGAAGAGCATCGTAGCCAGACAGACCCTGCCGGCGCCGGACTGCTGCAATTTCCGCATCACATACTGCATGGTTAACCCCGTATCAACAACGTCTTCCAACAGAATTATCAGCCTGTTATTTATGTTTCCGCGGACAGGCATTACTTCCTGCACGACCCCTTCGGACTGAGTGCCCCGATAGGATGAATAGGCGGCAAACGTAAGCTCGCAGGCAGGAGGCAGATGACTCATCAGTTCTGCGGTGAACATGTAGGCTCCGTTTAAGATTCCGACAAATAGAGGATTCTTTCCTTCGGTGTCACGCCAAATGATTCCCGCCATTTTTTTGATGGCCGCCACCATTTGGGATTCCGGGATAAACAGCTCAAAATCTTTATCTTTCAATCGAATTTTTTCTTCCATCGATTCCTGTTATTTTGAAGGCACAAACTTACGCAAAGATAAGTTGCATTTATGTATAAAATCATGTATTTTTGTGGGTGTAATTTGGAAAGTATGTTAAAGATATTTGAAACTGAGAAGATAAAGACATTTGACCGGTATACCATCGATAATGAACCGGTCAGTTCCATTGACCTGGTGGAACGTGCTGCTACGGCTTTTGTACGCGAATACAGCCGTCATTTTACAAAGCAGAACCAGGTGATTGTGTTTGCCGGACATGGAAATAACGGCGCCGATGCTTTAGCTGTTGCACGTCTGCTGGCGGAAGACAACTATCGTGTAAAAGTTTTCCTGATCAATCCTGTACGCCGGTTGTCGTCGGATAGTGAACTGAATAAAGCGCGTTTGCAGGCTGTGCCGAATGTCCTTTTTGTTGAAGTGACCGGAGATGAAGATTTCACACCACCCACACTTTCGGAGCGCGATGTGGTGATTGACGGGCTGTTCGGTTCCGGACTGAATCGTCCGCTGGAAAAGGGATATGCGATGCTGGTGGAATATATTAATCAGTCCGAAGCAAAGGTGGTGTCCATTGATATTCCTTCGGGGTTGTTCGGCGAGGATAACGGCAAGAATAATCCGCAGGGCATCGTGCAGGCAGACTGGACTTATGCATTCGAGTTTCCGAAACTTGCCTTTTTCCTGCCGGAGAATGCGCCATACACCGGGAAATGGAAAGTGTTGCCCATCGGGATTCATCCGACCATCGTCGAACAAACGGAAACGCCTTATCATGTGCTGACGGACGAAGATGTTTCCGGCCTGATTCGTCCCAGAGAAACCTTTGCGCACAAGGGTGTTTTTGGTCATGCGCTGCTGATAGCCGGAAGCAGGGGAAAGATGGGCGCCGCCGTTCTGGCAGCAAGTGCCGGACTGCGTAGCGGCGCCGGACTGCTGACGGTTCATTTGCCGCTCCGGGGCGAAACCACGCTCCAGACCTCCGTTCCCGAAGCAATGTTGAGTTTGGATGCAAATGAAGATTATGTTTCGGAATTGCCTGAGTTGAAAACTTATGATGCTGTCGGCATAGGGCCTGGACTGGAAATGCAGGCGGCCTCTCAGGCGGTCTTGGAGTCTCTGCTGACTTCTGCGAAAAAGCCTTTAGTCCTGGATGCCGATGCGCTTAATATCCTCTCGTTAAACAAGGAATGGATGGCCTTGTTGCCCCCGCGTACTCTCCTGACGCCTCATCCGAAAGAGTTCGACCGGCTGTTCGGAGTTTGTGCGTCCGGTTACGAACGGCTACACAATGCGATGGACATGGCAGTGGAACATGAATTGATTATTGTATTGAAAGGCGCTTGCTCTGCTATTTGTACACCGGAAGGGAACGTATACATTAACATAACAGGCAATCCCGGGATGGCAACGGCCGGAAGCGGCGATGTACTGACCGGTATCCTGCTGGGACTTCTGGCGCAGGGGTATCCGCCCGATACGGCTGCGCAAATCGGTGTTTACCTGCATGGTCTGGCGGGGAATCTGGCAGCGGCCGACCGTTCGGAAGAAGGCATGATTGCCGGAGACCTCATCCGGATGCTTGGCAAGGCATTCAAGTTGCAAAAAGAAGACAGTATGGATAATTCTATCTGAACAGGTTGAAGCAATAAATGGCATGAAAAGGGGTTTTTACAAATAAAAGTCCTATCTTTGCAGGAAAACGGAAATTGACAGATTTTAAAACAAGAACGATATGACACATTTAATAGGTACAAATGCAGGGCTTGTATGGCGGGCGCTGAATAAATGTGGCCGGATGAGTATAAAGGATATTAAGAAAGAGACGAAAATCCGAAAGGAAAAAGACGTGTATACGGCCATCGGTTGGTTGGCAAAGGAAGGAAAAATTGATCTTTCCGAACAGGCCGGAGAAACAAGTATCTGGTTGATTGAATAATTTAACAGTTTGAATGGAATGTTTCATTGCAGACTGTTTTTTCATCCTGGTGCAAAAATGAGTATTTGATATTGTGTTTTTCATTTCCGATTTTTATTTTTGCAGCGAATTTGGCTTGAAATGACCGAAGAACAGTATAAACGGTTATCCGCATTGGACGAAAGAATGGACAGACTCCTCGCCTTATGCGAAAGGCAGAAGACAGAAATACGGGAGTTAACGCTGAAATGGGAACAGGAAAAAATAACCGTGCAGCAGGTTCAGGGAGAACTTCAGGCATTGAAGACGAAATACGGCAACTTGTTGACGGCACATGTAACATCCGTCGAACAGGGGGACGATGTGAAGAGTGCGCGGAAGAGGTTATTGAATTTAGTACGCGAAATAGATGCGTGTATAAATTACATCACGCTATTAAACGGATAAGTTGTGAACGAGAATGAGTTTGACATAAAGTTGGAGGTGGCCGGAAATTCATACCGCATACCTGTCAGGCGTGGCGACGAAGAAGAGGAATTTCTGTATCGCGAGGCTGCAAAACGAGTGGGATTGCATTTGGTACAATATCGGCAATATTTTTCCAAATCACTGGAAAATATTCAGTTGTTGACAATGGTCGCCATTCATCTGGCGCGGGATATCCTGAAGTTGGAAGCCGAAAACGACGTGGGGACTTATGATCGGAAAATACAACAATGGACGGACAAATTGGACGAATATTTAAAGAAATAGACTTTTCTGTTTCTTGAAACATACATTTTTACGCACTGCTTTGTACGGAAATACCGTATGAGGGAAGTGCTTTATCTTTATATATAAATAAAATAGGAATAAAAGATGACGGAAGTATATTTGGCAGCAGGAACCTTTGCAGCAGGAGCGCTGCTTGCATGGTTCGGAGCGACTTTTTGGGGAAAGTATCGCTATAAAATCCTGTTGAAGGAGGTAGAGGAGAAAACGGAAGTGATGAAAAAGAACAAGATGCTGGAGGTGAAGGAGAAATACCTGCACATGAAAGCGGAACTGGAAAAGCAGGCTTCGGCGCGAAACGCAAAGCTTCAGTCTACCGAAACAAAATTGAAACAGCGAGAACTGATATTCAACCAGCGACAGGAAGAATTGCAGCGGAAAACGGCGGAAGCGGACGCGGTAAAGGATAGTTTGAACAATCAGTTGCTGTTGATCGAAAAGAGGAAACAGGACATGGAAAAACTGCACCAGCAGGAAGTGGCGTATCTGGAAACCATCTCCGGCTTTTCGGCCGACGAGGCGCGGGAGCGGTTGACCGAGTCGCTGAAAGATGAAGCAAAGACAAACGCAGCCTCCTACATCAACGAAATCATGGAGGATGCAAAAATGACGGCCAACAAGGAAGCGAAAAAGATTGTAATCAAATCTATTCAGCGCATAGCAGCAGAGACGGCTATTGAAAATTCGGTGACGGTATTTCATATTGATTCGGATGAAATCAAAGGCCGCATCATTGGCCGCGAAGGACGGAACATCCGTGCGCTGGAAGCCGCTACCGGCATTGAAATCATTGTTGACGACACGCCGGAAGCCATTATTCTTTCCGGCTTCGACCCTGTCCGCCGCGAAGTGGCTCGCCTGGCGTTACATCAACTGGTGCAGGACGGACGTATCCATCCGGCGCGGATTGAAGAGGTGATAGGTAAAGTACGCAAGCAAGTGGAAGAGGAAATCGTGGAAACAGGAAAACGTACGGTCATTGACTTGGGAATTCACGGGTTGCATCCCGAACTCACCCGGATGATCGGGAGGATGAAATACCGTTCTTCATACGGTCAGAACCTGTTACAACATGCGCGTGAAACGGCCAATTTGTGTGCTGTCATGGCCTCCGAACTGGGATTGAATCCGAAAAAGGCGCGTCGAGCCGGATTGCTGCACGACATCGGAAAGGTGCCGGATGACGAGCCGGAACTGCCACATGCCATTCTGGGAATGAAACTCTGCGAAAAATACAAGGAAAAACCGGACATATGCAATGCCGTCGGCGCCCACCACGACGAAGTGGAGATGCAGTCGCTGCTGGCTCCCATCGTACAGGTTTGTGATGCCATATCAGGTGCGCGTCCGGGTGCGCGCCGCGAAATCGTGGAGGCTTATATCAAGCGCCTTAACGATCTGGAGCAGTTGGCCATGACTTATCCGGGCGTAGTTAAAACGTATGCCATCCAGGCCGGTCGCGAATTACGCGTGATCGTGGGTGCAGACCGGATTGACGACAAGCATACGGAAAACCTGTCTGTGGAAATTGCGAAAAAGATACAGGACGAAATGACCTATCCGGGTCAGGTGAAGATTACGGTGATCCGTGAAACACGTGCCGTCAGCTATGCCAAATAAGCTTGCTCGTTAACAGTGGCCCGGAGATAAAGGCTACCCTTTTATGGAAGATGGTTTTAAAGGGCAAAAAACTGAAAACTCCAATTTGAACACTGTTTTTCGACAACTTCAAACACTTCCCCGTCCTACTTTACTGAGCGTTACGGAGGAAGTTTTTTTCGATCGATTCCTTTTCCGACAGGGCGGCGACGGGTTTTCCTTCAAAGCCCCTGTTTCTTGATACAGGGACTGTTGAAGTCGAACCAGGGCAAGCGTCACCGTGCGCAACGTTTCGGCGGTTTACAATCGTTTTGTGGAGCCTGAAGGAAAAGTTATTTTCTGCCGGCATGGATTCGGAAAGCCGCAAGCGGACGCCTTGACCGTTCAGAAGCCTCCGGTTTCCATGAATATAGGCGGCAAGGGGAAATCGGAGATCAAAGGGGTAAAAATCACCATTCCCTCTCCGCCGAAAAAGAACGATACGGCATACCGGAAACGGAAAAAGCGCAAACAGAGCCTTTACTGTTCCCTTTTGTAAAGCTATTTCAGGACAGGACAATTGTGACGCTTTGACACACGCAAGTATAGAAAAACAGACGGAAACTTTCGCTATTATACAAATCATATACGTATATATCAAATAGATAAATTGTATTTCAGGAAAATATTACCGTCTATGCAAATAAAAGCGGTATATTTGTCCCAAAATAAAAGCATGAACCACAAACTGCAAATCCTGTTTAACAGAAACAGAGGCTATCTGACAAGAAAACAACTGCCGGACAAGTCCCTTTACAACCATCTGTTGAAGCTGGTCGGGGAAGGTATTGTCGAACGTGTCAAACAGGGGGTCTACCGTTATGAAAA
>JAISMO010000114.1 GCA_031276675.1 Tannerella sp.
GCAGTATTTTTTTCGGTCTTTCCTGTCCCCCGGACGGAACCCGGAGCGGATTCCAACCTTCCGGCTCCCGGCAAGTCGCAATCCGGGCAGATTCTAACTTGCCGGGTTCCGGCAAGTCACAATCCGGACAGATTCTAACTTGCCGGGTTCCGGCAAGTCGCAATCCAGGCAGATTCTAACTTGCCGGGTTCCGGCAAGTCACAATCCGGGCAGATTCTAACTTGCCGGGTTCCGGCAAGTCGCAATCCGGGTAGATTCTAACTTGCCGGGTTCCGGCAAGTCGCAATCCAGGCAGATTCTAACTTTCCGGAACCCGGAAGGACAATATACCATCCCCGACGGTATTTTTATCGGACTGCGCCATGCACAAAACCATGCCGCGCGAAGTATAAAGCGGTAAAGGCACGGACAGATGATCGCTTTTCCTGATAGGTTCACCTTTTTCTTACGTCGAACTCACATTGAATAATATTGCTGTAGATGGAGGCTGTTTCCATTCCGCTAAAATGAAAAAACTGAAAAAAGCGCAAAAATCCAAATCTTTCTTTACTGAAACAAAAAAACATTGTAGTTTTGCAGGGTGAGAAAAAGGAACAAATGAAGATGTTGATTCAAAAAATCAGACAGGTATACTTTTTTTACCTCTTCATGTTTACACTGATTTTTGGGGTAATTCTGTATGATGTAACGGGCTTTAAAAGTATGGACGAAGTTGCAAGCGTCCTGTTGCTGATACTGTATATCCTTTTCATCTGCCATGAAAGGAAACGGTTCACGGTGGAAATCCCGCTTATCGTGTGCATTTTTCTGTTCTATCTCTGCTATTCTTTTTACCTGGCATATAATTCCCCAGGCGCTGTGGTCATGGATTTTCTGGTGCAAATCAGACCCTTCCTGACCTTCTTCATGGTGTTGCAGATAGCTCCTTTCTTTTCCGCTTCACAAAAAAAGCTACTGAAACGGATTTGTCTTTACATCTGGCCGCTTTTTATCCCTGTCGGCATTTACGGATTTGTGAATCCGTCTTTTTTCAAATCCATCCTGGAGCAGGAGGCCAATTATGTGTCGGGCATCGTTTGCCTGTCGCTCGTTTACCTGTATTGCAGTAATTTTACTGTAAAGGAAGGGTTTACCTTCCTTTACATGCTGACCACCGGCATGATGGCCATGCACTCCGAGTTTCAAGGATTTTACTTTTTAACGATCGGGATACTCCTGTATTTTCAGGACGTACGTGTACTTAAGTCTCGCTGGAAGACAGGTTTCGCCCTGCTGATCGTGTTTGTTTTGATCGTTTATATTTTGAAATCACAGGTTGCCGGCTATCTTTTTCCACCCGATGCGGGAAACGGCGGTCCCGATTTTACGGCACGTTCCATTCTCTACTGTTCGGCCATTGAGGTACTGAAAGACTTCATTCCCTTCGGCAGTGGTCTTGCCAGTTTTGCAACCGAACTTTCGGGAAAGTATTATTCCCAGATTTATGTAGCTTACGGGCTTAATGCCATGGAGGGATTCTCGCCCCGGAACTGGCTTTCCGTATCCGGTTCCTATTACCCGTCGCTGGTTCAGTTTGGTATGTCCGGCATACTGCTTTACCTGTTCTTCTGGCTTCACAGTGCGAGCAAAATGCTGGTCTGTTTCAAACGTGCGGAAGACCTCCAGTGGTTTGTCATCACGTTGACAACAATCTGCTTTATTTTTATCGCGAACATATCGGATGCGTTTTTTTCAAGCAACAAAGGTTTTTTCATAATGATGTTTTTGGGGCTTCTTGCCGGAAAATACAGAAAAAGCGTCGGCAAGGCGGTTGTGAACACAGGCGAAGAATCGGTTGAGACAGAGGAATACAGGTTTGTCGAAAAGACAGTTGTTCCGCCGGAAATACCTGATCTGTTTCGGAAGATACCGGATATTCCGCCGGTCGGAAAAATCGAACCGGTTGCTGTCGTAAACCAACCTGAATATGAAGAGGAGGAGGACGAATATGACGGAGACGAAGACGGGGAGTATGATGAAGACGAAGCATACGGCGACGGAGAAACGGATATTCCGCCGGTTTCGCCGGTCGGAAAAGTCGAACCGGTTGCTGTCGTAAACCAACCTGAATATGAAGAGGAGGACGACGAATATGATGGAGACGAAGACGGAGAATATGATGAAGACGAGGCATACGGCGACGGAGAAACGGAAACATCCTGTCCGGACGAAGCCACAGAAGCATCTGCATTAGCTATATCCGATATGCAGCAGCAGGAAGAAACGGAGATTATTCCGGAAACAATCGGAGGAAATGAGGATGGGGAAAATGAACCGGTTAAAAAAGAGGAGAGCGACATGGCCGTATCGGAATCGAATGAAGAAATGTTGGAAATCCCCTTGAAAGATGAGGATTTTAAAGCTGATTTTCCTACCTTTGAGCCGCTGTTGGACGGAGCGGATGTTGAATCGGCGCAGGAAACAACTGAAAACAGGGATATTCGGAAACATTCGGAACCGGAAAAGCGAAACGAAGAAGACTACATCCGCGAAAAACCGGCAGCCACAGACGAAGAAACAAATGAAGACGATGTCCCCATTGACTATATAATATAAAGAGACGGGGTTTGCGTCTTGGAAGTAAAAAAACAGAATGGAATTTATTGAAGATTGTCATTTGACCGGTTTGGTCATCGGAGCAGGTACTTTTTTCATCATCGGACTTTTTCATCCCCTGGTGATTAAAGGCGAGTATTATTTTGGTGTAAAATGCTGGTGGGTGTTTTTACTTTTCAGTATAGCGGGAATTGTTCTGGCGCTGACCATACGGAATGTTATTTTTTCGTCGCTATGCGGCGTTTTCGCTTTTTCTGCATTGTGGGGCATTGGCGAACTGTTTTGCCAGCGGAAACGAGTAGAAAAGGGCTGGTTCCCCAAACGGGAGGAAAAGCCGCGAACAGAAAAAAACAGAAACTGAAACACAACCAACCAGGACGCAAGAATGCAGAATTTCAATACTTTCCGGCCTGTATTCTTTTTTCTGCGAAAACTTTCATAAAAGCCGCCGTATCCTCAATACCCAGTACCGAGGCATCGATAGACAGATGATATGACGAGGCTTTACCCCATGTTTTATTCGTAAAATAATCGTAATAGGCAGCACGGGATTTATCGGTTTTGAGAATAAACTCCTTCGCCTGTTCCACACTCATCTGCTGACGTTCGACAACCCGCTGAATGCGGCTTTCCAAAGTACTGTGAATAAAAAAACTGATACAGTTCGGATGGTCGCGCAGGATGTAATCGGCGCAACGGCCGACAATGACGCACGATTCCGTTTCAGCCAGTTTGCGGATAGCATCGCTTTGAATTTTGAACAGTCCTTCGCAGGAAAGAATGTCCAGTTGAGGGGTATACATCCCCATCCAGGAAAGTCCGCGTGAAAAGACATGCTCTAAACAGTCGGCTGCTTTTTCATCGACTTTCTCGAACACGTCGTGGCAAAGTCCGCTTTCCCTGGCCGCCAGCAGAAAAAGTTCCTTGTCATAATACGCAATGCCAAAAGCCTCAGCCAGTTTCTTTCCGATGATGCGACCACCGCTACCAAATTGGCGGCCAATGGTCAATATCATTGTTTGGTTCATGAATTGGTTATTTCAAGTTTTCGGTTGCAAAGATATGAAAAATCAAACGAAATCTCTTGTTGTGACATTTTGTCGCATATAACGGCTGTTTATATGGATATTGATTCTGTTTATGTGACTATTTGTCATGTTTATTGTTAAAACAAGGCCGAAATCGGTCGAAATTGTGATTTGGCATCATTTTTGCAAATCACTTTGCGCATACACAACATAAAAACCTTTTTCATGGTTGTAATGACCGATTAGATGGTCCTCCTGTTATGAATGGGAGGCCTCTTTTTTTATAGCAGAATCCTTTTCTATCAGTTTACCTGCGTTATCTTTGTAGCTGATTAAAAATCAGCGTTATGAAAACAAGGACAGAAAAGAGATAAGGAAGTATACAACAAAAAAGACCGGAGAAAAGTTTAACATCTAAGATTTATTATAACAAATGAAGGCTTATTTAACGAACAGCCTATTGATTATCCATAAAATACCTCTATCTTTGCGATGTGGTTTTTCATAATAGTATTAGATTTAAGGTTAACAAATTGATTAAGGGATGTCGAGAGACATCCCTTAATATTTTCAGACCTTTCCTGCCCTGAAAACTCCCTTTTTATAACTATCAATGAAAAGACTGGCGATCATTGTTTCTGAATGATACTTTTCATTTGGAGACACTTTTTTTATCTGATTCTTTGGGCAGGCAAACCTGAAACAGAGAGAAAAAACAAAGTTTGCTTCTCCACGCTGTATACTTTCAACGAATAGCCTGCAGGACTGCCTTTTCAGAACCGAATAAATTCGTATGTTTTATTATCGCTGTACAATACAAGTCGTTTGCTGCTGATTTTTTCAACGGTAAACGTGCGTGAGCGATCTTCCCAGTCGGTTAGCGGCAGAAATTCGCTTACCGGACGCGGATAAGAAGTCAGTTCCAGATGAATCTTGTTTTCTTCCGGTTGGCTTTTGTAACCGTACATATGCGAAAACGAGTCTTTATCGGTATGATAAATCTGGTACATAAACAATGCTTTGGACTGGAAATTATACCAGACCGTGTCTACGTTTGACACATGACCCGACTGTTCGATGGTTTTCAATTGCCATTTGCCTTGCAGTTGCCAGCTCAGTTCCTTTTGACAAGCCGTTAATGTCGACAGAATGCAAACGCAGACGACAATAATCCAAAATCCTTTTGTTTTCATACCATATAAACGCAGATGCTGCCGGATTATTTTGTTTTGCTGTGTGTGAGACGGTTTGCGCATTGACACAGGATGTGTTCCTGCCGGCAATTCTTGAATTTTTAAATGTAACGGTTTTTACGACAAAAAGGTTTATTGCACCAAGTGCAACAAACCCTTTTTGTTTTCTGTAACCGCTCAGGCAGGTTCATATGTAATATCTTTATGTCAGCAAGATTTTTCACGACGGACGAGCCGAGCAGTTGCCATCTTCTTTTATTCCGGTCTATATTTCGGAATAGGACATCGGAGAGAGGAAGATACTTTGATTGTTCGTTGCCGTATACGCATACTCCGGTAACGACTTGATGCGTATCCAGTCCGGATTTTCGCCGAAGTGTTGCCAGGCTGTGTTGCGGGCATCTTCATTCTTGTACCACGTGAGATACATCAGTGCGGGCATGCGCGGTCCGGCCAAAATCTCGCCGTACAGCACCGAATTGATTCCGACCTGGTCGAAAACGGCAATTTCATCCACATTGAACATCTTCACCTTTCGTTGATTCGCTTCCTCGTTAGGGCTCTGGTAGATGCGGATTTCCAGCAAAGTAGCTTCATTGCCGGGTTTCCGGTGGATGGGTATCCTGTCGAAAGCCTCGCTCAGGTAAGTATCAAAATGAGAATATACCGGAGACGGTGCTGTCGTATCAAAATAAGGCTGGGCTGCTTCACGAAAGATATTGTCGTTCCACAGATCTTGTTTTACTTTGTGACAGGTAGCGATGTCCGGATAGATGAACAGGACATGACGCTGATCCTTATCGCCTTCTTTCAGGCGATAAGGCTTGAATGCGCCGGTGATGATCTTTTTCCGGTGGTAGGCAGGAAAGAGGACTTTCCCGAAAAAGGAATCCAGCGGAGCGCCCGTACCTGCAAGCGTGTAGATGCGCCATTCATAGATTTCTTTCTTCAACACGGCTGAAGCCAGCGGTGACAACGCTTCAGATGCTGAAGCCAACGACGGAGTGGCGGCTAACGCGCCGGCCACTTTTATAAAATTTCGTCTTTGCATGGGACAATAATTTAGTTTGTTATATATAAGTTGTTATAAATAATTCTGCATGAACTCATCCATTTCCGCCTGATGCATTTCGAGGCTTTGCAACAGTTTGAACTGTGCTTTAGTACGGATCAGGTTATGTTTTGGTTTGTGTATCTTGTAATACGTGTCCCCGTTGATGTAGTCGGTCAGGAAACGAACGGTCTGCATGTAGGTAAGCAGACGTCCGCCATAGGGCAGCATGGTGATTTCCAGTGGTGTGAGGAATGACCGGGCTGTTTCCATATATCCCTTCGCGTATGCTTTGAAAATCTCCAGATTCACGTTTATCCGTTCCAGATTTTCATCATCTTCAGCGCCGGTATTGGCTCCCGTACGGATAAAGTCGCCGATGTCGGACAGGACAAAACCCGGCATCACAGTATCCAGATCAATGACACATAACACCTTGCCATTTTCATCAAACAGGATGTTATTGACTTTCGTGTCGCAGTGATTCGTCCGTTTTTTCAGTTTCCCTTCGCGATACAACCGTTCCTGGATACACATGGCTTCGGCACGTTTTTCGATTTCTTCCATCAACTCCGCAACTTCATCCAGATGTCCTGCCGGATTGGCTTCTACCGCCTCGCGGAATTGCTGCAAACGAAATTCCATGTTGTGAAAATTCGAAATCGTCTCGCCCAACACGCCTTCCGGGAGGTCCGAAAGCATTGACTGAAAGTCGCCGAATGCTCGCCCGGCTTCGTAAGAAAAGGCGGTGTTAACTTCTTCAAAACTTTGGCTGCGGGAAATCATCAGGCTGACTCGCCAGTAATTTTCCCCGTCAAAATAATAGTATTTTCCGTCCCGGGTCGGAAGGAACGTCAACACTTTGCGATCGATATCCCGTTCTCCACGCATTTCCAACTTTTTGCGGATGTGCGAAGTCACCACGCGAATGTTGTTTTGCAGCACTTCCACATCGGTAAATATCTGATGATTGATTCGCTGGAGTATATACTTGTCCTCCCCCTTGACCGTCGTTACTTTCAAGGTATCATTGATATGTCCGTTACCGAATGGTACTACTTCCAACGGTTGTTCGGTGAGGTCGAACCTGCCGAGTATTCGCAGGTAAACATCATTGGCCGCTTGCATACTTCTCTTTTTGTTTCTTACTATGCTGCAAATATCCGTTTTTTCTTATGAGTGTGCAAATGAAGAATAAAAAAAGTCATCCTCAGGATGACTTTTTGTTTATCATGTATATAAAATCATAATTTACCGGCCGATCCGAGCACATCATTGATTTTGTGTACATAAAGTTTTCTCGCATTTTCACGTGCCGGGCCTAAATATTTGCGCGGGTCAAATTCGGTCGGGCTTTCCGCAAAAACCTTGCGTATGGCGGCTGTCATGGCCAGACGGCTGTCCGAGTCTATGTTGATTTTACAAACGGCAGATTTGGCGGCTCTGCGCAACTGTTCTTCTGGTATACCGATGGCGTCTTTCAACGCTCCGCCGTATTTGTTGATGGTAGCCACTTCCTCCTGCGGAACCGATGATGCGCCGTGCAGCACAATCGGGAAACCGGGAAGTTCTTTTTCAACGGCTTCGAGGATGTCGAAGGCCAGGGGAGGCGGCACCAGTACGCCGTCGGCATTGCGCGTACACTGTGCGGGCTTGAACTTGTTGGCGCCGTGCGAAGTTCCGATGGATATAGCCAGTGAGTCACAACCGGTCTTGGTCACAAAATCAACCACTTCCTCCGGTCGGGTATACGTGTGATGTTCTGCAACCACGTCATCTTCCACGCCGGCCAATACGCCCAGTTCGCCTTCTACGGTGACATCAAACGAATGTGCATATTCTACCACTTTCTTTGTCAACACGACATTTTCCTCATAAGGAAGGTGTGAACCGTCAATCATTACTGAAGAAAAGCCCAGGTCGATGCAACTTTTACACAGTTCGAATGTATCTCCGTGATCCAGGTGAAGAACTATTTGCGGATTCGGATTGCCCAATTCCTTCGCATACGCTACGGCGCCTTCGGCCATGTAGCGCAGCAACGTCTGATTGGCATACTTGCGAGCGCCGCTTGATACTTGCAGAATGACCGGTGATTTGGTTTCGACGGTCGCTTGAATAATCGCCTGCAATTGCTCCATGTTGTTAAAATTAAAAGCCGGAATCGCATATCCGCCTTTCATGGCCCTGGCAAACATCTCCCGTGTATTGACAAGGCCCAAGTCTTTATAACTTACCATATCTGTTTATTTAAATTGGTTATAAATGAAATTCATGTGCAAAGATACGAAATTTATCCGGGAATACGGTGCTGGAAAACATAATTGCCAAGGCCAACGCATCTTCACTTAATCTTTCTACTGATATGACGTCGTGACGGGGCTTTTTTATCGGTATAAAAATCCCGTCACCTTAAAATCCCGGTAGAAAGGAAAAGAGAGGCCGGTCAGCGTCTCCTGACGGCTTTAGGTTTGCCCTGCATAATCACTGTTTCGTACCTTATGGCGATGGCCCTTTCCGGGAAAATGGTGTGGAAAGCTTACACTGTGTGCCTTGTCTCCGGGAAAGCAGATTCAGGAGAGTCTAAAAACTCTCCCTGACTATCACTTCGTTTGCCGGTTTGCGTATTTTCGGCGTATGCTCAAACAAATCCGGTTCGGACGGATAACCTGCGGGAATCAGCGCCACCGGCTCAACGCCCTCGGGCAAACGGAACAGGCGAGCACAACGCTGAACGTCGAAATGGCATACCCAGCATGTACCCAGGTCCTGTTCGGCTGCCGCCATACAGAGATGTTCCGTCGCGATGGCCACGTCAATGTCAGCATGATCTTTTCCGTCAAATGACCGTTTCCACGAATGACGGTGATCGCAACAGGCCACGATGTACAGCGGCGCTGTTCTAAACCAGTCGCGTTCATAGCAGGTCCGTATCTTTTCTTTACCTTCGGGCGACTCAACCACGATAAACCGCCAGGGTTGCAGGTTACAGGCCGAGGGCGCCAGCCGGGCAGCCTCCAGCATGTACTCTATTTTTTCTTTTTCTACCGCACGGGAAGCATAGCTCCGGATAGAGCATCGTTTCCGAATGATATCTATCAGTTCCATATCAAATGATTTTACAGTTCTTTCTCGATTTTGTATTTGTTGCGTTGCGGCGAATTGCGCGAAATCAGTTCACCAAGAAATCCGGCCAAAAACATTTGTGTTCCCATGACCATTGCCGTCAACGAAATATAGAAATAGGGCGAAAGGGTCACTAACGGCCGCAAGTCGCCGGCCATCAGGGAAAGCAGTTTCATGACAAGTACGTAAACCAGCGCCACAAAACCGATCAGAAACATCGCGCTGCCCCACAGTCCGAAAAAGTGCATCGGTTTCTTTCCGAACTTGGAAGTGAACCACAGGGTGATCAGGTCCAGATAGCCGTTCACGAAACGGTTCATTCCGAATTTTGTCTTTCCGTATTTCCGCGCCTGATGCTGTACGACCCTTTCTCCGATTTTGCCGAAACCTGCAATCTTGGCCAGATAGGGGATGTAGCGGTGCATATCATTATATATTTCAATGTTTTTGACCACTTCGTTGCGGTAGGATTTCAATCCGCAGTTGAAATCGTGCAGGGATACGCCGGAAAACTTCCGGGCCGTTGCATTGAACAATCGCGTCGGAATGGTTTTCGACAGCGGATCATATCGCTTTTTCTTCCATCCGGATATCATGTCATACCCGTCTTCTTTGATCATTCGGTACAGTTCGGGTATCTCGTCCGGGCTGTCCTGCAAATCGGCGTCCATCGTAATCACCACATCGCCTTTGGCGCGCTCGAAACCGCAATGCAAGGCCGGTGATTTTCCGTAATTCCGGCGGAATTTGACGCCTTTTACGTGCGGTGACTGCATGGCCAACTGTTCGATGATTTCCCATGAATCATCCGTACTTCCGTCATTTACATATAAAATCTCATAACTGAAATGATTTGCTTCCATCACCCGTTCGATCCAGGCCTGTAATTCGGGGAGCGATTCCGCTTCATTGTACAAAGGTATTACTACAGAAATATCCATCGGTTGTAATGTTTTAATGCACAAAGATAGAAAAGAATAAGGAATATGAATGCCTTTACCGCCGGTTTTTGATGTTTGGACCGTATTACCTGAAAACAGATTTATGAGAAAGAGCGTATTATTTTCAGTGTTTCTGGCGACAGTCTGTTCAGCGGCTGTGAGCGCCCAAAACAACACCTTGACGAACAGGGAAAAGGAGGAAGGATGGAGCTTGCTGTTCTGGCGCCGAACCTCTTCCTGCCGCAGGTTGACCGGCGGTTATGAAAATGGCGCCTTTCAGGGCAACAACTGTCGGGCAGCATGGTTTTCTTCACAGAAAGTCCCGGTTCGCCGATGGCGCTTTCATAGTCTGAGCGGGATTTCATGTGCACCGGCACATCCATCAAAAAACACGCCGCTCCGGGTTAACTCTGCGCCGCTCCGAGTTAACTCTGCGTGGCTCCGAGTTAACTCTGCGCCGCAAAAACTTAACTCTGCGCGACGCAGACTTAACTCTGCGTCGCAAAAACTTAACTCTGCGTCGCTCCGAGTTAACTCGGAGTCACGCAGAGTTAACTCGGAGCGGCGCAGAGTTAACCCGGAACGATAAAAACTTAAGTCGGAATGGCGCAGGTTGAAAAATATTGCGCTCACAGTTAGCCACATACAGTTTCAACAGAAAAATCAGATGGCTTTTTCTATGTCCCACATAAAGGCGTGCAGTCCCTGCGCCTGGTTTTCCAGGTCCAGGGTACGAAGCTGGGCAAGCAGGTCGTTGGCCCGATCGTCGGGGACAACGGTCAGCAGGGCTGAGTTCAGCGTTGGCCAGGCGTGGTTGCCGTAGTGCGGTTCGCCCGTGTGGTTGCCGCGTCCCTGCACTTCGTCCCACAGGGTGAAGCCGCGGACATTCATCCGGTCGAGCAGGTCAATCAGGCGTTCCTTGAGCGCCTGATTGAAGGGTATGAAGATCGCTTTCATTGTTTGGCGGATTTTTTCAGTTTGCCTTGTTTGAAGAGTTTGCGAATTTTTTTCCGGCGGCGTCGGACGCCGTTGGCGCCGAAGATGGAATACAGCGCCGGGACGTAGAACAGGGTCAGCAGCGTGGAGAACGACAGTCCGGCAACGACGGCGATACCCATCGGCTGCCACATTTCCGAACCCGCTCCGCGCGGGATGGCCATCGGGATCATGCCCAGTACCGTTGTGGCCGTCGTCATCAGGATCGGACGCAGACGCGAACGTCCTGCCGCAATGATGGCCTTGTCGATGGACATGCCCCGCTCTCGGTTCAGGTTGGCATAGTCGATAAAGACGATGCCGTTCTTCACCACGATGCCGATGAGCATCACGATACCGATCATGCTCATCAGGCTGACGGGCTTGCCGGTGAGCATCATGCCCAGCAGTACGCCGGCCAGTCCGAAGGTCAGCGAGAGCACGATGATGAACGGGTAGGTGAGCGATTCGAACTGCGCCGCCATGACGATGTACACCAGGATGACGCACAGGATCATCAGCAGTCCCAGGTCGCTGTTACTTTCCTGCTGGTCTTCGTAGGATCCGCCGATGCGGATGCCGATTTCCGCCGGGAGACGTCCCTCGGCGCGCATGTCGGCAATGGCGCTTTCCGTATCCGCGACCACGTCGCTCAGGGCGGCGTTGTAGAGCGAGCCCTGCACCTTGTTCACGCGCTGGCGGTTCTGACGGTCGATCTGGGGGAGCGTATTCCGTTCCACCACCTTGCCCAGCTCGCGGATGCGAATCGGTACGCCCTGTGAGTTGTAGACCTGAATGTTCTCGATTTCTTCGATCGACTGGCGGTAGCGCTCGTCGTAGCGCACGACGATGTCATACTCGTCACCGTCTTCGCGGTATTTCGAGGTGTAGGAGCCGTTGATGCGGTTGCGTACATAGGTCGCAGCCGTGGCGGAGTTCAGTCCGTTCTCGGCCAGTTTCTCGCGGTCGAAGTCCACCTGATATTCGGTGCGGTAGTCCTGGCGGCTGATGACCAGGTCGCGCAGTCCCCGGACAGCGCCCAGGCGCGTTTTCAGTTCCGCTGCAATGGCGTCGGTCTGCGCCAGGTCGTGGCCGTAGATTTCCACCTCCATGTCGCTGGCGCCTGCGCCCATCATACCGCCGCTGCCGCCGGGGGTGATGGTGTACTTGTAGAGTTCGGGCATGTGCTCGAAGTCCTGTCGCAGGCCGTCGGCGATGTCGTAGATGCTGCGGTCGCGCTCGTCGGGTTCGGTGCAGCGCAGGCGGTAGGAAATGAGGTTGGTGGCATTGGCCTGCATGGCGGCAAAGGTGTTGTCGTCATCCGCCTGTCCCACGTCGAAGGAGCGCGTTTTGACTTCGGGATACTTGGCGCGAATCAGGCTGTCGATGTGCAGCGCCATGTCGCGCGCCACTTCCATCCGCGTGCCGGTAGGCATGTAGACCTCGGCCGTAATCATGCTGTTGTCGGAGGCGGGCATGAAGTCGAACTTGAGCAGCCCGACGGCCGGCGCCATGATGAGGAAGAAGGTGGAGAAGCAGACGAGCACCGTTTTCCAGCGGTTCCGGACGCAGCGGTTGACCACGCGGCCGTAAAAGGCGTCCAGGTTGTCCAGTCCTCTTTTCACCGGCTGATAGAGCCGGTCGAACATCCGCCCCTGCGTGGGGGTGAGCCGCAGCATCTGCGAGCAGAGCATGGGTGTGAGCGAAAGGGCGACGATGACCGAGACGGTCACCATGATGGTCACCATCCATCCCAGTACGCCGAACATGACGCCGGCCAGTCCGGTGGTCATGGTCAGGGTGAAGAAGACGGCGATGATGGTCAGCGTCGAGGCAATCACGGCCACGCCCACTTCGTTGGTTGCGTAGATGGCTGCCTGGCGGGGCGAACTGCCGCGTTCGATGTGCCGGGTGACGTTCTCGAGTACGACGATGGCGTCGTCGACCACCAGCCCGATGGCGATGGTCAGGGACGAGAGCGAGATGATGTTCAGGCTTCCTCCGGTAGCCATCAGGTAGATGAAGGAAGCGATCAGCGAAATCGGGATGGCCAGCACGATGATAATCGTTGCCCGCCAGCGTCCGAGAAAGAAGAGCACGACGAGCACGACGAAGATGATGGCCAGCAGGATGGTCTCGGTCAGTGAGTCGATGGATTCGCGGATGAAGTCGGACGAGTCCATCAGCAGGGTCAGCTGCACGTCGGGCGGGAGCGTCTGCTGCAGGCCGGGTATCAGCCGGTTGACCTTGTCGGCAATGGACACGGTATTGGCGCCCGACTGTTTCTGTACGATGACGATAGCGCCCTTGACTTCGTTGGTATAGGCTTCCTGGATGCGGCTCTCGATGGTGTCGCTCACGGCAGCTACATCGCGCAGGTAGACGTTGCGCCCGCCGCGGCTGCCGACGACCACGTTCAGCAACTGTTCGCTGGCCTTGAACTCGCCTTCGATGCGCAGGGCGTAGGTTTCGGTGCCGATGTCGAAGCTGCCGGCCGGGACGTTCAGGTTTTCGGCCTGGATGATGGAGGCGATTTGTTCGACGGTCAACTGATAAGCCTCGAGTTTTTCGGGGGCGACGTTGACCTGTATCTGCCGCTGCGGCGCGCCGGTCACGGTGACGGCGCCCACGCCCTCGACGCGGTTCAGCGGGTTGGCCACCTTCTCGTCCAGGATCTTGTAGAGCGCGTTGACGTTCTCGCGCGCCGTGGCCGAATAGATGACCACGGGTATCATGTCCATGCTGAACTTGAAGATAAGCGGGTTGTTGATGGCGTCGGGCAGCGAGGAGCGTACCATGTCGATTTTGTCGCGCACGTCGTTGGTGGCGGCGTCGATGTCGGTGCCGTAGTTGAACTCGATGGTGACGAGCGACATGTTGTCCTTCGACTGCGAGGTGATCTCCTTGAGGTCTTCGACGGTGTTGAGCACGTCTTCCAGCGGCCGCGTGACGTTGGTCTCGATATCCGAGGCGCTGGCGCCGGGGTAGGCCGTGATGACGGTCAGCATGTTGGACTCGATGTCGGGAAAGAGGTCTATCGGCAGACGGGTAAAGGAGAAGAGGCCGATGATGGCCACGCCGATAAATATCAGCGCGGTCGTGACGGGTTTCTTGACTGCGGATGCATATAAGCTCATGATGTCTGTCGTTATGAATTATTGAATGACCTGGACAGGGGTGCCGTCAATCAGGCGGGCATGTCCGGCAGTGACGATTTCATCGCCCGGTTCGATGCCCGAAAGGATTTCAAAGGATTCACCCAGCCGCTGTCCCGGTTCGACACGGCGGTAGCGGGCCATGCCGTTCTGCACGATGTAGACGTACTTGTCGTTGGCGCCGGCCTGTTTCTGCACGGCGACGTCGGGCACGACGACGCTCTCGCCCGCGCCGAAGTTGAGCGTCAGACGGGCATACATTCCCGGTCTCACTTTCATGTCGCGGTTGTGGATGGCCACCTCGACGCCGAACGTATGGCTGGCCGCGTCAACGGTCGGGTAGATGAGGCTGACCTTGCCGGTGAAGACTTCGCTGCCGTAGACGTCGAGCCGGATGTCGACCGGCATCCCGACGCGCACCTTGGTGAAATACGATTCCGAGACGTTGATAATCACCTTCAGCAGGTTCAGCTGCTGGACGGTGAGGATGGGTTGCTGGGCAAAGACGTTGCCGTTGTCATAATTGCGTGCCGTGACTACGCCGCCAATCGGGCTGCGCAGTTGCGTATTCTCCTCCAGGTTGCGGATGACCGCTTTGAGGACGTCGATTTGCGTCTTGATCTGGTCGACCTGCTGCTGGGCAATGCCGCCGACTTCGAGCAGCGCGCTGTAGCGTTCGTAGTCGCGTTCGAGATTGGCCAGCTGCGTCGTCTGCTGTTGCAGGTTCGACGATTCCATCCGGACGAGCAGCTGGTCTTTTGCAACGCGGTCGCCGATTTCGACGTATATCTTCTCGATACGCCCGGGCATGGTGGGTGTGATGTGATTGATCACGTCGGCCTGTACGTTGCCGGTGTAGGTCACAACGTCGTTGACGGTCTGCAACTGGGCGACGGTCGTATGCACCTTCACACGCGTATCCGCCGTTGCCGTTTCGTTTGCCGCCTGCTCCCTGTTGCCGCCGCAGGCGGTCAGCGCGCCGGTGGCCAGGAGGAGTGCGATTCCTTTGAATACATTCTTTCGCTTCATGCTTGTATAATTATTAATTGTCAGTGATGGATGGAGAAAAACCGTACCCTCCCGAAGTGTGCGGGGCTTCCCCGGCTCCCTGCCGGAGAAAAGCGCTGCTTCGGCGCAGCGGATTTTCTTCATCGATAGAAATTTATCATTTACCATAATCATTATATCCTCATTTTTCGTTCCAGTCTTCGAAGCCGAGCGTTTTATCAAGGTCGGCTTTGGAGGTGAGGAAGTTGTAGATGGCCTGGTTGAAGGCGAGGCTGGCCTGTGTGAGGCCAAGCTGCGCGTTGTTGAGGTCAAGCAGGGTTCCCATGCCGGTGTCGTAGAGTTTGCGCGAGATTTCGTAACCTTTCTGCGCCTGCGCCACGACGTCGCGGGTCGAGAGTACCTGTTCAACGTAGTTGGTCATGTTGTTGATATTGTTGTTGATCGCCAGGCGAAGGTTGCGCACGACGTCTTCGCGCTGCCACTTCATCTGCTCGAGCGAGACGCGCGTCTGGCGTACGTCGTTGCGTTTCCTGAAGCCGTCGAAAAGCGGGATGGAGATGCTCAGTCCGATGGTCGAATAGGGGTTCCATCGGTAGTCGCCAAAGCGGAAATCATTGTTCATGGACATGTACATGTAATTGCCCGTCAGCGCGATGGTCGGGTAGTACTGAGCCTTGTAGAGTTCGAGCGTTTTGCGGAGCTGCTCGTGCTGAAGGTCGAACTGCCGGAGGTCGGAGTTGTAAGCCAGCGAAGGGTCAACGGCGAGAATTTCGGCATACAGCCCCTCCTCGTAGTCGAGCAGGCTGCCCTTGACGGCAATGGCCTGATCGATGTCGATGCCCATCAGCGCCTTGAGCGAAAGCATGGCGAGGTTGCAGGCATTCTCGGTCTGGATAAGGTCGGGCTTGATGTTTTTGACGTTGACGTCGGCGCGGATGAGGTCGAACTCGGAGACAAGTCCCTGCTGAAACTTGTCGCGGATGTTGTTATAGCTCAGGATCGCGTTGTTGTAGCTTTCCTGCAGCACGGCGCGGGCGTCCAGGGCCAGCAGCACGCCGTACCAGGCTTTGCGGACGGCGTTCACCATGTTGATTTTCGACGACCGGGCGCTCTCGACGGCCAGTTCGACCTCAAGCCCGGAGATTTCGAGACTCTTCCAGAGCGCCGGCGCCACCACCGGCCAGTTGATGTTCACGCCGCCCGTCCAGTTGTTGTCGCGTCCGACGGCAATGCCCTCGTCGCCGGACGAAACCGGAGCCGGCGGCGTATTGGCGGCGATGTTCCGGGCAAGCGTGCCGGGAACGTAGCCGGGCGCCGTCTCGGCAAACGTCTGTTCGGCTCCCCCCACAAGCGGCGCCATGATGGGGCTGAGCATCTCCTCCATGTTGAACGCGTTGTCCATGTACATGACCTGCTTTTTGAGCGTGCGGCTGTATTGCCCCACGGCATCAATCTGCGGGTAGAGGGAGGATTCACTCGACTTGCGTGCATACTTTTTCTTCTGTACCTCCAGATCGGCCACTCTGACCGACGGGTTTTCGCTCAGCGCGATTTCAATGGCCTGCCCCAGGCGGAGCGCCAGCGTGTCCTGCACGCCTCCGACCGCCTGAAGCGGGACAAAAAGAAACAGCCACATGAAGGCTGTCCCTGCCGTTTTCCTGTTTACTAACCGTATCATTTCAATCTTACATTAAATTACAGCGGGTTCGCAGACCCGCATTATCCGTTTATCCCTTTTTGTTTTTTTCCTTTCTTTCTTTCAAAAACCGGTCGCTTCAGGCCGTCTTACACGTTCTTTTTTTACACCCTGTCCATGCGGACAACTGCATGCGAAAAACAGTTTATACCTGACGGCGCATCACTCGGCACATCTCGCAGGACACGACGCCTACGGCCTGAACTGCTTTTTCACGCTGTAGCGTTCCAGCAGCTTCCGTCCGGCGTCGGTGCATATTCCGCGGATAAAAACAAGGAAGAGCGTATTGTGCACATCCGTGCGATTATACTTGCAGAACATTCCCGAAGGCTGTAGCATGTCCATTTGTTCGTGCGCCAGCAGGGCGATGATGTCGAAGTTGATATCGGGGCAGAAAACGCCTTCTCCTACACCCTTTTTCAACAGGCGCATCGACATGTCCAGAAAATGCTGCCTGTTGCGCATTATGCATTCGCAGGCTTCCGGATAGCGCCGGATGTCCTGATAGAACTCCTCGCAGAACCGGACAGGCTGGCTCATCAGCTTCTCGTTGAAAAGAAGGAATATTTCCAGCGCCGTATACGTTTCCTTCGTCAGACGGGAGAGACACTCGCCGGCGCGGATGAAAAAAGTGTCGAGCATCTGCATGAGCAGCATTTCCTTGTCGTCGAAAAAACCATAGAGGGTACGTTTCGACACACCGGCCTTGCGGGCGATGTCGTCCATACTGACCTTCCTGATGCCGCTACGGGCAAAGAGTTCGATCGTTATAGCGATGATATGTTCCTTCAACATGCAATCCGTTTCGAAATACGGCGGCAAAGGTAGCGGTATAAAGTAAACCGGAAAGGTGTAATCTGTTACATAATTAGTCAAAATCAATTCGGAAACATATTGTAGAGCATCTCTGTCTCCGGCAGGAAGAGGCCAAACGGGTACCTTTCAGAGGTTCGCATCCTGACGTCGAAACGCCGTGCAGGAGATGGAAATCAGGAAAAAAACGTCTAACGCCTATATTTGCGCCCAATGACATTTCGGCCTCCATGAAGCCTGGACAAATGGTAAATTTCCGGCGGTCGCCGACCGCCGGCATGGTAGGGGCGAAAAATTTTTCGCCCCTGCTCCGCATTTTTTTCATCACTTAACTGTATGGAGGAAAGTATGAATTATTTCGTACCTTTGTCCGCCTGAAAGTCTTCTGTTTTGTACAGTCCGGTACGGGAAAACAGGGACGGAAGCATAAAACTTAATGTAACAAATGAATGTGGTGATTATCAAATACAATGCCGGTAATATCCGTTCGGTGGATTACGGTCTTCAGCGACTGGGCATCACGCCGGAGATTACCGACGATCCCGAACGGATTCAAAAAGCGGACAGGGTCGTTTTTCCCGGCCAGGGAGAGGCCGGCACAACCGTCCGGTATTTGCGCAAACATAAACTGGATCAGGTAATCAAAGACCTGAAACAGCCGGTGCTGGGCATTTGTATCGGGATGCAGCTGATGTGTCGCCGTTCGGAAGAAGGCCATGTTGACTGTCTCGGCATTTTTGACGCGGAGGTGAAACGCTTTGTTCCCCGACAACATGCCGACAAGATTCCGCACATGGGCTGGAACACGCTGCACAGCGTGCGGGGCGAGTTGTTTACAGCAGCGTTGAACGAGCGTTTTGTGTATTTTGTCCACAGCTATTATGTGCCGGTGACGGACGAGACGGTGGCCGAAACCGACTATATCCACCCTTTCAGCGCCGCCATGCGGAAAGCCAATTTCTATGCGGTGCAGTTCCATCCCGAAAAAAGCGGCCGCACAGGTGAACTGATCTTGACGAATTTCCTGAATCTTTCGTAGCATAATGATGGAACTGATTCCTGCAATTGATTTGATGGACGGCCAGTGCGTCCGGCTGACGCAAGGGGACTACGGATCGAAGAAGGTCTACAGCCGGGACCCGCTCGAGGTGGCCAAAGCAATGGAAGATCACGGTTTGCGCCGGCTTCACGTGGTGGACCTGGACGGCGCGCGCGAAGGACGCATCGTTAATTACCGTGTATTGGAACGGCTGGCCGCGCGCACGGCGCTGGTGATTGATTTCGGCGGCGGATTGAAACGCGACGGCGATCTGGAAATTGCCTTCGAGTGCGGGGCGCAGATGATTACAGGCGGCAGCATCGCTGTCAGCGATCCGGAGACGTTTGTTTCGTGGCTGAACCGCTTCGGAAGCCGGAAGGTCATACTCGGCGCCGACGCGAAGGAGCGACGGATTGCCGTCAACGGCTGGCAGGACACGACCGACTGCGAATTGCTGCCCTTCCTGGAAGCCTGGCACGGCCGGGGAATTACCCAAACCGTCTGTACCGACATCGGCCGCGACGGGATGCTGCAAGGCCCGGCAACGGCGCTCTACCGCGAAATCCGCGAAGCCCTTCCGGAAATGTACCTGATTGCCAGTGGCGGCGTCAGTTCGGTCGAAGATCTGGAACAGTTGGAAGCGGCGGGTATTCCTGCCGTGATTTTCGGAAAAGCCCTTTACGAAGGACGCATTACCTGGAATGACCTGCTCCGTTTTACGGACAGGCTAAAAGATTGACAAACATGCTGGCAAAAAGAATTATTCCCTGTCTGGACGTAAAAGACGGCACAACCGTTAAAGGCGTCCGTTTCGTCAACTTCCGCGACGCCGGCGATCCGGTGGAATTGGGCGCCGGATACAGCCGCATGGGGGCGGACGAACTTGTGTATCTTGATATTGTGGCTTCGCACGAAGGACGGAAGACCTTTACGGAACTGGTCAAGCGCGTGGCAGCCAACCTCAACATCCCGTTTACGGTAGGCGGCGGCATTCATGAATTGTCGGACGTCGAACGGCTGTTGAACGCCGGCGCCGACAAGGTGTCCGTCAATTCCGCCGCGCTTCGCCGGCCGGAACTGATCGACGAAATTGCGCGCAACTTCGGCAGCCAGGTGTGCGTCGTTGCCATCGACGCCAATCGGGAACAGGACGGCGACTGGATTTGCTATCTGAACGGAGGACGCATTGCCACGGAGCGACGCCTGTTTCCGTGGGCGGAAGAAGCGGAAGCCCGCGGCGCCGGCGAGATTCTGTTTACCAGCATGACGCACGACGGCGTGAAGAACGGTTATGCCAACGACGCGCTGGCCACGCTGGCCGAACGCCTCCACATCCCCGTCATCGCGTCGGGTGGCGCCGGTCAAACCGCTCATTTTTATGACGCTTTTACCCTCGGAAAGGCCGATGCCGCTTTGGCCGCCAGCGTGTTTCATTTTGGGGAAATCGACATTCGCCAGCTCAAACGCGAACTCCGGTCCCGGGGCATTAACGTCAGGCTCGAAGACGACGGCGAACGGTTATCGGATTGAATTTTGAATAATGTATATTATGGAACTGGACTTTACTAAATCGGGCGGCCTGATCCCCGCCATTATTCAGGATGCGCAAACCCGGCAGGTGTTGATGCTGGGCTTCATGAACGAAGAAGCATACCGGAAAACGCTTAAAACAAACAAAGTGACTTTTTTCAGCCGGACACGGCAATGCCTCTGGACGAAAGGCGAGACAAGCGGACATTTCCTGCACACAGTGCAAATCCTGACGGACTGCGATCAGGATACGCTCCTGATCAAGGTGCGTCCCGACGGCCCGGTATGTCACACTGGTACGGATACCTGTTTTGGCGAAGACAATGCGGCAGGTTTCTTTTTCCTGAACTATTTACAGGACTTTATCGACCGCCGGCACAGGGAAATGCCGGAAGGCTCGTATACGACTTCGCTGTTCCGGAAAGGCGTCAACCGCATGGCGCAGAAAGTCGGCGAGGAAGCGGTGGAGACCGTTATCGAAGCCGTCAACGGCACGGAGGAAGGTTTTCTGTACGAAGCCTCCGATCTGATTTACCACCTGATCGTGTTACTCACAAGCAAGGGTTTGCGGTTGGAAGACCTGGCGCGCGAACTGCAAAAGCGACATAAGGAGTAGCGCTGTGGAAAAAGGTTTGTTGCTTCATCTGGAAAATATCACACTGTGTCAGGACGAGAACATCGTCCTGCAAAACGCTTCGCTGAAGTTGCACAACAATGAATTTGTGTACCTCATCGGGCGTGTGGGTGCGGGAAAAAGCAGTCTGCTCAAGAGCCTGTACTGCGAAATACCTTTTCGGGAAGGTGCGGCATACCTCATGGGCTACAACCTGCGCAAGATGAAGAACCGGGAAATACCGTACCTGCGCCGGCAACTGGGCATCGTCTTTCAGGATTTCCAGCTGCTGACCGACCGGACGGTAGTGCGGAATCTGGAATTTGTATTGAAAGCCACCGGCTGGAAAAAGCGCAGCCATATTCAGACGCGCATCCGGGAGGTGCTGACTCAGGTCGGGATGCAGAACAAGAGCTACAAAATGCCGCACGAACTGTCGGGCGGCGAACAGCAGCGCGTAGCCATCGCCCGCGCGCTGCTGAACGATCCCAAACTCATCCTGGCCGACGAGCCGACTGGGAACCTGGACCCCGAAACGGGAATGCAAATCGTTCAACTGCTGCACGCCATCTGCAAAAACGGGAAATCCGTCATCATGACTACGCATAACTATACGCTTGTGGGCAACCTTCCGGCGCGAATCATCCGCTGCGAAAAAGGCGGTTTATATGAATTAAAATGATTATTGACAGGCTAAAATAACAAAGTAACAGGAATATGAAAGTTTTAAAGTTTGGCGGAACTTCCGTCGGGTCGGCGCAGCGCATGAAAGAAGTGGCCCGGTTGATTTGCGACGGTACGCCTAAAATCGTGGTATTGTCGGCCATGTCGGGAACTACCAATACACTGGTCGAAATCTCGGACTATCTCTACAGAAAGAATCCCGACGGAGCCAATGAAGTAACCAATAAATTATTACTGAAGTATCTGAAATTGATCGACGAACTGTATTGCACGGGAGAATACCGGCAGTCAGCCGGGAAACTGATTTTCGAGCATTTCGATTTCCTCCGTTCGTTCACGAAACAGCTGTTTACCGTGTCCGAAGAGAAAATCGTTCTGGCGCAGGGTGAACTGCTTTCGACCGGGCTGATGAACCTGTACTTGCAGGAAACGGGCGTCCGTTCCGTACTGCTTCCGGCGCTGGACTTCATGCGGATAGACGGGAACGCCGAACCGGAACCGTTTTTTATCAAGGAAAAACTGACGGCGCAGTTGGAAATGTATCCGGATGCAGAGTTATACCTCACCCAGGGATTTATCTGCCGCAATGCCGGCGGGGCCATCGACAACCTGCAACGCGGCGGCAGCGACTACACCGCTTCGCTCATCGGCGCTGCCATCCATGCCGAAGAAATTCAAATCTGGACAGACATCGACGGGATGCACAACAACGATCCGCGTTATGTGGAAAAAACACTGCCCGTGCGACAACTGCACTTTGACGAAGCGGCCGAACTGGCCTATTTCGGCGCCAAAATCCTGCATCCCACCTGCATCCTGCCCGCCAAACTGAACAACATACCCGTCCGCCTGCTCAACACCATGCAGCCGGACGCCATCGGCACAACCATCTCCAACGAAACCGAGAAAGGGAAAATCAAGGCCGTTGCCGCCAAGGACAACATCACCTCCATCAAGATCAAAAGCGGACGAATGTTGCTGGCTACCGGTTTTCTGCGCAAGGTGTTCGAGATTTTCGAAAACTACCGGGTTCCGGTCGACGTCGTCGCCACTTCGGAAGTCGGCGTGTCGGTGACCATCGACAATTGCAGGCATCTGGACGAAATCGTCAATGACCTCAAAAAATACGGCACGGTAACGGTCGACCGGGAGTTAACGATCATCTGCGTCGTTGGCGATCTGGAATGGGACAATGTGGGATTTGAATCGCGCATTGTCTATGCGCTGAAAGACATTCCTCTGCGCATGATTTCCTACGGAGGCAGCAACTACAACGTCTCGCTGCTGGTCAAGGCCTCCGACAAGCAGCAGGCATTACAGGCACTGAGCGACCACCTGTTCAACGGACGGGATCATTAATCATTCACACATTACATTCATGACGAAAGGTATTTTTCCCACAGACAGATTCAATGGCCTCCGGACGCCATTCTATTATTACGATATTGAACTGCTCCGGCAAACGCTGAACGTCGTCGTTGACCGGACGGCCCGCTACGGCTATCATGAACATTACGCCGTCAAGGCCAACGCCAACCCGCGCATTCTTTCCCTGATTGCCCGGCAGGGGCTGGGCGCGGACTGCGTCAGCGGCGGCGAGGTGCAGGCGGCAGTGGATGCCGGCTTTCCGCCGGACAGGATTTTCTTTGCCGGCGTGGGCAAAGCCGACTGGGAAATCCTGCTGGGACTGGAACATGACATTGCCTGCTTCAACGTCGAGTCGCTGGCCGAACTGCACGTGATCAACGATCTGGCCGCCGCACAGGGTAAAACGGCTTCCGTCGCCCTCCGCATCAATCCGAACATCGATGCCCATACCCATGCCAAAATCACTACCGGACTGCAGGAAAACAAATTCGGCATCACCGCCGGTATGCTCCCCGGCGTGCTGAACGCCATGACGGGAATGAAGCATGTACGCTTTTTCGGCATCCATTTCCATATCGGTTCGCAAATCACGGACATGTCTGTCTTCCGCGACCTT
The DNA here is from genome assembly GCA_031276675.1 of Tannerella sp. Lineage (GTDB taxonomy): Bacteria > Bacteroidota > Bacteroidia > Bacteroidales > Tannerellaceae > Tannerella. Next base: position 23,432 of record JAISMO010000114.1, read on the forward strand.
TGCATTCGTGCCGGCGAATGGCAGGACGAACTGGAAGCGCGCGGGCTGACCGTCGAAAACCTTAACTTCGGCGGAGGACTGGGCATTGACTATCATCACCCCAATCAGGCGCCCGTCCCCGACTTTGAGAATTTCTTCTCCGTCTTCCATCAGTTAATCCGGCAGCGACCGGGACAGCAAATTCACTTCGAACTCGGACGCGCCGTCGTCGGGCAATGCGGTACGCTGATTGCGAAAACACTGTATGTTAAGGAAGGCGAAGCCAAAAAATTCGCCATTCTCGACGCCGGTTTCACCGAACTGATTCGTCCGGCCATGTACGACGCCTATCACCGGATCGAAAACCTCACGAGCGACGAAGCCGTGGAAACCTATGACGTCGCAGGCCCGATCTGCGAATCGTCCGATGTCTTCGCCAAAGCGCGCGAACTGAACCGCGTGCACCGCAACGATTTGATCGCCATTCGTTCCGCCGGCGCCTACGGCGAAGTGATGGCCTCGCAATACAACTGTCGCCGCCTGCCGGACGCCTGTTTCTCGGACCTTCTTTAAAGCATCCTCATGATACGGAATGAAAGAAATACCCGTCAGGCATACTTGACGGACGCCGTCCGGCAGATGATGACGGCCGCGCGTACCGCCCCCAAAGGCAAGGGGTTGGATGTGATTGAAATTGCAACCGTGAGCGGGGATGATATTTCTCTTTTGTCGGCAAAAATAAAGGAACTGGGTGAACAGAACGGCTTGAAATTTTTCCTGCGTGACGCCGAAAACATTCTTTCGGCCGGCGCGGTCGTACTGATAGGCACTCATCAGCAGACGCACGGGTTGAACTGCGCGCACTGCGGCTTTCCGACCTGCGGAGAAAAACCGGAAACGACGCCCTGCGCATTGAACACGGTGGACGTGGGGATTGCCGTCGGTTCGGCCTGTGCAACAGCCGCCGACCTGCGTCTGGACACGCGCGTCATGTTTTCCGCCGGCCTGGCTGCACAGCAACTGAACTGGTTAAACGGTTGCCGGACCGTATTTGCGATTCCCGTATCCATCTCATCCAAGAACCCTTTCTTCGACCGCAAACCGAAAGAACCGGAACAGGCGGCCGCTCCTTCCCCGGCGGAAAGATGAAAGCTCCGCATACGGTGCCGTAGCTGCCCATCGGGTACGGTACGGATCGGGATTTAAAGCCGTAAAGCGATGAACAGCCTGTCGCCTGTCCTGCTGCTTTTGCCTTTTCCTGTTGACGCTAACGCCTCCCGAAAGAATTACCCGATTTTTCATACTTTTGCACGAAAAGAGAACGGGATATGAACCCACTGGAATTAATTCACAGATATTATCCGGTTGAATCGCTGCGATACCGGATTTTGACGGACCACAGCAGGCGTGTAGCCGACAAGGCGCTGTCCATTGCGCGGGCGCATCCGGAGATGCAACTGGACGTCGCGTTTGTCGAAGAGGCGGCCATGCTGCACGACATAGGGATTTTCCTGTGTCATGCGCCGGAAATCGGATGCCACGGCACGGCCGAATATATCTGCCACGGCTACCTGGGCGCCGAACTGGTACGGGCGGCCGGTTATCCGCGTCATGCACGGGTATGCGAACGCCATACCGGTACCGGTCTTTCGTTGGAGATGATCGAACGTCAAAACCTGCCCCTTCCCCGCCGCGACATGCAGCCACAGTCGCCGGAGGAACAGCTTGTCTGCTTTGCCGATAAGTTTTTCAGCAAAACGAAAGAAGACAGCGAAAAACCGATAGCGCATATCAGAAAGGGACTTGCACGGTACGGCGAAGAAAACGTGACCCGCTTCGACCGCTGGTGTAAACTCTTTTTAGGAGAATAAAGGCCGTGCAGCTTATTAACTTGTGCTATTTTTGCAAACCAATGATACGGAATAAAGCATGTTTTTGAAGCAAAGGGTACTGTGGGCGATCTGCCTGTCTGTCCTGGCGGTAACGGGAGGCATACAGGCTCAGGAAAATCTCCTGTCCGCAGATACGGCAAACGTTTCGGCAGCCGACGCAGGGCCGGAACGTTTGACGCATACCCGGCCGGATACGCTGGCAACCGGCCTCCCGGCGGTTCCGGATACGGCCGCCCGCAAGAAGGGAATGCTGGAAGCGCCGGTCGTTTATCAGGCCGGCGATTCCATTGTGATGACCTCCGACAACAAGGTCTACCTGTATGGACAGGGCGACGTGAAGTATCAGCAGATTCAGTTGCAGTCCGAAATCATTGAGATGAATGTAGACAGCAGCGTGGTATATGCCACTTATGCGGTGGATTCCACCGGCGCGGAGTTCGGCTATCCGCTTTTTGTGGATGGCGAGCAGCAGATTGAGGCCAAAACAATGCGCTACGGCTTCAAGTCCCGGAAGGCCTATGCCCGGGAAGTGCTGACCCAGCAGGGGGAAGGGTTCCTGATTGCCGGACAGACGAAAAAAATGCCGGACAATGCCATGAACATGCTCGACGGAAAATATACCACATGCGACGATCACGACCATCCGCATTTCTACATCCGGATGACCCGGGCCAAGGCGCATCCGGGGAAAAACATCGTCACAGGGCCGGCTTACCTGGTGATAGAAGACGTGCCGCTCTATCTGCTGGGATTGCCGTTTGCCTTCTTTCCCTTTACCAGCACCTATTCTTCCGGTATCATTATGCCGACCTACGGCGACGAGATGCGGCAGGGCTTCTTTCTGCGCGACGGCGGCTATTATTTTGCCCTGAGCGATTATGTCGACCTCTCGGTCACCGGCGAAATCTATACAAAAGGCTCATGGGGGCTTTCCGCACGTTCCACCTACCGGAAGCGCTACAAGTATTCGGGAAACTTCAACGCCTCCTACCAGGTGACCAAGTGGGGCGACAAGGGCATGGACGATTATTCGCTCTCCAAAGCCTTCAAAGTCAACTGGACGCACACCCAGGACGCCAAGGCCAATCCTTACCGCACCTTCTCGGCCAACGTGAACTTCTCCACCAGCCAGTACGACCACAACAACATCAGGCAGCAGGCTTCGCTCGACGCCACGCAGAACAACAAGGGATCAAGCGTAAGCATCAGCCAGCGTTTTCCCGACAACCCGCTCTCCCTCTCGGCCACGATGAACATCAACCAGCGTTCACAGGACTCGTCCCTGTCGGTCACGCTGCCGGACGTGACGCTGACCATGAGCCGCATCTACCCCCTGAAACGCAAAAATGCCGTCGGACAGGACCGCTGGTACGAAAAGATTTCCATGAGTTATTCCGGTTACCTGCGCAACAGTCTTACGGCCAAGGAAAACGAGTTCTTCGGGAAAAGCCTTGTCAAGGACTGGAAAAATGCCATGCAGCATACGATTCCCATCAGCGCCACCTACACGGCATTCGGATACCTGAACATTTCGCCCTCCGTGCAGTATCAGGAACGGTGGTATACAAACCGGATTCACCAGGCCTACGACACGACGCTTCACCGGCTGGCGCCGACAGATACCTCCTACGGTTTCTATCGCGTATATAACTACAACGCATCGCTGTCGGCCTCGACCACCCTCTACGGGATGTACGAGTTCTGGCCCGTCTTCCGAAAGTGGATACGGACGGTACGTCACCGGATGGAGCCGTCCGTCAGTTTCAGCGCCACACCCGATTTCGGCGATCCGCGCTACGGCTATCACCTGCCCTATACCTATACCGACGCGCAGGGCCGCCCGGTCGAAGGCGTTTACTCGCCCTACCAGCATCAGCTGTTCGGCGTACCCGGACGGGGAAAACAGGGTAATATCTCCTTCGGCCTGGAAAACAATATCGAAGCCAAGGTGGCCTCGAAAAGAGATTCGTCGGGACTGGCCAAAATCAGCCTGATCGACAACCTGTCGCTCCGCATGAGCTATAACCTGGCCGCCGATTCGTTTCAGTGGAGCGACCTCTCGGCCGGGATCCGCCTGAAGCTGAGCAAAAGCTATACCCTGAACCTCTCCGGCGCGTTTGATACCTATACCTACGCATACGACGAAACCACCGGCGCCGTCCGGCGGGTCAACCTCCCGCGATGGAAAGCCGGCAAGGGCATCGGACGGCTGAGGGGAACCAGTTCCAGCTTTTCCTACACCTTCAACAATGCCACCTTCACCCAGTGGTTCGGTTCAAAAGACGGTCGGGAGGGAAGCGAGCCGGACGCCGATCGCCCGGAAGAAGAAGAGGACGAAAGCAATGCCGCCGGACCCGAAGCGCCGGCAGCGGGCACGCGCCTGCGACAGGAAAAAAAAACGCAGACGGGCGAATATGACGACGACGGATATTATAACGCGAATGTGCCGTGGAGCCTGTCCTTCAGCTACAACCTGGGCATGGCCTACGGCGCCTTCAACCCCAAAAAGCTGGAATACGACTACCGCTTCACGCACGCCCTGAGCTTCAACGGAAATATCCAGCCTACCAAATACTGGCGCATCACCTTCAATGCAAGCTACGATTTCGAGATGAAAAAGATTTCTTACATGACCTGCAACGTCTCCCGCGATCTGCACTGTTTCCAGATGTCGGCCAGCATCATCCCCGTCGGCTACCGGAAATCCTATTCCTTCTCGATCGCTGTCAACTCTTCGCTGCTGAAAGACCTGAAATACCGGCAGAGCAGCAGCTTCCAGAGCGGTCAGACATGGTATTGATGCATCTCTCCGTTGGTTAAAACCAGTGGCAATGAAATAGAATGGGGCTAAAGCCCGTGCGGAACGGTCTGCAATGGCGGCTCGCACGGGCTTTAGTCTGATCGGGTGTGTGCCGTCTTCGGGCTACGGAGGTTGTTTTGCAGGGAAAATAAGGTGAAAATGAGGTTTTATCGTTGCCTGTCCAACAGGAGGGGCTGTGATATGCTATTGATTTTTCATCCCTCAAAATCAAAATCCCAGTCTTCACAGTTGTTTATTTTTAAATTGAATACATCCGTATGAAGCGGCTTGGTCGGTACAGACAAAGGGTCTTTGACCGAGCGGACAAAGGGTCTTTGACCGGACGGACAAAAGGTCTTTGTCCGGGCGGACAAAAGGGCTTTGTCTGAACGGACAGGGTGTTGGGCGAAAGGTGCGTGGCGGGTACGCGGACGATTGGTCGCAATCTCTTTGGCTTCCAGTCGATGGATGATGTCCTCTTCGTGAAGCGTACCCTTGATTTCGGGCAACAGGTAATAATCGTTCGCTGTTTCTTCGGTCAGCTTATTCAGGTGAGCAATTGTTTTTAATACAGTCATAAGGCTTTAATTTTAGAGTGAATATTATGGAATAAACAGAATCATCAACAAGGGGGAAAGCGAGGGTTCGCCCCTGCAGTAAGGGGCAGCTTGCCTCCGGATGGGCAGGCTAATGACTGTTGAAAATCAGGAATGTGTAATCGACTGTTGTTTATGGGAACTGCCATTTTTACTGTTGTTTTACAGGAACCGATGCAAATGTAATGCATTTACTCAGTTATCCAAAATTTAAGGAACGATAAAAGGATGCCGACAGGCTGCAAGTCCTGCCCTTCGGGGCAGCCGTGGTGGGGTAGGGGCGAAAAATTTTTCGCCCCTACTGACCGTGTCGACGGTCGGCGACCTGCGGCAGGTTGAAAGGCAGGACACCGACAGGCTGCAAGTCTGCCTCCCGCGCGGTCAACCGATTGAATTTCACGATTCCGGTATAGATTTCGTTGATCGTTTGCGCTTTTTTTTGTTTTTCCCGACTTCCGTTTGATGAAGTTATGCCTACCTTTGTCTACGCCGTTTCATCAAACGGCGTGCTTTTCGAACTTTTTTCGAAGAACCATTGTTTTATATAAAATGAAAAGGATGAACAGTTATTTTGATGTGATTGCCCGGTTTTATGACTCGCTGACGCACTCGGTGAAGCATACGCGGGGTTTGCTGGGGCGCCCGCTGACTCTTGCGGAGAAAATACTTTATGCGCATCTTTTCCGTCAGCCGGCGGAGCGCGTCTACGGGCGGGGAGTGGATTATGCCGGTTTCCGTCCCGACCGGGTGGCCATGCAGGACGCGACGGCGCAAATGGCGCTCCTGCAGTTTATGAATGCCGGACGCAGGGAATCGGCCGTGCCGGCCACGGTGCATTGCGACCATCTGATTCGGGCGGAACGGGGCGCGGCGCAGGACCTGGAAACGGCCAACCTGACGAACCGGGAGGTATATGACTTCCTGCAGAGCGTATGCAGCAAATATGGCATCGGGTTCTGGAAACCCGGCGCCGGTATCATTCACCAGGTGGTGCTGGAGAACTACGCTTTCCCCGGCGGGATGATGGTGGGAACCGATTCGCATACGCCCAATGCCGGCGGACTGGGAATGCTGGCCGTGGGCGTGGGCGGAGCGGATGCGGTCGACGTCATGACGGGGATGGAGTGGGAACTGAAAATGCCGCGACTGACAGGCGTGAAGCTGACTGGCGAGCTGTCCGGCTGGGCTTCGCCGAAGGATGTGATCCTCAAACTGGTTGGCCTGCTGACGGTGAAGGGCGCTACCAATGCCATCATTGAATATTTCGGTCCGGGCGCCGCCACGCTCACGGCCACCGGCAAGGCCACCATCTGCAACATGGGCGCCGAAGCCGGCGCCACGACTTCCGTCTTTCCCTGTGATGAGGCAATGAAGCGCTATCTGGAGGCCACCGGACGCGAAAGAGTGGCTGCGCTGGCCGACGCAGTGCAGGCTGACCTGCAGGCTGATCCGGAAGTGTGGCAACAGCCCGAACGGTATTACGACCGTGTTATCGAAATCAATCTCTCCGAACTGGAACCTTACGTGAACGGCCCGTTCACACCCGACGAGGCCACGCCGCTTTCGGCCTTTGCCGCCAAGGTGAAGCAGAACGGCTATCCGCGCCGGATGGAGGTGGGACTGATCGGCTCGTGTACGAACTCGTCCTATCTGGATCTGTGCCGTGCCGCTTCGCTGGCGCGTCAGGCGCTGAACAGGAATCTGAAGGTGGCCGGGCGGCTGATTGTCAATCCCGGTTCCGAACAGGTCCGCTACACGGCGGAACGCGACGGCCTGCTCTATATCTTCGAGTCTGTCGGCGGCGTTGTCATGGCCAACGCCTGCGGCCCCTGCATCGGTCAGTGGAAGCGCGAGACCGATGACCCCGAGCGTCCCAATTCCATCGTCACCTCCTTCAATCGCAATTTTGCCAAGCGCGCCGACGGCAATCCGAATACTCATGCGTTTGTGGCCTCGCCCGAAGTGACGCTGGCGCTCACCATCGCCGGAGATCTGTGTTTTAATCCGATGACCGATACCTTGACGAATGCCAACGGCTACGAAGTGAAACTGGAGCCGCCGACCGGCGAGATGTTTCCGCGCAGGGGCTTTGCCGTCGAAGACCGCGGCTATGTTGAACCCGGCTACAGCGAGGAGGAGATTTATATCGCACCGGATTCCAAACGCCTCCAGCGGCTTGTGCCCTTTGCCCCCTGGGACGGCAGGGACCTGCTCGACATGCCGCTCCTGATCAAGGTGCAGGGCAAATGTACCACCGATCATATCTCCATGGCAGGCCCCTGGCTGCGCTACCGCGGGCATCTGGAGCATATTTCGGGCAATCTGCTGATGGGCGCCGTCAACGCTTTCAGCGGAGCAGCCAATGAGGTGAAAAATCAGCTCTCCGGCGCCTGCGGCAGCGTGTCGGCCGTGGCCGGGGAATACAAGGCTGCGGGCATCGCCTCCATTGTCGTAGCCGAAGACAATTACGGCGAAGGATCATCGCGTGAACATGCCGCAATGGAACCGCGTTTCCTGAATGTCCGCGTCGTGCTGGCCAAGTCGTTTGCACGCATACACGAAACCAATCTGAAGAAACAGGGTATGCTGGCGCTGACCTTTGCCCGCCCGGCAGACTATGACCTGATCCGCGAAGACGACCGCCTGAGCGTGAAAGGGCTGACCGCGTTTGCACCCGGCTGTCCCCTGACGGTGGAACTGAAACACCGCGACGGCACGGTGGAGGCATTTCCGGCGAATCATACCTATAATGCAGTACAGATCGAATGGTTCCGCGCCGGTTCGGCCCTGAACTATCATGCACCCAAATCGGAATAAACAATGAGTAAACTGAAAATTCACAAGGGCGAATTGCTTGTGCCCGACTGTGTAACCGTCCCGTTTATTACGGGCGATGGGGTAGGGGCGGAAATTATGCCGGTCTGCCGGCGCACCGTAGATGCGGCCCTGCAAAAAGCATACGGCGGCAGGAAGCAGATTGACTGGCAGGAGGTGATGGCGGGAGAGCGTTCATTCAACCTGAACGGCTCGTGGCTGCCTGATGAAACGCTGAATGCCTTCCGCGACTGCCTGATTGGTATCAAAGGCCCCCTGACCACGCCCGTGGGCGGCGGCATCCGTTCGCTGAACGTCGCGCTGCGGCAAACGCTTGACCTGTATGCCTGCGTGCGTCCCGTGCGCTGGTTCAGGGGGGTGGAGTCGCCTCTGAAAGAGCCGTGGAAGGTGAACATGACCGTCTTTCGCGAAAATACGGAAGATATTTATGCCGGTATCGAATGGAATCAGGGTACACCCGAAGCAGCCAGGTTTGGCCGCTTCCTGAAGGAGGAGATGGGCGTGAGGAATATCCGTTTTCCGGAGACTTCGTCGTATGGCGTGAAGCCAGTATCGATCGAAGGCACCGAACGGCTGGTGCGTGCCGCCATCAGGTATGCCCTGCAGCACCGCCTGTCCGGTGTGACGCTGGTGCACAAGGGCAACATCATGAAGTATACCGAAGGAGGCTTCCGGCAGTGGGGCTATGAACTGGCCCGGCGGGAGTTTGCCGGCAGCGGTATTGAGGTCAGCGATGTGATTGCCGACGCCTTCCTGCAGAATACCCTGCTGAAACCGGAGGCCTATTCCGTGATTGCCACGCTGAACCTCAACGGCGACTACATCTCCGACCAGCTGGCCGCCATGGTGGGCGGCATCGGCATCGCACCCGGCGCCAACATCAACTACGATACGGGACACGCCGTCTTTGAAGCTACTCACGGTACGGCGCCCGACATTGCCGGCTCCGGCAAGGCTAATCCCTCGTCGCTGCTGCTCTCGGCTGTGATGATGCTGGAATATCTCGGCTGGAAAGAAGCCGCCCGACTGATTACCGGCGCAATGGAGAACTGCTTCTCCAGCAGCCGGGCTACCGCCGACCTGGCACGCTTCATGCCGCAGGGACAGGCGCTGACTACCTCCGCTTTCGGAGACGAAATCATCCGGCTGATGACGGATGAAGATTTAATGTGTAATATCTAACGTTTAGAAATCATGATCAAGAAGTTTTTAACCTACAAACTGGCCGATACAATCAAGCAGTCGTCAAAGATTGACAATTTGCTGTTTAAACAGTACGGCGTTAAACGCGGTTTGCGTAACGAAGACGGTTCCGGCGTACTTGTCGGACTGACGAGAATAGGAAACGTCGTGGGCTATGAACGTACGGAAGAGGGGAAACTGAAACCCATCCCGGGCAAACTGTTTTATCGCGGATATGACCTCGAAGACCTCGTCCATGCCGCCATGCAGGAAAAACGGTACGGTTTTGAAGAAGTGGCCTTCCTGCTGCTTTCCGGCAACCTGCCCGACGGAGACGAACTGAAGGAGTTTCGCGAACTGCTGTACGAGAACATGCCCTTGCAGCATGAAACAACCATGAGCATCATGTCGCTCCGCGGCAGCAACATTATGAATATCCTGGCGCGCAGCGTGCTCGAGATGTACACGTTTGACGGGAATCCCGATGACCTGTCGCGCGAGAACATCATGCAGCAGTCCATCGAACTGATTTCACGCTTCCCGACCATCATTGCCTATGCCTACAATGTCCTGCGTCACCATGACAAGGGGCGTTCGCTGCATATCCGCCATCCGAATCCCGAACTGGCTTTCGCGGAAAATTTCCTCTACATGCTGAAAAGGGATTATACGGAACTCGAAGCCCGTACACTTGACCTGCTGCTGATTTTGCAGGCCGAACATGGCGGCGGCAACAACTCTACCTTTACCGTGCGCGTGACTTCGTCCACCCAGACGGATATTTATTCCTCCATCGCCGCCGGTATCGGCTCGCTCAAGGGGCCGCTCCACGGCGGAGCGAACATTCAGGTTGTCGACATGTTCAATTACCTGAAGGAAACCGTTGAAGACTGGAAAAACGTGAAGGAAATCGATGCCTGTCTGACCCGTATTCTGAACAGGGAGGCCTATAACCGGACGGGGCTGATATACGGTATCGGCCATGCGGTATATACCATTTCCGACCCGCGCGCTTTGCTGCTGCGCGAGCTGGCGCGGGATCTGGCGCAGGAAAAAGGCCGTCTGGCCGAGTTTGAGTTTCTTGAACTGCTGGAGGAGCGTGCCGTTGACGTTTTTGCCCGTGTCAAGAACAACGGGAAACAGGTGTCCAGCAACGTCGATTTTTATTCCGGCTTTGTATACGAACTGATCGGTCTGCCCGTCGAGATATACACGCCGCTGTTTGCCATGGCGCGCATCGTCGGCTGGACGGCTCACCGCAACGAGGAACTGAACTTTGCCGGTCGGCGCATCATCCGCCCGGCCTACAAGAACATCATTCCGGAAGCCTTCCCCTATGTGCCGCTGGCAGAAAGGTAACGGAGATTCGGAAAAACAGGATTCGATCTTTCGGCATGTGAAGCAAAGGCACGGAACGACGGGCGGAACCAAGCCCGTTTCCGTGCCTTGTTTCAAACGGTTCGGCGAAAGGATACGGGGAAAAAACGTTGCGCACTTGAAAATCCAGGCATTTCCTTGCAATGAGGTTGAAAAGCGGAAAATATGTTGAGTAAAACACGTGGAATCGTACTGCATACCTTGCCTTACAGCGACAGGTATTCCATTGTTCATATCTATACGGAATCTTTCGGGCGCGTCGCCTATCTGGTCGCACGCAGGCGGAGAGGGAAAACGGCGGTTGCCCGTGCGCTTTTCCTGCCGCTGTCGGCGCTTGAGATGGATGTGGAACATCTGAATACGCGGGAAATCCAGCGCATTCGGGAGATGAAGGCCTGTTATCCGCTGATTGCCATTCCGGCACATCCGGTGAAAAATATCATCGTGCTTTTTCTGGCCGAAATTCTTTACCGTACCGTGCACACGAAAGAACCGGACGCCCGGCTGTTCGAATACCTGTATGAATCCGTTCGCTGGCTGGAACTCTCGGACGAGGGCGTCGCCAACTTCCACCTGGTGTTTCTGATTCACCTGGTGCGTTACCTCGGCGTCTATCCGAATGCGGAATCCTACCGGCCGGGATGTTATTTCGACATGGTGAACGGTATATTTACCGGCAATCCTCCGGAACATCGCCATTATCTGGACGAGTCGGAAAGCACCGTTTTCTACCGGCTGCTTCGGATGAATTACGCCAACATGACCGTATATGCCTTTTCGCGTCGCGAACGGTCGCGTATCATTTGCCGCATCCTGGAATATTACCGGCTGCACCTGCCCGATTTTTCTGAAATCAAGTCGTTTGCTGTTTTGCAAAGCCTTTTTGACTGAGAAGCGGTTTGTCCGTTTGCAGAAAAGATACTATTTTTGTGCACTTCAAAAAAAAGAGGTCTTGTAGTTCAATGGATAGAATGGAAGTTTCCTAAACTTTAGATCCGGGTTCGATTCCCGGCGAGACTACGGTAAAACCCGCTAAAGCAGCGGGTTTTATTCATTTATACTGCTTTACGTGTGTTTTCTTGCTGCCTTTGGGCCATTAAACGATACGAAAATGGAAATAATCCGGAAAACAAAAAAGGCGGGAAACAGCATCCCGGCACATAAAAAGCCTTAAGTCAAGACCCATCATCTCAAATGGTCCATTAGAGTTATCCGGGTATTCATTTGTTAGCGACTTCCGATGAACAACTCAGGTTAACCAGTATGGTCTTCAACAGTTCCGAAAGTGCGGAATCCTGCTCCCGGACGGCAGCAAGCTGTTCCTTTCCCTTTTCCGTGAGTTCAAAGTACATCCGTCGTTTATCGTGATCGCCTAATGTCCGTTGTATCAGTTCCTTTTTTTCGGCAGACGCGATTACTTTTGATGTATTGGAGCAGGTCAGGCCCAAGAGGGACGCGATCTCACCGGAGGTGCAGGGGCCTGATTTCAACAGGCTACAGAGTAACATGCCTTCATTCAGCCCCAGCCCGTAACGGCGTTGAAACATGCTTTCAAACTCGACTATCGAGCGGTAAATATCCCGTATTCGACACAATGTTTCCATCATTCCATGCATTTTATTTATAGACCGACAGCCTGTTTCCCGCAATGTTTGACGCATTTGCCACATTCGATGCATTTTTCCGGGTCGATCTGAGGCAAAGCGTTTCCTGTTTGCGTGATGGCGCCTGCGGGACAAACTTGCAACAGCGGACACCGGTGATTTTGCGGACAAAGCCTTTTATTTACGGTAAGTGCCATAACGGTTAATGATTGAGCAATACACTTTTAATTGCATCCTCCAACTGAGTTTTGCTCATCGCTCCGCGTGTCATCTGAGGCGAACCTTGCATTGGAATAAACAGCAACGTCGGGATACTGCGGATATTGAACGCAGCTGCCAATTCCTGCTCCTGTTCCGTATCTATCTTATAGATATGGATTTTTCCTTCATACTGCGCAGCCAGTTCTTCCAGAACGGGTGCAATCATTTTACACGGTCCACACCATGAGGCGTAAAAATCGACAATGGCCGGCCGGTCACCCAAATACTTCCATTCCGTCGAATTTTCCTCGTAATTCACTACTTTCGACAGAAATTCCGCCTTGTTTAAATGTACTGTTTTCATCTTTTCTTCTGTTTTATTATTTTCTTCCGAATTTTTATCTGCCTGTTTGCAAGCATTTACCGTAAACAGCAGGATACTCCATAAAGCAACTGAACGTATCTTCTTCATGGCTGATATTCTTTTATTTCTCCTTTATACAACTCCTGCCTGTCCGGTTTCATATCCTGTGGCGAGCAGGCTGTGCCGCAACAGGATATGTTCAAGATGCCTTGCAGTAAAAGCCACGCTGCCAACAACAGCAAAAAGTATTCGCCGTTTAAAACGGCAAAAATCCCGATTCCCAAACCTGCAACGAAACGCACTGTACGCGCCGTATTCCATGGTTTCAACAACTTCTTCACTGTTTCCCTCCTTTCTTTTGAAACATGCCGAATATCAGTCCTCCCAGTATCGCACCCCAAATGACGCTCATTATCGGGGAAGATGTAACGGGACACGTGCCGGAAGTGCATCCGATTCGGAGCCAGTACAGGTAACCGCCTGCGGCTCCAAATGTACCGCCGGTTAACATTAGCCGGTGGTTTTTCAATAATTCGCTCAATTTATTCATACCATATCTGTTTTGTTCTTCCGAAAATAAATTCCGGCGAAAATTTTTGCAAAGATAAGAGCTGTTTTCTGATTGAACAAATTTCCAAAGGAAAATATTTTGCGATATTTTCTCTTCCACAAAAATTGAATCGTATATTGACAGTGAAATGAGTGGATTTGCTTCGATTCGGGAGGCTTGGACGCCTCGGCCCAACATGCTTGGACGTCCCGACCCAACGGGTTTGGGCGCCTCGGTTCAAAAAGCCTTCGCCGGAGCAAGGCGCTTCCGCTTCTACCCTGTTCCGACCGTCGGCGATCCGAGGGTTATGAAAATAGCGTCCCGCAGGGAATTTGCGGCAGGCAAACCACTCTATTATAGGCTGCGAAGCATACTTATATTTGCGGGGTGCCGAAAAGCGTTGCGGAAGTGGCGCTTTCGATTTTCACGCGCACATACTGTCCGATTTTGAAATTCCGTTTGTCGAAAATAACCACCTTGTTTTGTTCGGTACGACCGAACAACTGTTCGCGCGAGCGTTTGGAAAATCCCTCTACCAGCACCTCAAACACCTTGCCGGTGTCGCGACGGTTACCGGCTTCCGAAAGCCGGTTCTGCAACCGAATCAGTCCCTGCAGGCGACGGATTTTTACCTCTTCCGGCACATCATCCGGCAGGTGTGCGGCGGCATAGGTACCCGGTCGCTCGGAATACTTGAACAGAAAAGCCGTGTCGAAACCGGCTTCGCGCATCAGCGAAAGTGTCGCCTCGTAATCCTCTTCCGTTTCGGAATGATAGCCGCAGAAAAGGTCAGTCGAAATACCGCAGTCCGGCAAAATACGACGGATGGCGGCGATACGTTCCAGATACCATTCGCGGGTATATCTGCGGTTCATCACGTTCAGCATCCGCGAACTGCCCGACTGGGCCGGCAGGTGGATATGTTTGCAGATGTTCCGGTGCGCCGCCATGACATGCAGGGTCTCGTCGCTCATGTCCTTCGGATGCGAGGTTGTGAAACGAATACGCATGTCCGGCACGGCTTCGGCTACACATGCCAGTAATTGCGGAAATCCGACACATCGGCCGTCCGTCTCAAAACGGTATGAATTGACGTTCTGTCCCAGCAGGGTGACTTCGCGGTATCCCTGCGCTTGCATATCGCGCGCTTCATTCAGGATACTGCCCGGGTCGCGGCTTCGTTCGCGACCGCGCGTGTAGGGAACAATGCAGTAGGTACAGAAATTATTGCATCCGCGCATGATGGAAATAAATCCGGAGATACGGATACCGCCCAGTTTCAGCGGAATCAAATCCTTGTAGGTCTCCTGCGTCGACAGTTCCACGTTGATGGCCTTCTCGCCGCGTTCGACGGCGCCGGCCAGGTTCGGCAAATCCATATAGGCGTCCGGCCCTGCAACCAGGTCCACCCCATGTTCCCGAATCAATTCGTCCCGGACGCGCTCGGCCATGCAGCCCAGCACGCCGATAATCAACCCTCTCTTTTTCTTGCGGAACGATTGGAAATAGTGCAGACGTCTCAGCACACGCTGTTCGGCATTGTCACGTACCGAACAGGTATTTATAAAAATAGCGTCGGCCTCCTCCGGGTGTTCCGTCACGGCGTAGCCGTCCGTCTGCATGACGGATGCTACGACTTCACTGTCGGCAACATTCATCTGGCAACCATAAGTCTCAATGTATAATTTGCGCGTTGCGTGCGGGGTGTCAGGATCGTCCATACTCTTTTTTTTGTCGAAAATTTCCCGATTCCAAAAGAAACGGCTATTTTTGGGCGCAAATGTAAAGAAATTAATGGTATGGACAATCATCCCGGAGACTGGTTATATTATATTGTGATTTTGGTGGTAGCCATAGTCAGTTTCATTAGCAACCTGAACAAGAAGAAGTCTCAGGAACAAACGCTGCCGCCCGCGCCCGCGCCGTCCATGGAGGAAATGCTGCCCCCGCCCCCGCCGCCGGTAGGGACGCAGAGAAAGAAAAATCCTTCGCCCGTGCCGAAATCCATCCGGCCCTTAGCCGTTTCGTCGCTGCGGGGAGTGGAAGAAGGTCGGCGCATGTTGACCGGAGAGGCACATGCCTCTGTAGAGGAAAAGGAAACGGCATGGATGAATGAACTGGATTTAACGGACGCGGACGCTTTCCGTAAAGCCTTCATTGCAGCAGAGGTATTGAACCGGAAGTATTGAATGCCGGAAAAAATACCCCCGTTGTTTTTGACGGTTGTTATTACGTTGCTATCTTTGCAGTGCGAAATTAGTATGTAATAATCTGAACTAAGTATGGCTCTACAATTCATTACTGCCGAAGAGGCAGCAACTTTTGTCAATCACGGCGACCGTGTCGGATTCAGCGGGTTTACGCCGTCAGGCTGTCCCAAAATCATTCCTTCGGCAATCGCCAAGCGTGCGGAAGAAGCTCACGCAAAAGGGAACCCCTTTCAAATCGGAATTTTCACAGGCGCTTCTACGGGCGACCGTATAGATGGCGCTCTGGCGCGTGCGAACGCCGTGAAATTCCGCAGCCCCTACCAGTCAAACAAAGACTTGCGGGCGTTGTTGAATGCGCGCGAGGCGCAGTATTTCGACCTTCACCTTTCCTCGCTGGCGCAAGAGTTGCGTTACGGCTTCTTCGGCAAGCTCAACGTCGCGATCATCGAAGCGGCCGACGTGACCGAAGACGGGGAAATCCTCCTTACGGACGCCGCAGGCAATTCGCCGACATTCTGCCGGATGGCGGACCTCATTCTGATCGAACTGAATCATTTTCATCCGAAGGCTATTCGTGGAATGCACGATCTGTATGAACCGAACGATCCTCCATATCGTCGCGAAATCCCCATCTACACCCCCTCCGACCGGATCGGTTCGCCGGTGTTGAAAGTCGATCCGAAGAAAATCGCCGGCGTGGTAAGCACGACAACGCCTCCGGACGGCAGCACCTTCACGCCGCTTGACGAGGTCACGGTCGACATCGGACGCAATGTAGCCGCTTTTCTGGTAAACGAAATGAAAGCCGGACGTATCCCGAACACGTTCCTGCCGCTCCAGAGCGGCGTGGGCAACATCGCCAACGCTGTACTGGGATGTATGGGCGAAAATGAAGGCATCCCCCCTTTCAGCATCTATACCGAAGTGATTCAGGATGCCGTCATCAAACTGATGAAACAGGGACGGGTCAAGTTTGCCAGCGGCTGTTCGCTCACGCTCAGCAAGGAGGCGTTGAATGAGGTGTATTCAAATCTGGACTTCTACAAGGACAAACTCCTGCTCCGGCCGCAGGAAATATCCAACAATCCCGAAGTCGTCCGCCGGTTGGGCCTGATCACCATCAATACGGCTCTTGAAGTCGATATTTTCGGAAACATCAATTCGACGCACGTATCGGGTACCCGGATGATGAATGGGATCGGCGGTTCGGGCGACTTTACTCGCGGAGCCTACCTGTCCGTCTTCACCACGCCTTCGACGGCCAAAAACGGTAAAATCAGCGCTTTTGTGCCGATGGTCTCGCACGCAGACCACAGTGAACATTCCGTCAAAATCCTCGTTTCCGAATACGGCGTAGCCGACTTGCGCGGCACTTCGCCTGTGCAACGGGCGCGTCTCATCATCGACAACTGTGTGCATCCCGACTATCGTCCACTCCTGAACGACTATCTGAACAGAGGCATTGCCGGACATACGCCGCAAGACCTCAAAGCCTGTTTTGCCTTCCATCATGCGCTGGCGGACAGGGGTGACATGCATCTGGTTGACTGGAGCGGCCGCTGACCGGACGCCGGATAAAGGAGAGAGGTTGCCCGGACAGACAGTCTCTCTCCCAACCTGTTTTCAATGAAAATAACAGCAAACATATTACTTGGAGATTGCAGGGTGCTTTTAAAAGAACTTCCCGACAATTC
The DNA here is from genome assembly GCA_031276675.1 of Tannerella sp. Lineage (GTDB taxonomy): Bacteria > Bacteroidota > Bacteroidia > Bacteroidales > Tannerellaceae > Tannerella. The sequence continues at coordinate 40,716 of JAISMO010000114.1, forward strand.
GGTTGATTTGATTTTTACCTCGCCACCGTATGCCGATCAGCGAAAAAATACGTATGGGGGAATCAGTCCGGATAAATACGTTCAATGGTTCCTGCCTGTCTCCAAAGAGCTTTTGAGGGTGCTGAAACCGGCAGGTACTTTTGTTTTGAATATAAAGGAAAAAGTAGTTGACGGCGAGCGCAGTACCTATGTGATGGAGCTTGTTCTCGAAATGCGGAAACAGGGGTGGCTTTGGACGGAAGAATTTATCTGGCACAAAAAAAACTGTTACCCCGGAAAGTGGCCCAACCGCTTTCGGGATGCCTGGGAAAGGCTGCTTCAGTTCAACAGGCAAAAAACCTTTGCCATGTATCAGGACGAAGTAATGGTTCCGAAGGGAGACTGGGCAAGGGGGCGGTTGAAAAACTTGAGCGAAACGGACCAAATCAGAGATCACTCCAAAGTCGGGAGCGGCTTTGGGAAAAACATTTCCAACTGGCTTGACCGGGAAAAAGTGTATCCGACAAACGTGCTGCACCTGGCAACCGAATGCGGCAATAAAAACCACAGCGCAGCATTTCCCCAAGGGCTGCCCGAATGGTTTATCCGGCTTTTTACCAAAGAAGGCGACACGGTACTTGACCCTTTTATGGGATCCGGAACAACCAATATTGTGGCTCAGCGCATGAATCGCAATTCAATAGGCATAGATATTTCGCCCGAATATTGCAGCATGGTGAAAAAACAGATCGAGTCCGCAAAACTTATATTATTTGCAAATACAGGAAAATATGACACAGTTGAAAATACCGGACATTGCGCAGTACATTGAAGGGAATACAGGCGTTTTTCATCACAAAAGAATAGAGACAGCCAATAAAAGCATCCCGCTATGTTAGACCTGTCATCCCTCCGTTCGGATTTTCCGATCTTGCAGAACAAAGTATACGGCAAACCGCTGGTCTATCTCGACAATGCGGCTACGACGCAGAAACCGCGTTGCGTAGTTGAGAAGCTGACCGACGGGTATTACCGTGTCAATGCGAACATCCACCGCGGTGTACACTTCCTCAGTCAGCAGGCTACCGAAGCTCATGAAGAGGCGCGACGGACGGTACAGCAATTCCTGAACGCCCGCTCGCCGACGGAAATCATCTTTACCCGCGGCACGACCGAAGCGATCAACATGCTGGCTTCGAGCTATGGTAAAGCGTTCATGCGACCGGGCGACGAGGTGATTGTCTCGGCGATGGAACATCATTCGAACATTGTCCCCTGGCAGTTGCAGGGGATGAGGCTGAAGGTGATCCCGGTGAACGAACGGGGCGAGTTGGAGATGGATGTTTACGAGCGGCTGTTTACCGAACGGACGCGCCTGGTGGCCGTTACGCATGTATCCAACGTGCTGGGGACGGTCAATCCCGTGGCCGACATCATCCGTATCGCCCGCCGGCACAACATCCCCGTACTGATTGACGGCGCGCAGGCCGTGGCACACATGCCCGTGGACGTGCAGGCGCTGGATGTCGACTTCTATGCCTTCTCCGGACATAAAATCTACGCTCCCACGGGCATCGGCGTGCTTTACGGCAAAGCATGCCGGCTCGAATGCATCCCTCCCTACCAGGGTGGAGGAGAGATGATCGCTTCCGTATCATTCGAGAAAACGAGTTTCAATGAACTGCCGTACAAGTTTGAAGCCGGTACGCCGGACTTCATCGGGAGTACGGCGCTGGCAGAAGCGTTGCGTTACCTGTCATCCTTCGGGTGGGACGCCATTGCCGCCCATGAGGAAGCCCTGCTGACCCGTGCCGAGCAACGGCTGACCGATGCCGGAGCACGCATCTTCGGGCGGGCGGGCGCCAAAAGCAGCGTCCTGTCATTTGCCCTGGGACCGATTCATCATTATGACGCGGGGATGCTGCTGGACCGGCTGGGGATTGCCGTGCGCACGGGGCATCACTGTGCCGAACCGCTGATGCGGATACTGGGCGTGGACGGGACGGTGCGCGCCTCGTTTGCCCTCTACAACACGATGGAAGAAATCGACGTACTGACAGCCGGTATCGAACGGATTAAAGGCATGTTTTAAATGGCGCTGCTGCCCTGTCTGAAAACCGGCCGCATGGAAGCCGGCTGCGACGAAGCCGGACGGGGATGTCTGGCGGGGGCAGTATACGCCGCAGCCGTGATTCTGCCGCCGGACTTTCACCATGCCGACCTGAATGACAGCAAGCGCTTAAGTGTGAAGAAACGCTATGAACTGCGGACGGTCATCGAACGGGAAGCCGTTGCCTGGGCAACCGGCTCAGTCGCGCCGGAAGAAATCGACCGTATCAATATCCTGAATGCGTCTTTTCTGGCAATGCACCGAGCCATCGAGCAGTTGAAAACGGTTCCCCAACACCTGCTGATTGACGGCAACCGTTTTACTCCCTATCCGGGTATCCCCCATACGACGGTGGTTGGGGGCGACGGCAAATACCGGAGTATCGCGGCAGCGTCGATATTGGCAAAAACCTGTCGCGATGATTACATGAACAGCCTGGCCGAAGTATGGCCGACTTATCAATGGGAAAAAAACAAAGGCTATCCCACACGGGCGCACCGCGAGGCCATCCGCACATACGGATTCACACCCCTGCACCGAAGAAGTTTCACGCTCCTCCCGTCCCGACAGTTATCGCTTGCATTTTCCGGGGACCTCCGGCGCCCGGATGAAATGTCTCACGGGCATAGCTGAGATACCGTGTGGTTCGCCTGTTTATCTGTCAGGACAGTCGCCGACGGAGGAAAATCTCTTTTTTTCTTTTGCAAACGAAGGGCGCCCCTGAGGTGACCGGGTTCATCTCCGGACGGTTTGCAGGACGCGCAGGAGGTTTCCGCCCCGGATTTTGCGTATGTCTTCATCCGAATAGCCTTCGGCGAGCAGGCGGACAGTGATCTGTATCAGTTCGTTGGCGGCGCGGCAGCCAATCAGTTCGCCGCCGCCGTCGAAGTCGGAACCGATGCCGACGTGGTCGATACCCGCTATGCGGACGGCGTGGTTGATGTGACGGACGGCATCGCTCAGCGTGGCTTCGGGACATCCCGTTTCGCCGCTGTTTTCGCGGATGAAACCGGTGTAGAGGCAGATGTGTATGACGCCTCCCTTGGCCGCAAGTGCTCCGATCTGACGGTCCGTCAGGTTGCGAGGATGATTGCAAAGGGCGCGGACGGAGGAATGGGAGGCGATGACAGGCATACGGCTTTCGTTCAGCACGTCGTAGAAGGTCGTTTCGGCGGCGTGGGAGAGGTCAATCAGGAGGCCCAGGCGGTTCATTTCATGCACCGCTTCCCGTCCGAAGGGGCTTAGCCCGCCCCATTCGGGTTCGCCGGCGGCCGAGTCGCAGAGGTCGTTTGCGCCGTTGTGACACAGTGTGATGCTGGAGACGCCCCATTGCTTCAGGGTCTTCAGGCGGCCGAGGTTTTTGCCGATGGCGTAGCCGTTTTCCAGGCCCAGCAGAATAGCTTTTTTCCTTTCCCGTTTCAGGCGCAGCAGGTCGTCCGGCGTGCGGGCAATCCCCACGCGTGCGGGATGCAGCCGCTCCTGCCGGATGAGTTGCGCAAGCCGCTCCAGGGCATATTCCCATGCCTGCCGACAGGCCTCTTCCGTGCGCGGGCCTTGCGGGACGTAGGCCACCATGCAGGCGGCGTCCAGCCGTCCCAGTTCCATCAGGGGCAGGTTGACCTTGCCTTCTGTATAGGGTGGGTTGAAGATGCCTCCAGTGCGCCGACCCAGGTCAAAGTCGCCAGTATAGACCATCGGCGCATCCGTATGCGCATCAATGGTCAGGATGCGGTCGTGGAGCCGTTTGGCTTCGGCAAAAAGAGCTGCCTTCCGGATGTGGAAGCGGAAAAGAGATTGCATGGTTTCGTCGCCGTGGACGGCCATCTGTTCCGGATGCCACTGCACGCCGAACAGGGGGTATTCGGGGAGTTCGATGCCTTCGTTGATGCCGTCCGCGGCGGTGGCGGTGGCGACGAATCCCGGAGCGAGGTCTTTGACCGCCTGATGATGCAGCGAATTGACGGCCCATTCGTTTTTTTCCGGCGCGATGGCGCGCAGGATGGAGGGACGGTTGGCCAGGGTGACGGTATGCGTGGCGCAGTGACGCGGTTCGGTCTGGCTGTGGGGCAGGGCTGTGGCGGCATATTGCGTGGGAATGTCCTGATAAAGGGTGCCTCCGAAGGCTGCGTTGATTACCTGATGCCCGCGGCAAATCCCCAGTATGGGTATCTGACGGACGAAGGCCAGCCGCAGGAGCAGGAAATCAAAGGCGTCGCGAAAGGCGTTGACGCCATCGACTTCGGGTATGGGCGCCTCGACAAGAAACAGGGGGTCTATGTCTCCGCCGCCGGAAAGAATCAGCCCGTCCAGACTGTCCACAATGGCTGCCAGGGCGCTGACTTCCGTCATCACCGGTATGATTACCGGCGCGCCGCCGGCCTGCAAGACAGCTTGATAATAGGGATCGGAAATGCAGGAGAGGTCTTCTTTTTTATTGGCGGAAATGCCAATGCGGGGTAACGGCGTCGCTTCGGCGGCAGGCAGGTATTCATCTGCCTCCTTCCGGAGCGTTTCCAAATCGGGGAGACGGAGTGAATGTTCCATGCAGGCAGGTATCCGGGTTTTTTATGCGTCTATATTGGCATACGTTGCATTTTCTTCGATGAACTCGCGACGCGGGCCAACTTCTTCGCCCATCAGCATGGCAAAAATCGAATCGGCTTCAATGGCATTTTCTATGGTAATTTGCTTCAGTGTGCGGTTGGCCGGGTTCATGGTGGTGTCCCACAACTGATGGTCGTTCATTTCTCCCAGACCTTTATAGCGTTGCGTATGTATCTGACTTTCGTTTCCGCTGCCAAGCCTGTCGATAAAAGCCTGCCGCTGCTGGTCCGTCCAGCAGTATTCTTCGACTTTGCCTTTCCTGCAGAGGTACAGCGGCGGGGTGGCCAGATAGACATACCCGTTTTCAATCAGTCCGCGCATCCGGCGGAAAAAGAAGGTCAGGATCAGCGTGGCAATATGGCTTCCGTCGACATCGGCATCGGTCATGATCACAATCTTGTGATAACGCAGTTTGCTCAGGTTTAATCCCTTCGGATCGTCTTCCGTGCCGATGGTTACGCCCATGGCTCGAAAAATATTCTGTATTTCTTCGCTTTCGAAGATTTTATGGTCCATTGCCTTTTCGACATTCAGGATTTTGCCGCGCAAGGGCAGAATCGCCTGGAACAGCCGGTCGCGTCCCTGCTTGGCGGTCCCTCCGGCCGAATCGCCCTCGACCAGAAACAGTTCACATTCGGCCGGGTCTTTCGAGGAACAGTCGGCCAGCTTTCCCGGCAGTCCGCCACCTGTCAGGGGCGATTTGCGCTGTACCAGTTCGCGCGCCTTGCGGGCCGCCTGACGCGCCGTGGCAGCCAGAATCACTTTGTCGACAATGATTTTTGCTTCCTTCGGATGCTCTTCCAGGTAGTTCCTCAGCGCTTCGCCGACAGCCATATCCACTGCGCCCATGACTTCGTTGTTACCGAGTTTGGTTTTGGTCTGACCTTCAAACTGGGGCTCAGCCACCTTGATGGAAATGACCGCCGTCAGCCCTTCGCGGAAGTCGTCGCCCTGAATTTCCACTTTCGCTTTCTCCAGCAGTTTGGAATCTTCGGCATATTTTTTCAGGGTACGGGTCAGTCCGCGACGGAACCCGGCCAGATGGGTACCTCCTTCAATGGTATGAATATCATTTACAAAGGAAAAGACGCTCTCGTTGTAGGACGTGTTGTAGGTCATGGCTACTTCCACCGGAATCCCCTGCTTTTCAGTTATAATATGAATTACGTCATGGATCAGAGATTCCTTTGTGCGGTCAATGTAGCGCACAAATTCTTTCAATCCGTTTTCGGAATGGAAGAGTTCATGCTTGCAGGTTCCGTCTTCCTTCAGCACCCGCCTGTCGGTCAGACTCAGCCGGATGCCTGCATTTAGAAAGGCCAGTTCGCGCAGGCGATTGGCGAGGATGTCATATTTATATTCCGTTACGGTGAAGATGGATGCGTCGGGTTTGAACAGAATGGTTGTTCCCGTGCGGTCGCTCGTGCCGGTTTCCCGGATGTCGGCCTTGGGTTTTCCGATGGAAAATTCCTGCATGTAGGTTTTGCCGTTGCGGTGCACTTCCGCTTTCAGAAAGGATGAGAGTGCATTGACGCACGAAACGCCGACGCCGTGCAATCCACCGGAAACTTTGTAGGTTCCCTTGTCAAACTTACCGCCTGCATGCAGTACGGTCAACACCACTTCCAGGGCAGATTTGCCTTCCTTCTCGTGAAAGTCGACCGGGATTCCCCGCCCGTCGTCCGTCACCTTCACCGAATTGTCTTCATTAATCACTACGTCAATGTGGGAACAGTAGCCGGCCAGCGCTTCGTCTATCGAATTATCTACTACTTCATAGACTAAATGATGGAGTCCCTTTTCGCCCGTATCGCCAATATACATCGCGGGGCGTTTGCGAACGGCCTCCAAACCTTCCAGTACCTGAATATTTTTGGAGGAATATTCATCGCTTGTTACATTCAATTCTACGTCACTCATGCATTTATTTGTTTTATATTGCAAACTATATATCAAGCAGATATACATTGCAGGCCTTTATTCTCAAAAAGCGAACAAATATAGTAATTATTTTTAGATCGGGAAAATCTCCTGAAGGAAAGGGGCAGAGGCAGATTCAGGTAGCGAATGCAATTTTTCTAAAGAATCTGTCTTGAGGGGGAATCAACACCAGGCAATTTTCCCGGTTTTCGATTCATTTTGTTTTAACGGTTTGTTATAAGCCCAAAATGTCCATTAGGAACATTAATTCACTCATGCTACGCAGTATCCGGACTTATCCCTCGCAGACAAAGCCGCCCGATTGCCTGTGCATTGAGGCTGCCCGACGGATGCCGCGTAACATGAGTTAATAACAAAGAAATCCGCTATCGTTTAATCAATTTCGCTGTCCGGACAGTCCCGTTCGACCGGATGCAAATAATGTACGTTCCCGGTTTCAGAGACGAGATATCCAATTGTCCGGCGCTGAACGGAGCAGATAGCATTTCCTTTCCCGTGAAGTCATAAATCGAAACAAGTCCATTCATCACTCCAAAATAAATCCGGCTGTAAGCAGGATTGGGATATACGGCAAGGTATTGTTCCGGAAGCAACTTAATTCCCTCCGAACGCGGCGAAGCGTGCGAGGTGATGAATTTCGTGATTTCCTCCAGGTAATCCATGCAGTCGCCTGCTTCTTTCCGGAAGAAATAGTTGTGATTCGAGCCGTTTATCTGATAGTGTATGACCTCATATTCCGGATGCGGATAGCTGATTTTTTCGACCGTAATACCATTTGTTGAAGGATAATAACTGATGTTTTCCGTCACCGGTGCACCCGCGCCGTTGGTTTGCACCCAATAGCGGAGCACATCCTGTTTGGGCTGAGCCAGGTGAACCGTGATTCCGGGCTGTTCGGTCGAACCGGTATAGGGAACGACTTCATCCGTCAGGCTGTGAAAATCGCAGACCGGCACTTTCATTCCGTTTCCCATTCCCTGAATGTTCAATCCCATCGAACCGACAATGGAAACCATGCCAGCCAGCTTCACAGGCTGTTTCAGCGCAAACTGATAGGCCATGTAACCTCCCATCGAAGTACCGACCATGAAGATGTTTTCGGATTTCAACGCAAATTCTTCCAGTGTCTGCCGGATAATTAAACGGATAAATTCCATATCATCCACCTGTCTGTTCAATTCATCATCCAGCAACAGAATATTTCCCAGGTTCATAACGGCTTTGACTTTCAATCCGCAACTCCAGACTGCACGGAGGAAAAGCTTGTTTCCGGTGATGAAACTGATCATCGCCGCCTTGTCAATCAGGCTCTGACTTTGTTCGGGTAAAGCCTGTGGCGCAACAATCAAGTAGTTAAGTGAATCTGCTATTTTGTAAATGGGATAGCCGTCGAAAAAATCCTCCATGGTACTGTTAAGTCCATGCAGACAGACAATCAAACCCTCCGGACGGGAACGGGAATTTTCAGGCGTATAAACCAGATATTCCCGTTCGAACTCCCCTGACCGAACCTGCTTTTTTACCGGATTTGCAGCCATCACACCGGCAGCAGCCAGACAGAACACTGTTATTATTAAGATTCTCTTCATTTTATATCTATAACGGTTTAACATAAAGCGACTTTGAAAAGGCAATCTTCCGGTACTGTGAAACTCGCCCGGTCAAATCGAATGCTGTTGCTCTTTTCCATACATCACTGTTTCCATGCCTGTGAAACCCTGCAAAGATAATATTATATAGCGCTTTGCACAAAAAAATGCCTGTTTTATATCTGAATGATTGTCGATCATTGATGCAAGTTGTGTTTCCCTATCAATCAAAAAAGGACTTACGGTAAAAAGTATGTCCTTTTTTGGGTGTGGGCGTTGACGGATTCGAACCGCCGACCCTCTGCTTGTAAGGCAGATGCTCTGAACCAGCTGAGCTAAACGCCCTTTGTGATTGCTTTCTTTGTGAAAAGCAGCGCAAAGATAATGCTTATTTTTGAATATGCAATGCTGATGCCGAAAAAACCGTTTCCTCGGAGAATTATTCTTTGCACCCGTCAGAAAAAAATGAACGCCATGTCGGCAGAAGTCACCTTTCATTTGATTTGTTTTCCTGTGAGTAACCATTTCAGTTCTGTAAAATCTTCCCTTGAAGGAAGCAATTCATGCAGGGAGGTGTGCGTCCGGCGGACAAAAACGATCAGCGAAAACAGCAGCATGACCGAGAAAGCAATACTGGTCGACACGGCCGAACCAAGTACGCCATGCACCGGCACCAGCAAACTGCCGGAAATCAGCAGCGCCACCAACCCCACACACGAACAGGCCGTACTGTATTTCACTTTCCCTGTTCCGATAAAATAATGGCTCAGGATGTTGTTGGCGCCAAACATGACGACCCCGACCGAAAGTCCCCCGATCACCTTCCGGATGCCCCGAAACTCAGTCGTAAACAGGTAATCGGTAAAGATCCGCTCGGGGATCAGCAGGATCACACCCGTCACTGCCAGGAGGGCGCAATAGGTCCATTTGAAGAAACGGAGCGTTTGTTGCCGTTGCATTTCCGGGTCGGATGTCCTGGCCACCTGGCTGTAGGAGATGGCGCTAACACTCCGGTTGATGTGCCAGACGCTTTCGGAGATGCGTGCGCCGGCATCGAATAACCCTACCTGTCCGTAACCGCTCAAGCGCTGTAACAGAAAGTAATTCAGCCGTGCCGTCAGGCCTTCCGTCAAGTTGTCCGCGCTGCTCCACAGGCCGTAGACAAACATTTTGCTCCACAGGCGGAAGGGAGGCGGCAGGGCGGCGGGCAGCGGTTTTTTTTCGCGCCGGATGCATGCCACCGGATATAAAAACAGCAGACTCACAAACCAGGCAAGGGCTGTCGAGAGGTACACTCCCCACAGGTAACCTTCCACATCCTGCTTTCCCGCAATGTAATACACATACGGTAAAATAACGAACAGGCTTCCTCCCTGAATCATAAACGTTGCATTGAATGCCTTGACACGGTCTTTACCCAGCAGAACGCGCGAATGAATCCCCACCAGCGACAACAGCGTTGCCAGCCCGTATACTTCCGCGCCGAAGCCCGCCGGCAACATGCCCGTCAGCGCCATTGCGCCGCAGGCAATCGCCGAGCCGGCAAAGGCCCATACATACGCAGGAAGGAAGACATAACGCAGGGGATAACGGTTCAGGTGATAGACAATGGTGTTTCCGCAAAACACACCGTTAAACAGGAAAACAATGTTTGCCGAGGCATAGATCACACCGGCCACTCCCATGCCGTGAATGCCCAGCGCTTTGCCGTTGATGAAAATCAGCATCAGATTCAATGCCGCCACCACATAGCGCGTGGCAATCGTTTCCAGTACTTTTTTTAACATCCCCCTGCTCCGTTCAGTCGCGATGCTGCATCTGCACATCCTCCTCGCTATAGTCCTGATAGAGGAAGTCATTGTAAGGAAAACGCCGGACGTGAATCTCCCGTACCCGCTCATAAAGCAGCGATTTCAGCCCGTCAATGTTTACCCGCTCCCTTGCCGAGAGAAAGATGCACTGCTCCGGCAGTTTCGCCATCCAGGTTTCCTGCAGTTCGTTCAGCGGGATATTTTCCCGCACGCGCGGCGTAAGGTCATCTTCTTCTTTGGGAATAAACGTGAAAGCGTCTATCTTGTTGAATACGATGAGTACCGGCTTTTCCTTGCAGTCAATTTCGACCAGCGTCCTGTGGACCACTTCGATCTGTTCTTCAAACGAAGGATGCGAGATGTCGACGACATGCAGCAGCAGGTCGGCTTCGCGCACTTCGTCCAGCGTGGACTTGAAGGACTCTACCAGTTCGGTTGGCAGTTTGCGGATAAATCCGACCGTGTCGGAGAGCAGGAAAGGCAGGTTGTCGACAATCACCTTACGCACCGTCGTGTCCAGCGTGGCAAACAGCTTGTTTTCGGCAAAGACTTCGCTTTTGCTCAGCAGCGTCATCAGCGTCGATTTCCCGGCGTTCGTATAGCCGACCAAGGCCACGCGCACCAGTTTGCCGCGGTTCCTGCGCTGAGCCGATTTCTGGCGGTCGATCTCGACCAGTTCGCGTTTCAGCCGGGCAATCCGCTCCAGGATGATGCGCCGGTCGGTTTCCAGCTGCGTCTCGCCCGGTCCGCGCATGTGGATACCGCCACGCTGCCGCTCGAGGTGCGTCCAGAGCCGCGTCAGCCGGGGCAGCATATACCGGTATTGAGCCAGTTCGACCTGCGTTTTGGCATGTGCCGTCTGCGCCCGGCGGGCAAAGATGTCGAGAATCAGGTGGGTACGGTCCAGAATCCGTACCTGCAGCACCTTTTCAATGTTGCGCAGCTGTTTGGCCGACAGTTCATCGTCAAAAATCACGGTTCCAATATCGTTTTCCGTCACATATTCATGGATCTGCTGCAGTTTGCCCGTCCCGACAAAGGTGGCCGCGCAGGGCATGTCCAGCCGCTGGTAAAACTGCCTGACCGGTTCCAGGCCGGCCGTCTCGGCCAGAAAAGCCAGTTCGCCCACATATTCCCTGGCCTGCCTCTCGTTTTGTCCGGGCATGATCAGCCCTATCAGCACGGCCTTTTCCGTACGTTCTTCCGTAATAATAAATTCTTTCATGCGCTACCTGTTTGCAGCGCAAAAGTAAGCAATATTCGGCGATTTCCCGGCAGGCCTCAGCAGGAGGGTACATTTCAAAGGTCGCAGCCCGGACACGGATGAAGTGCGGTGCGCCTTTACAGTTCATCCGCCCCGGAGGTGCGGGATGGCGGGGTGAGACCCGGAACAGCCTCCCTCCGTGCGGCAGCAGACAGCGTCTGTTTTGGCATCACTCCCTGTTTTCCGGAACAGGATCCGGACAAAACCGGGGAGAAAAACGGAAAAATGCTTCTTCCTGTCGGCAGAACCGCAAAAACGGACGGATTCATGCTTCTGCCGAGCGGCAGAACCGCAAAAATGGGCAAAATCATACTTCGTACCAGCGGCAGAAGCATAAAAACGACGATTTTCATGCTTCGTACCAGCGGCAGAACCGCAAAAAAACGCGGAAACACGATTCTGCCGCAAGTATGAAGCATAAAAACAAAAATAAACCCGTTTTCGCCTGTCCGAAGCGTGAAGCGACGGGAGTGAAGCGTCAGGCGAAGCGACGGAAGGGCGCCCAAAACAAAAACAGGACTGCAACCGCTTGAAATGCGCCTCAGCAGGAAGGGACGGCTCCCGGGACGGCGCTGCATCGGCGCGGCCGGCTGCGGTGCACGATCCCGGAAGAATCATTCGGCGATGTGCGGCCAATACGTTTTTTTTGAATACATTTGCGCCCGAACTTTTTAAAAAAAACAGAAACAGATGAAGAAGATATTATTACTCTGCGCTATGGGGATGGCGTTTGTGACCGCGCCGGCACAGGATGCGACCGTCCGGAAACTGATTGAACTCGGAAAGACGGACAATCAGGTGATGAATCACCTGGATGTGCTTACCAACCGTTTCGGCGGCCGTCCGATCGGTTCGGACGCCTATGACCATGCCGTCGAATGGGTGGCGTCCAAATTCGCCGAATGGGGACTGGAAGTAGAACTGAACGAAGGCGGCACCGTGCCGGTTGGCTACAATCGCGGCCCGTGGTTCGGACGGATGCTGGGCGGCGACCGGGCCATGACGCTGCATTTCGTCACGCCTTCCTACTCGTCCGGCACGAAAGGGTTGCAGCGAGGCCACGTCCTGCTTGAGCCAAAGACGCGTGAAGAACTGAACAGCATGAAAAACGCACTGAAAGGCGCATGGGTGCTGGTGACGGGAAAAAACGTCGGATGGGCGATTCCGCACGGCGCGGCTGCCGATTCCGCCCGCGCGTCCATCCTTGCCCGGAACGTGGAAATACGTAAACGCAATCAGGCCATTGCTGAAAACAACCGCTTGAAAAACAGGAATGACACCCTGCTGACGCTGCTCGACGAGCCGGCGCTGTTCTATCGCGAAATGTGCGAAGCGGGCATTCTGGGCATCATTCAGTCGGCGCCGGTGCCCCTGGTGGCGCTGTATGACCGGAGCGTGGTCAAGGATTCGACCATGACGTTTGACCGCCTGCCCGAAATCCCCGACATCAAGCTCGACGAACATCAGTATGAAATCATCCGGCAGATGGTGCGCGAGCGGCGCGTGTTTGAACTGGAATTTGACATCCGCAATCATTTCAGGATGGGGCCGGTAAAATACTATAGCGTAGCCGGTAAAATCCGGGGAAGCGATTATCCGGACGAATACGTCATCCTGAGCGGCCACCTGGATTCGCACGACGCGGCCACCGGCGGCGTAGACTGCGGGGCGGGCGTCACATCCGTCATCGAAGCCGCCCGTCTGGTCGCCAAATCAGGCGCGCGGCCCAGGCGCAGCATGCTTTTCATCGCCTTTGCCGGCGAGGAATACGGACTGCTGGGCGCGCAGGCCTGGGCGGCTTCGCATCCCGAACAGTGGGACAAAATCTCCAACATCTTCAACCGCGACGGCGGCCCGCTGCCTCCGGTCAGCATCAGCGTGCCGAAAGCCATGTATTCCGATTTCGTTCAAATCTGCGCGCCGCTCTCCTCCATTCATCCCGAAATACCCTTCGAGGTGAAGGAAACCGCTCCGAGACCAAAGCCCGCACGCCTCAGCGGAACGGATGCCTCCGTTTTCGCCATCAAGGGCATACCGGCCATTTCGCTGGACGAGGAAGACGTCAAAGGCTACAACTTCAATTACCGCGAAATCTGGCATACGGAACGGGACCTGTACACGAAAAGCATCCCCGAATACCAGCAACATGCGGCCACGGTGATGGCGATTGTCGGGCTGGGCGTGGCGAATCTCGATCACCTGCTGTCGCGTGAAGGTCTTTACCGGTAACATTCCGGGATGATTATGAAACAGAATGATTCGAACGCCGTCCGGCGGGAGCCGACCGAAAATAAACGGGCATGTCGCAGCGATACAAAATACTGATAACAGCCAATCACTGTGCGCCGGATCAGGGATCGGAACATGGCGTGGGATGGAATTTCCTGACGGGTATTTCAGCGCATCACGATGTCCTGCTGGTATGCAACAGGCACGATTATATCCGCGGCGTCATTGATTTTGTCCAGTCGGAAGAAGGGAGGAAGCGGAACATCCGGCTGTTCCTGATTGAGCAGAAGGTGAAATACACCCGGGGCATCCGCCTGTTTCCGTTCCTCTATTACGTGGATTACAGGCGCTGGCAGAAAAAGGTATACCGTCTGGTGTCGGAACTGCTGAAGACCGAACGGATCGACATCATTCATCACATCACCAATTCCACGTTCCGGGAACCGGGCTATCTCTGGAAACTGGACCGGCCTTTCGTCTGGGGACCTGTCAGCGTGCTGGGCGACGGGCCGGTGCGGTTTCTGTCGCTGTACACCTGGAAGGAGCGATTCAAAACAGTTGCGCGGCGGGTGACCTGCATGTATCAGCTGCGCTTTTCGAGAAGGCTGAAAAAGGCCACCGGCAGCGCCGCGGCCTGTATCTGCGACTGCCGCCACACGGCTGAAGTGATGCACCGCCGGCTGGGCCTGCGCCGGTGGGATGTGATGCCGGAAACCTGCGCCATCCTCAGAGACATCCCCGTCCCCCCGCCGCGCGAGGCAGCCTCTCCCATCCGGCTGTTATGGGCGGCGGGATTTGATTCCAGGAAAGGCGCCATCCTGCTGGTCGAAGCCTTGCGGATCATTCAGGAGGCGGGCGACATCCCCTACCGGCTGACGGTTGCGGGCGACGGGATTTGCCGGAAAAAAATCATCAGGCTCTGCGGAAAATATTCCCTCGCCTACGACTACATGGGACGGGTTCCCCACGGCGAAATGCCGTCGCTCTATGCCCATTCCCATCTTTTTTTCCTGCCCAGCCTGATGGATGCAACAACCAATGTCGTTTTTGAATCGCTGGCGAATTACTGTCCGGTGATTGCTCTGAATCATTTATCCTTTAGCGAGGTCGTGGATGAAACCTGCGGACGGAAAGTCGACCTTGTGTCTCCCCGGCAGATTGCACGCGACATCGCCGAATACATTCGCTACTTCTACCATCATGAGGAAGAACGTTATCAACTGAGCCTCGGCGCACGCAAACGGGCGGAAAGCTATTCCCTGGAAAACAGAGCCTGCAGGCTCAATGCGATCTATCGCCGCGTGATGGAAGAACGGGCCGGAGCCGGTACTGCCTGACACGGCGCCGTTTTCATTTTCGGATAAAATAAGAGGTGAAAAAATGGGCTTGCGGATATGGCGCCCGTACACAGCCAAAGTCCCCGCAGGGCTTTTTGCCTGTCCATTCCTCCGCTTTTCCTCCTCCTTTTCCTTCGTCAGCTAAAGCACAGTGTCATCGAGTTAAAAAAAAACCGAAGGATTCTCCCGTTTATAGAAAAGAAGAGGTTTATACTTCGCGCGCCATGCACAAAACCGTACCGCGCGAAGTATAAAAGGATATACGACCGCATGTGATTGATAGACCGGAAGCGTAAGTAAGTCCGCAGACGGCGTAAGTGGACGGATGAACAAAAAAACAGAACGGATAACATGAATTATTTCAGATAAGACAGGATGAGAAAATTTCTGTGCGGTTCATAACGCAAAGATAGAACCTCGAAGTAATGTTTCCCACACAACATTATGGAGCCGAAAATCTACTGCATGACAGACGAATGGAGTCGCAATTTGGACGCGGTAATGCCACAGGAGATAAACCTGTTTTTCACCACCTGTTACCGGTCGTCTCCGGCCGCGCTTTTATTTTTCTTCAACGCGTAAATCCGCTGGATGATGTCAACGACTTTCAATCCCTCCAGGACATTGGTCGTGATGGCTTCGGAGGTATTCCCCCGCAACACGTTAACCACATTGCGAATCACGCAGTGATGATTCTGTGCCGAGCCTTTGTAGGCGCCATAATCATTGCCGGGATTCGTCGGAGGAAGCGCCGGCATTTCGTAATCCCTGACATGACATGCCAGCACTTCGTTCATGTATTGCCCGCCGATCTTGACGCTTCCGTTTTCGGCCACAATCAACATGCTGCTTTCCAGATTCCGGTCCCATACGGAGGTGGAATAGTTCAGGCTGCCCATACCTCCGTTCACGAAATGGAAGTGAAGTATCCCCGAATCTTCAAAGTCGGTCAGTCCGGCGTGATTGAAGTCGGCGAAACGCGCCTGTATGTCGCAGATGTCGCCGAAAAGCCAGTACATGATGTCAATGAAATGAGAGAATTGCGTAAACAGCGTACCTCCGTCCAGTGCCGCCTTGCCATGCCAGCTGTCCGGTCTGTAATAGCGTTCGTCACGGTTCCAGTAACAGTTCAGCTGCACCATGCAGATGTTTCCCAGCCGGCCGGATTCGATGAGTTCCTTTATCCAGACTGAGGGCGGAGAATAACGGTTCTGCATGACGCAGAAGGCTTGCCTCCGGTATTTCAGGGCGCTGAAAACAATCCGTTCCGCATCGGCAACCGTCAGCGCCATCGGTTTCTCGATCACTGCGTGGCGGCCGGCCTCAATCGCCTGAACAGCCATGTCCGCATGAAGGCCGTTGGGTGTACAGATATTGATTACGTCAACCTCCCGTTCGCGGTGAAGCAAGTCTGTCAGACTGCTGAAAAAAGGGACCTGATACGCTTCAAGCCCCAGGGTCTCTTCGGGAAGGATATCGCACAGCGCCGCCAGTTCGGCGCCCTCATCGCGCATAATCATTTCCGCGTGGCGCTTCCCGATATGTCCGCATCCGACCACGGCAAAGCGTATCTTCTTCTGCTGATCCGCCATAACTTCCCCGTTATTTCCGAAAGAATTTGAGAATCTGTTCAATGATCGTCTGCTGCATTTCGTCCGTCAATTCCGCATGAATCGGTAGCGAGAGCGCTTCCCTGCTCAACCGGGTGGATACATCCGCATGGCCCGAGACCCGCGCAACCCATTTGTAAGCCGCCTGTTCATGCACCGGAAACGGATAGTAAACCGCCGACGGTATGCCATGCGCTTTCAAGTGCGCCTGCAATGCGTCGCGCCGCCCGTTTCCAACCTGAAGGGTATATTGATGATAGACATGGGTCGAAAAAGTACTGCGCGCCGGAATCCTGACTTCATCCAGCGAACTTAATACCTGGTCATAGCGCAGGGCGATATTCCGGCGGACTGCGGTAAATGCGTCCATGTGTTTGAGTTTCACATCCAGTATGGCGGCCTGAAGGGTATCCAGGCGGGAGTTGCAGCCGATGATCTGATGACGGTATTTCTCCTTCTGCCCGTGATTGGCCAGCATCCGGACGTGCTCGGCCAGGGCGCTTTCGGAGGTGATTACGGCGCCCCCGTCGCCGAAGCAGGCCAGGGGTTTGGAGGGAAAAAACGACAGCGTCCCGGCATGTCCGATGACGCCGGCTTTCCTGACGGATCCGTCGGAGAAGGTGTATTCCGCGCCCAGAGACTGGGCATTGTCTTCGATGACCTTCATCCTGTATTTCGCGGCGATTTTCATTACAGGCTCCATGTCGCAGGCCTGTCCGAAAAGATGCACGGCGATGACGGCTTTGGTTTGTCGCGAGATGGCACGTTCAAGCAGGCCGGTATCCATATTGAACGTTTCCGGGTCAACGTCAATCAGGATGGGGGTAAGTCCCAAAGCGGCGACCGCCTCTACGGCGGCTATGTAGGTGAATGCCGGCAGGATGATTTCATCGCCGGGCTGCATGCCCAGCGCCTGCAGGGCAAGGCGAATGGCGTCCGTACCGTTTCCGCAGGGAATGACATGCGGCACCTCCAGCCGGGTGGCCAGATGCGAACAGAAAGCATGTACCTGCGGGCCATTGATGAATGAACCGCCGGTAATGACTTCGCTCACGGCAGCATCGATCTCCTTTTTCAGTCGTCGATACTGCGCCTGCAAATCAAGCATTTGAATAGTCATAGCTATTTCACTTCACTGCCCGGACGTACGTTCTCTCCGGTTGTGATGACGACTGTTTTTCCTTCCGCGTCTTCCGCCGAAAGAATCATTCCTTCGGAAACAATGCCTTTCAGTGGGCGGGGCGCCAGGTTGGCGACGAAACAAACCTGTTTGCCCACCAGCGCTTCCGGGGCATAAGAACCGGCAATACCGGAGACGATTGTACGTCCGCCCAGTCCGTCGTCAATTTTGAATTGCAGCAACCGGTCCGCTTTGGGGACTTTCGCACATTCCAGCACGGTACCCACGCGGATGTCTAATTTTGAGAAATCGTCGAAAGCAACGGTCTCACGAATCGGATGCACCTGGAGGAGTGCGCTTTCATTCTCTTTTTTCGTGTCCAGCAGTTTCCGTACCTGCTTTTCAACAAGCTCGTCGTCAATCTTCTCAAAGAGCAGTTCCGCCTGTCCGAGCCGGTGGCCAGCTTTCAGCAGGTCGGTTGTTCCCAGGCGGTTCCATCCCGGAGGTTCGATGTTCAACATGCGGTTCAACCGTTCCATGCCGAAGGGCAGGAAGGGTTCGAAAGCGATGGACAGATTGGCCGTAATTTGCAGCGCCACATACAGGATGGTCGCAACACGCGGCATATCCGTCCGGGCCAGTTTCCACGGTTCGGTATCCGCCAAGTATTTATTGCCGATACGCGCCAGATTCATTGCCTCCTTCTGGGCTTCACGGAAATGATACGTATCCAGCAATTTCTCCAGTCGGGTCTTCACATCCGCAAACTCTTCCAGCGTCCGGAGATCATATTCCGTCCATTCGCCGCAGACAGGCACGCTGTTTCCGGCATATTTGGCCGTCAGGACCAGCGTGCGGTTGACGAAATTGCCCAGAATCGCTACCAGTTCATGGTTGTTGCGCGCCTGAAAGTCTTTCCATGTGAAATCATTGTCTTTTGTTTCGGGGGCGTTGGCCGTCAGCACGTAACGAAGGGTGTCCTGTTTGCCGGGAAACGCTTCGAGGTATTCGTGCAGCCACACCGCCCAGTTGCGCGAGGTGGAAATCTTGTCGTTTTCGAGGTTCAGAAATTCATTGGCCGGCACATTCTCGGGCAGGTTATATGTTCCTTCGGCCTTGAGCATGGCCGGGAAGACAATGCAATGGAAGACGATATTGTCTTTTCCGATAAAATGAACAATCCTGGTTTCAGGGTCTTTCCACCATGTTTCCCAACTGTCGGGCAACAGTTCCCGCGTGTTGGAGATGTAGCCGATCGGCGCATCGAACCAGACGTACAGTACTTTGCCTTCGGCGCCTTCGACCGGTACCGGGATGCCCCAGTCCAGATCGCGACTGACGGCGCGCGGCTGCAAACCCATATCCAGCCAGCTTTTGCACTGTCCGTAGACGTTTGGTTTCCATTCCGTATGTTCTTCCAGAATCCATTGACGCAAAAACGGCTCATAGTTGTTTAACGGCAAGTACCAGTGTCTGGTTTCGCGCATGACCGGCGCGCTTCCGCTAATCACGGACCGGGGATTCAGCAGGTCGGTCGGATTCAGGGATGTGCCGCAGGCTTCGCACTGGTCGCCATACGCATGTTCGTTGCCGCAGTGCGGACACGTTCCCGTGATATAGCGGTCTGCAAGAAACTGTCCGGCTTCCCCGTCGTAATACTGTTCGCTTGTCTTCTCAATGAAAACACCTTTTTCATAAAGTGTGCGGAAAAAGTCCGATGCGGTCCGGTGATGAATGTCCGAAGTGGTGCGCGAATAAATGTCGAATGTAATTCCGAAGTCTTCAAACGACTTTTTAATCATCGCATGAAAGCGGTTTACGATGTCCTGCGGCGCAACGCCTTCCTTTTTGGCCCGCAGGGTGATCGGGACGCCGTGTTCGTCGGAACCGCCGATCAGCAATACCTCTTCTCCTTTTAGCCGCAGGTAGCGTGCATAAATGTCGGCCGGCACGTAAACCCCTGCCAGATGGCCGATGTGTACCGGTCCATTGGCATAGGGCAGCGCCGTTGTAATCAGTGTTCTTTTAAAATGCTGCGTTTCCATCTGTTTTATTTTTGAGTGACAAAAGTACAAAAAAGGACGTTCAGGCGCCTGTGTAAGACTTTAAATTCAGGTGGAGGCTTTCCTTTTTTTGCGGGCGAAGCGGTCCGAACGGCTGGAGGAAGCCCGCTGCCAGGGTTTCTCGCTGCCGGCCTCCCAGCTTTTGAACCCTTTGCCCGTTCGGCCCTGGCTCTGCCCTTCCTGCGCCGGCTCGACGGAGATGGAACGTCCGTCGACCTCGTACCTGTTCATCCGTTCCATCACGCGCTGGGCGGCGCTTTTTTCCACTTCAAAAAAGGAATGTGTGTCGCACAAGTCAATCCGTCCGATTTGCACCTTGCCCGGAACGCAACGGTTAATCAAATCCATCAACTGGCTCGGATACAGTCCGTCCTTTTTCCCAAAGTTCAGGATAAAACGCCTGTATCCCTCCTCGGCCGTTTTTCCACGTGAATGATGGTCGCCGCGTTCTTTTCTGTTTTCCCGTCCCGAAGCCGTTTCGTTTACGATTTCAATTTCGTCCGCATCCCGGTAGTAATCAATCATCCGGTTGAACTCCAGCGAGATCAGCCGCTTGATAATATCTTCCTTTTCAAGCCATTCCAGCTTGCGGAAAACGGACGGCATCAGCGATGCGATCTCTTCTTCATTGACCTTCACCTTCTCGACCTGGTCGATCAGATTGAACAGCTGCTTTTCGCAGATGGCCTTGCCGGTCGGAAGCACACCCTTCTCAAAGGTCTTGTGGATAATTTTGGCAATGGTATGCAGTTTGCCTTTTTCCTTGATGTGGCAGATGGCGATGGAAATGCCCGTCTTGCCGGCCCGTGCGGTGCGCCCGCTGCGGTGCGTATAGGATTCAGTTTCGTCGGGCAGGCCGTAATGAAAGATATGCGTCAGGTTGTCGACGTCCAGTCCGCGTGCCGCCACGTCGGTGGCGACCAGCAGTTGCAGGTTGCGAATGCGGAACTTCTGCATCACATAGTCGCGTTGCATCTGACTGAGTTCGCCGTGCAGCGAATCGGCGTTATAACCGTCCTGAATCAGTTTGTCGGCAATCTCCTGCGTCTCCTTGCGTGTACGGCAGAAGACGATGCCGTACACGTTCGGGTAGTAGTCCACGAGCCGCTTAAGGGCAAGGTATTTGTCGCGTGCATGCACCATATAATAAATGTGGCGGATGTTTTCGTTTCCTTCGTTTTTGTTTCCGATGACGATTTCCTGCGGGTTGTGCATATACTGTTTCGTAATGCGGGCGATTTCCTGGGGCATGGTGGCCGAAAAGAGCAGCATGTTGCGCGACGGCGGCACTCCGGCCAGGATGGCGTTGAGGCTCTCGGAGAAGCCCATGTTCAACATCTCGTCGGCCTCGTCCAGGATGACGCTTTTGATGGCGCTCAGGTCAACGGTTTTACGGTTCAGCAGGTCGAGCAACCGTCCGGGTGTGGCCACGATCACGTGCACGCCCCTGCGCAGCATTTTGATTTGGCTCTCGATGCTTGAACCGCCGTAAACGGGCAGGACTTTCACGTCATCCATGTACTTGGAATAATCATTCAGGTCGCCGGCGATTTGCAGGCAGAGTTCGCGCGTGGGACAGAGTATCAGCGTCTGCGGATAGCGTTGTGACTGATTGATTTTCTGCAGGACGGGCAGTCCGTAGGCCGCCGTTTTACCCGTTCCCGTCTGTGCCAGGGCGATCACGTCGTTGTCGTTTCCCAGTAACAGAGGAATCACTTCCTCCTGTACGGGCATGGGGACTTCGTAACCCATTTCACGGATTGCCTGCAGCAAAGGTGCGGCAATTTCCAATTCTTCAAATGTCTTCAAAATTTGTTTTTTAATAAGATAAGCGGCTGCAAAGATACATAATTGATTTGAGAATACTTGCATTTGCGTGGAATTAGGGTGCATTTCAGAGGGTCGCACGCTATACGCCATCCGGCGTACAGGGTACGACCCGTCGAATGTCTTATAAGTTATAAATTTTTCATCATTAAACCGGTGGTTTCTTGCACAGTTCAAAAAAAACAGCTTACTTGCGCCCCCAAATTTGAATAGAACCCGCTTATGAGGCAATGTTTGAACCATTTTGAGTATGATTTAATTTAAACAGGCAGACAATATATGAGACTAAAGTTGATTTATCCCGGATGGGAAAAGTTGAGAGGACAGACGATCTTCAATCTTCCGCCTCACGGGCCGGTGGTTTTTGCGGCAACCCTCCCCGGCGATGTAGAGATTTCATTCACGGACGAAAATGTGGAACCGGTATGCTTTGACGAGGCGTGCGATCTGGTGGCGATTTCCATGATGCTCAGCACACAGGTGAAACGCGGCTGGGCAATTGCCGACGAATTCCGCAGGAGAGGGAAAAAAGTAATTTTCGGCGGAATATCGACCATGCTTCACGCGGAGGAAACGATTGAACATGCCGATGCCGTTTTCCTGGGCGAGGCCGAAGGACGCATGGAGGAGGTGATCGACGACTGGAAGAACGACCGCCTGAAAAAGGTCTACAACTTCATGGGACGCCAGCCGCCGATAGAAACAGTCGGGCCGGCACGCAGGGACCTGTACAGACGGGAACTGTACAATCACAAGGGCGTGCAGATGGTTGATCTGTTTCATGCCTCGCGCGGTTGCCGTTTCAGTTGTTATCCGTGCGCCGTATCCTATCTGGGAGGGCGCGTTTTCCGTCCGCGTCCGATCGACAAGGTGCTGGAAGACTTGGCTACCGTTGACAACAACCGCCTTTTCATCGTCGACAATTCGCTGGCCCAGAACAAGGAGTGGGAAATGGAACTCTTCCGCGAAATGATTCCTTTCAAAAAGAAATGGATCAGCCATACCATCGAAGACGATCCGCAGGTACTGGACCTGGCTGCCCGGGCGGGGGCGTGGTATGTCTACCAGGCAATCTACGACACCTCCGACTATATCAGGGAGCGCGTCAAACGGTATCACGATCACGGTATCGGCGTGGAGGGAACCATCCTGATCGGGCTGGATAACCAGTCGGAAGACGACATCAAGCGACTGGTTGATTTCCTGCTGGAAATTGACCTCGACCTGGCCGAATTTACGGTGATGACGCCTTTTCCGCATACGAAAGGCTACGATGACCTGCTGCGTCAGGGGCGCATCTTCGATTTCGACTGGAACCACTACAATGCCGGGCAGGTGGTGTTTCATCCCAGGCAAATGTCCGCCGAACGGCTGCAGGAGCTTTATGATTATGCATGGGAACTGTTCTACCGCGACGAAAGCCAGGAACAGAAGATGTTCCGCCTGTTTGCGAAGGTCGTCATCCGCGAAATGGAAGAAGGTACTTTCCGCCCGCGTAACCGCAACCTGATCAACCGCTCGTTCGGCCGGAAATTCGAACGCAGCCTTGCCCGGAGCGCGCAGTGAAATACCGCGCACAGGGTATTGCAGGCCGACGATGAGGGCATTACCTTTGCAACATAAAACAATCATTCATTCAATAAAGAATAAAATCATGGGTAATTTGAAATTTGAAACATTACAGGTACACGCAGGTCAGGAAGTTGAAAAAACTACTCATGCACGTGCATTACCGATTTATCAGACGTCCTCCTACGTGTTCGAGGATGCTAAGGAAGGCGCCGACCTTTTCGGGTTGCGCAAGTTCGGAAACATCTACACCCGGCTGCAGAACCCCACAACCGACGTGTTCGAGAAAAGGGTGGCCGCGCTCGAAGGCGGCGTCACGGGACTGGGCACCTCGTCGGGACAGGCGGCGCAGTTTATCGCGCTGAACAATATCCTGCAGGCGGGCGATAACTTCGTTACCACCTCCCACCTCTATGGCGGCACCTACAATCAGTTCAAGTCGCAGTTCAGGCGGCTGGGCATTGAAGCCCGCTTCACTCCGACCGACGATCCTGCCGAGTTCGAAAAGCGTATCGACTCAGGCACCAAAGCCGTCTACCTGGAGACTATCGGCAATCCCGAACTGAACATCCCCGATTTCGACGCCATCGCAGACGTGGCCCGCACTCACGACATTCCGCTGATTGTGGACAATACGTTCGGTGGAGCTGGCTACCTGTTCCGCCCGATTGAACACGGCGCATCGGTCGTGGTCGAATCGGCCACTAAATGGATCGGAGGCCACGGCACCAGCATCGGCGGCGTGATTGTCGACAGCGGAACGTTCAACTGGGGCAACGGTAAATTCCCCGCCTTCACCGAACCTTCGGACAGCTATCACGGACTCGTCTTCTGGAATGTATTTGGAGCCGGCGGGCCTTTCGGCAACATTGCCTTTAACATACGCGCCCGCGTGGAAGGATTGCGCGACTGGGGCTGTACGCCCAGTCCCTTTAATTCATTCCTGCTGGTACAGGGACTGGAGACGCTTTCGCTCCGCCTCGACCGACACGTGCAGAACACGCAGGCGCTGGCCGAATGGCTCGAAACTCATCCGAAAGTGGAATACGTCAACTACCCCGGTCTCAAGAGCAGTAAATATTACGAACTGGCACGCAAATACCTCCCCAAAGGCCCCGGCGCCGTACTGACCTTTAAGGTCAAGGGGAATCCGGAGAATGCCGACCGGGTGATTGACAACGTAAAACTGCTCAGTCACCTGGCCAATGTGGGCGATGCCAAGTCGCTGATCATTCATCCGGCAGCCACTACGCACGAACAGCTCTCGCCCGAAGAACAGAAGGCGACCGGCGTGGAACCCGGGTTGATTCGCATTTCCGTGGGCATTGAACACATCGACGACATTAAAGCGGACCTTGAACAGGCAATCGACGCCATCCGTTGAGTTTTAGTTGAGAATTGAAAGTGGAGAGTTGAAAGTTTTTTCGGAGATTACAATCCGGAAAACTTTCAACTCTCCACTTTTTCCGCTCTCTCCGCTTCATTTCACAAAGACCTTTTTTACAGTCTCCGTTCCACCGATCCGCCCGTCCGTTTCCGGCAGTACCTGACGGAAACGCAGCCTTAGCTCCCTCCCTTTCCGGCCGAAAATCCTCCCCTTTTCATCTCCCCTGTTCCCCTGCCGTCCACGCTCTCTATTCGGTAAATG
>JAISMO010000135.1 GCA_031276675.1 Tannerella sp.
GAAGGACCCGGGCCTAAGCCCGTTGATCCAGATGAGGTGGTGGAAGGTATTCCTACGTATGCCACCTTTAATTTTGTGGTGCAGGAAGGCGGCGCCGGAACAAGAGCCATGTCAGGCGATGCAGGGGGGGAAAGCAACGCGGTGAATAATCTCCGCATGTTGATTTTCAAAGGCAGTAATGACTCCATTGAGGCGAACGTCTATGCTACTGGAAGCGCGTTGAAATCGCAAACCGTAAAAGTGAGTTCCGGCGAGAAAAAGATTTTTATCGTTGCAAATGCCGGAGGAAGAAGTAATCTTAACGCCGAATTAAGCGCCTTTCAACCAGGTTCATCCACGAAGGGTAAGGTAGCTGACTTGCTTGGAGTGATTGATTTGGTGGCCAGCGAGCCGTCTTATCTTACTGCGACACCATATATTCCTTCGACAGTGCCGAGTGGTGTTCCCGGACTGGCAACATTAGTCGATCAAACTGCTGGCCATGTTATGACGAATGCATTGGATAACCGCTGTATTAAAATCTTGAATGCAAATGTGGATTCTACGGATTCGAATACAGGCGCTCCGAGTGCTGTTACGGACAATACGAATGCGACCAATTCCATTACGATTGGTATTCAACGGACGGTAGCTAAAGTGTCAACGATATATGCTGCCTCCGCTACGAGTACGGTAGACGGGAGAGGTACGCTTGGTGGTTTAAAATCTGTTTTGCAGAATGTAAACCGTTCGCTTTATCTTTTCCAGAAGTTCTCCGGTTATCCGATTCCCAACCCTTTGCCCAATCCGCTGACTTCTTATCCGCAATCGCCTTACTATGAATATACGGCTGCACCGGCGGATACCGCGAAATGGAAAAATCATTATTACAGCTATCCGGCAGGTGACTTAGCTGCAATGGCAACTACAGTAGGAACTTCATATTATCTAACGGAGAATACGCAGGGAGATCCCAATCACTATAGAGGTTCCGTATCGTATGTTGCCATTCAGGGGCAATATTTTCCGAAAGCGAATAGCCATCCTGCGGTTCTCAATTATATTGCCGGTCCCGCGAGAGGTACCACTGCACCGTATAACGATTCAATCACATTTAATGCGGGTACACGTGTATTCACTGTGAAGTCTACTCGTTATCCGGCTGCTGCTATTACCACTTACGCTACAGGTGCAAAATTGTACCAGGTTCGCGGTATGTTAGGGGCTACCGGTATCCCCGACAGTATGTTTTTCACTGACAGGGAGGCTGCTTACTTTGTAGCATGGTGTATCAATGGTGGTAATCCTACGGCAGCCCCTGGTGCCGGCGGTTTTGATCCCAGTGGTACTAACTATAACAAACTTCCTGCGGGATATACATCTCCGAGTGCAACTGCCGAATATACAACAATTACGTCTTTGACATATGACAAACAGACAAACAACAATCCGGGAGCAGCATTAGTCTATGAATATGATCAAGGGTATACGTATTACCGAGTTCCTTTGTATAACCCGAACGGTTCGCCCAAAACAGGCGTGATTCGGAATCACTGGTACAAGGTAGATGTTAAGGCCTTCAAGGGAATCGGAGAAACGGGTCTGGATGATTTGAATTATCCGCCGGACACTCCGGAAGAACAGGGTCAAACGTTTGTAACGGCAACCATCACGATTGATCCGTGGCGTGTAGTTGATGTTCCTGTAGACGTTGTCGAATAAGGTTTTGTATTTATAATTTTTAAAACACAGTAAAAGGGAGGGAACTATTCTCCCTCCCTTCTACTTTTTATTTCGATACATTTATAAAAGAAGGTCTTGATTTTTAGTGTATAACAACCATAAAACCGGTTCGTATGGAAAAAAAGCCGATAAAGAGAATGAAAATATGGAATATGGCCATGTGCATGACTGCCGTTTTATTCGTCATACAGGGCTGTGTGAAGGATAATCTGGGTGACTGCGGATTGAGCATACGTGTGCAGTACACTATGAACAAAGACGAAGTAGACCGTTTGGGCGAAAGAGTACATCATCTGACATTATATGTATTTGATTCGAATGGGACCTTTGTGGCCGCCTATCCTTCGCGGGGAGAACTGTATAACGGTTATACCATACCGCTGCTGTTAAAGGCGGGCAACTATGATTTTGTCGTCTGGGGAAATCTGGGTGAAGACTATGAAATCCCCGCGCTTGTGCCGGGAAAGACCCAGGTACAGGAACTGAATCTTAAATTCAAAAAAGTCGGAGCCGACAACCGTGTAATCGAGTTTCCGGACAGTTTATATTATGGCACATTAAAAACAAACGTACGGCCTGCGCTTCTGGATGAACAGGTGTATACGATTGATTTGATAAAAAACACGAAAAAGATAACGGTGATAGCTTCCGGTTTGCCGCTCAGCGGTCCGGACAGCGAAGGCGTGCAATTCGATTGTAACATCGTTTCACAAAATGCAGGCTTGCGGTTTTTTGACAACCGGATATCCGAAAATACAAAAGTGACATATGTTCCTCACACCCGTGTGGATGAGCAGGAACGCCAGATTTCGGAGTTTATGGTGATCCGTGAAATACAGGATCGCTCTACCGACTCGCACCTTGTCTATACGAGGACCAACACCGTCACAGGCCAGGTCAAAACCGTGCTTGACAGAAGTCTGGTAGATATGCTGCTTTCATACATTTCCAACCGGAGATGGGATTTGACGATAGAAGATGATTTTGTGATACAAATCACTTTTGACATAGGAAGTTTCACGACTGCTTCCATCACGATTAACGGATGGGAATATGAAACGATCCATATAGAGGTTTAATGAATTTGATATAAACAGAGAAATGAATATAAAGATGTTATATGATTGGTTGCGGATATGCCTGATGACGGTGGGTGTTTCTTCGTGCACATCGGAGTTTAACAAAGGAGTGGTTCCTCCTCCGGTAAAGGAAGTGAAAGGGGTGTTGTATGTCCCGATGACGCGGGGAACTCCGGAGGAAGAAAGCGCCATCACTGCATCCAGGATGATCGTGTTCAAGGCTAACGGTGATTTTGTGCTGAATACGAATCAACCCGAACACTGGACCCCGACTCCTACGTTTATAGATACCGTGCCGGCAGGTTATCTGAATGTCTATCTGATAGCCAACGAACGATCCGGATGGAATCTGGCAAACATCACTACGGAAGCACAACTGAAAAAAGTGCAATATGATTATATAACCGATTATGCGACCAAACTGCCGGAAGCGGACGGCACTCACCCGATTCCCATGTTCGGGATGCAGAAAAACGTATATGTGGACATGAATGGAGAACTCAACTCCTACCGGATCGGGGTAAAGCGGATTTTTGCCAAAGTGACGCTCCGGCTGAGTTGCCTGTTTTCCGAACAGAATAACGGAAATACGCCGCTGGAACTGGACTCGATATGGCTCATGCGAATACCGTCGTGGTCATACCTGTATGCGGCCGAAACGGTTGTATTCGGCGACACTCTTATGCTTCCCGAACGCTTTATCGGTCCGTTTAACAGTGCGATTCATCCATTTTATCCCAATCCGGCTTCTCCGCCCGCTGGATGGCCGAAGTCGCACTATGAGGAAGATGCGGGAAAATTTCTGGATACGGTGACTTTTTATATTCCCGAATATTTGCCGAACGACACCAGTACATATACCTTTTTGTCGTTGCGGGTAAACGTAAAGAATCAGCCAAGTATTGCGAAAACATACCGGCTGATTTTGGGTGAAGGCTTGAAATACGGCCTCCGGTTTATGAGAGGCGACAGTATTTTGCCGGCCGACCCGCCTCACCGACCCGATCCTCACCAAAGAGACATCATGGATTTGAGTATCCAGCGAAATACGCACTATACCATTACGGCCAAGGTGAAAAACTTCGGTTTGACAGGTAAGGAGGATTTGGATGTGTATCTACAAGTGGAAGACTGGATGGAAACGGAGGTGGATACTACGGATATAGGAAATTATATGCTGAATATCAGTCAGGGTGAGTTTGAAATTCCGGTAGGGCACATGAGTGTGGTGAACATAGAAACGGATCATCCGAAGGGATGGAGTGCGACCGTAACCGGCAGTCTCGTTTTGACCGACAGTGGTGTGAGCAGCCTTGCGGGGCAGGACTCCGGACCGTTGACATTCAAGGCGACAAGCGCCGGGACGTATTATATTCATGTGACAATCGGCAAAATAACCAGGCACATCAAAGTGGAAGCCAGTTGAAACTAAATAAGAAGAAAGTATTTGTATGGCAAAATGGATATTATATATAATGGCCTTTCTTTTTGCGGTGGTATGTACATCGGAAAACGAAATTCCCATTCCGCCGGTAGGAGGAGATGGAGACGATCCGGGAAAAGTGACTCTGCAGATTGTGTTCCCGAAAATGGACGACGGAACGTTAGGGACACGGGCGCTTACGCCTGCGGAAGAAAACAGAATTGATTCGCTGGACGTGTTTGTTTTTAAAAACAACTCGTCAAGCCATTCCGTAAATGATACCTGGCTGTACCGGGTATCCGTACCCAGGGACAGTATTCACCTCCATTCAAATGATACGACGTACAGAGTGACGGTAACGCTCGAGACAAGACCCGTAACGGGGCAACGCCTGATTTGTGTGGCCAATATACCCAAGGGACTGAATCTGTCCCTGACTGAGGAGGTCAGTACGGTGCAGGACCTTGTCGAGCAGTTGAAATTTGCCGGAGCGCCGTGGCATGAAGCGCCTACAAGCGCCAGTTACGGCCTTCCGATGTGGGGGCAAATGAATACGACCCTTACGTTTTCAACGGATCCGGGAGGAGGACTGGTGGGAGGCATACCGGTTATTTCCATGATTCGTGCCATGGCAAAGATCGAAGTCGGCGTGGATGTGCGTGGAACAGGCGATCCTGCGCTGGGATTCGGTTATGTCTTTGAACTGGACAGCGTGTTTGTCTGTCAGGTCAGCGATTCGGGATACATAGCGCCTCACGCCGATTTTATAGATAAAACGGCCGTCTCAATAACAAATCCGGTTGACAAAAGCAAGCGGATAAGCATGGCCAGATATAAATTTGCGGCAGACCCGTCCGGGAGCCGGAAAATGGCCAATACCATCTATGTGCCGGAGACCGATTCGCTGATCACCTCCCCGCTGATTGCCCCGCCTTATCTCGTGATCAAGGCGAAATATTACGACGGTACTCCTTATAACGAGTATTATTACCGGATTGATTTCGTCAGCGACAACAAATATCGACCCCTGTTGCGGAATCACAACTATCTGGTGAATATCCTCAATATCCGTATGCCCGGATACAGGACGCTGGGCGAAGCCATGAACGCGCCGCCGGCATCCACCAATTCCGCCGTAGCGATAGGTACGGGGGGGGGGCTGGAGGTGTCGCCGGAAATTATGGACGTTGTCGTATATAAGAATGAATACATGTTGGGCGTCAATACAAGTGAAGTGATGTTTGACTGGACGGGCGAATGGCTGGGCAAAACGTCTACCGAGGCTCATGTTGAATTTAGACTGATGTTATATACCGACTGTGAAAACGGATGGGAGGCAGCCGTATCGTCCGGCAGTTCGTGGTTAAGTTTTGAGGGTGCACACCAGGGAGGAAAGACGCCTCCGGCCGCCGTCGGTTTGGGAATCAAGGCGGCAGCCAACACTACCGGTGAGGAACGCAGAGGCGAAATCACGCTCACTGCCGGACTGTTGACCAAGACGATTACCGTACGCCAGAGCGGTGGCGCCAATTCGGTCATCGTCAAGTCTAACCAACAACCATTGCGTATTCCGCTGAAGTTTGCTGAAAAAGCCAGGGCTGCACTTGGATTGCCTGCCGTTTCGGGAACAGTCGCTGTTGTCGGATGGAACAGCGGTACTAATATTACTACTTTAGAGCCGCTGACGATATCCGGCGACGAGATTCTTACTGCGGGAAATCTGGATGCGGTAGGAGATCAATGGGGTAATGCACTGGTTATACTTACGGCGGGAGCCGATACCGTCTGGAGCTGGCATGTCTGGGTGGTAAACGATGAAGATATCAACGCCAGTTACCACAGTATGAATACCCGGTCGGTGTTTATGGACAGGCTGCTGGGAGGGCCGAGGGGCGCTTTCTCGCAACCGGGACAGCCGTATTATCAATGGGGACGAAAAGACCCGTTCCTGCCCGGACAGTATGCGGTATCCGCCGCGGCAAATACGGGTATGATAGCGCAGGGTGTACGGAATCCAAGGACGTTTTATGCAAGTTCGGCCCCGAATTATAACTGGACAGGAGGTGCTTTTAATAATAATTTATGGAACAATGCAGATACAGGCGAAAAGACGTATAGCGATCCCTGTCCGTCAGGCTGGCGTGTGGCACATTATCAACCGCCTGCCGTGACGCCCTGGCAAAACGAAACGCCTGCTAATATCCTGAATTATCGGAATACCGGTTATATTTCCACCGCGGGAACGTGGACTTCTTCGGCGGAAGGATTTATCTGGACGGGCATTCCATACGGTTCAATGTCCTATTATGCAAACATTGGCACAGCCGGCGTTGTTCTTCCGCTGGAGAATGAATTTCGGGGGAAAGGATATGCCGTAAGATGTGTGAAAGATATTTCACGGAAATATTGAATATTGCCGTTGAACAGCGGTGCAGGGTGACTGCACAGAGCACTGCAACCATTTAAAATAAACCCGCGGGAACGGAAACAAAGTGATTTTTCCGTTCCCGTTTTTTTATACATTTGCAAAAAAAAACGAGTATGCAATTGGTTTTAAAGTTTGTTTTCGGCATATCCGCCTTTTGTTTCGGATGGGGTTGTTCGGGAGAAAAGGGTGAGCAGTGGATTCTTGCCTGCGGAGAGGATCGGGTGCTTATGATTGATCCGGCCGCCTCCGAGGGCGAAAAGGCACACATCGTCTGGCAGTGGCAGGTATCGGACTGTGCATCGCAAATACCCGAAATCTTTCTCCGGCAGTTGCCGTCGGTAGATGAGTGTAAACCGGTGGAGGGTAACCGTAAAATTCTTATTACGGGAGGCGCCGCCGTGGTGATGCTGGAGCGGGAAACAAAAAAATGTCTTTTTTATGCGCATACGCCTAATTCCCATTCGGCTGAATTGCTGCCGAACAACCGGATTGCCGTGGCGCTTTCCATTGCCGAAGGCGGAAACAGCCTCCGGCTGTACGACGCGGACAAGTCCGACCGGATTTTGTTCAAGGACAGTTTGTATTCGGGGCACGGTGTGGTCTGGATACCTGAACGCGAGCGACTGTATGCCCTTGGGTTTGACGAGTTGCGCGAATATTCCCTGAAAAACTGGGACACGGAATCGCCTGCGTTGCAACTGGAACGGATGTGGCGCTTGCCGGAAGACGACGGACACGACCTGTCGCGCGTGTCCAAAGACCGGTTGCTGGTGACAACAGCCCGCGATGTCTACCGGTTTGACCTTGTGCAGGAACGTTTCACGCCGTTCGAGCCGTTGCAGGGCGTTGCGGAAGTAAAATCGGTCAACTGCCACGAAACTACCGGCCAACTGGTATACACCAAAGCGGAAGAAAGCTGGTGGACACACCACATTTACCAGAAACAGCCGGATCGAACGCTGACTCTTCCGGATATCCGGCTGTATAAGGCACGGCTTATGAAATAACATTCACCGTATGAAACCTGTTAATTTACCATTCATCATTCATAATTAAATTAAGTCCATGAGTAATCGTAGAGAATTTTTGAAACGTTCCGCCCTTGCCGGAACAGCAGCCGTCTGGGCGCCCTTTTCCCGCATGTCGGGAATGGAAGCAGCCCCGCAAATGTCGTCATCAGCCGCAAAAGCCGACGATACGTACACCGTAAGCATGAGCTATCTTGATGCGCCGGACATCCCGTCACGGCAAATCGTCATTCCGGATGTCGGCGGATTCAAGACGCTCAAGGGAGATTTCCACATCCATACGCTGTTTTCCGATGGCGGCGTGATGCCGGTCAACCGCGTGGCCGAAGCCGTACAGAACGGACTGGATGTGATCTCCATCACCGATCATATCGAATACCGTCCCTATTTCAGCAAAACCGGAAAATGGAAACTGAACGAAGACCAGGCCAATAATTACAATCTCTGGTATGAAATCGCCCTGCCGGAAGCGGAAAAACGAAACCTGTTGCTGGTCCGGGGCGCCGAGATCACGAAATCCACCATGGCGCCGGGCCATTTCAATGCGCTTTTCGTGCAGGATACCAATCCGGTAGCCGCCGTGGTGGACGACTGGCGGAAGATGCTTCAGGTGGCCGCGGAACAGGGCGCCTTCCTGCTGTGGAACCATCCCGGCTGGGAAGCGCCGAAAAGCGGAGGCATTGAGCCGGGCGCACCGCTACGCTTCACCCAAGAACATGAGGATGCGCATAAAAAAGGCTGGTTGCACGGCATCGAAATTTTCAACTACAAGGAATATTATCCGGTAGTTTCCGACTGGTGCAACGAGCGCGATCTGGCCCTGTTTGCCAACAGCGACATCCACGACAGCGAACTGAACACGTATGGTATCCATAATCTGCTCCGACCCATTACGCTGGTACTGGCCCGTGAACGGACCGTGGAGAGTGTCAGGGAGGCGCTTTTTGCCCGGCGTACGATTGCCTGGGCGGCCAATACGCTGTGGGGACGCGACCCGTGGTTGCCGGCTCTGTTCAAGGCCTCGGTCGAGGTCAAGGCCGTCACGCCCGGTACACTGGAACTGATTAACAGGAGTTCGCTGCCGATCTCCGTATCGCTGGGAGGCGCCTCTTTCGAACTGCCGAAAGACGTCCGGCGACAGGTCTATCTGGCTTCCGGTGTCCGGAACATGACCGTCACCAACTGGATGACTGCCATGAACCGCCCGCTTGAAATCGGCGTGTAAGGATTAGTGGTTAGCGGTTAGTGATTAGAGGTTAGTGGTACGAAACGCGACAAACAGGCGCCGTTTCGCACCACTAACCTCTAATAATCAGGCTCAGCGGAAAAACAGTCTCCTAACGGCCGTTTTGTCGCCTTAAGTGAGGACGCTGTCACTAATAAAAGCGAGGATGGAGGTCCCGGGGGGATGCGAAATAAACAGGACGGAACGAACGGGAAAACAGATGGCCTCCCGTTTGGGGCGGAGAAGGAAGAAAACTGTGTTTTTGTTTTTTTTGTTGAGTATTTGTTCTCCAAAAGCACTGACTTTTCCATCAAAAGCACTGACTTTTCCGGCAAAAGCACTGACTTTTCCATCAAAAGCACTGACTTCTGCGGCAAAAGCACTGACTTTTTCATCAAAAGCACTGACTTTTGCGCCAAAAGCACTGGCTTTTCCGGCAAAAGTACTGGCTTTTCCGCCGAAAACGGTGACTTTTCCGCCGAAAACGATAAAACGAGAGGTTTGAAGGGAAAAAGAAAGGCTCCGGCCACCTGCCGACACTCCGGCAGGTTCACCGGAAACCCCCTCCGTTTAATTCATTTTATATAAAAAAGATGCACGGAAAGCGACGATGATCGGCCCGTCAAAAACAGCGAACGGATTGCGCGGACAATGAATATCCATGACAGGATCAGCGTGCGGCTCGCCCGTCGGAACGAATGTTTTCGGAGCGAGAATCTCTCTGTTTCGAGCGAGCACATGTGGATGCAGTTGCCCTGGCTAACCACTAACCGCTAATCGGGGATTTTATGTACCTTTGCACCGCAAAACATTTAAAGGCAAGTAAACTGTGAATTGATTTATTAAGTTCACAGTTTTCATTTTTAGTTCATTAATAACAAACTCATGTCTTCCAAATTCAACAAACTGACATCAACGATCGTGCCGCTTCCGCTGGAAAATGTGGATACGGATCAGATTATTCCGGCACGCTTTCTGAAGGCTACAACTCGTGAAGGCTTCGGCGACAACC
Source organism: Tannerella sp. (assembly GCA_031276675.1). Lineage (GTDB taxonomy): Bacteria > Bacteroidota > Bacteroidia > Bacteroidales > Tannerellaceae > Tannerella. The sequence continues at coordinate 9,918 of JAISMO010000135.1, forward strand.
TGTTTCGCGACTGGCGCTACGACAGGGACGGAAAACCGAATCCGGATTTTGTCCTGAACGGCGACATCTACCGGGGTGAAATCCTGGTGACGGGGAAAAACTTCGGCTGCGGATCAAGCCGCGAACATGCAGCCTGGGCCATTGCCGGATATGGCTTTCGGGTGGTGGTATCCAGTTTCTTTGCGGATATCTTCAAGGGCAATGCGCTCAACAACGGCTTGCTGCCGGTAGTGGTCACGCCGTCTTTCCTGGCCGGCATCTTTGCCTGCGCCGCCGTCGACCCGCAAATGACCCTGACCGTAGACCTCGAAAGCTGCCTGATTACCAACCAGGCCTCCGGCGCCTCGGAATCCTTCGAAATCAACGCCCGGAAGCGCGACTGCCTTTTGCAGGGACTGGACGACATCGACTACCTGCTGAGCCGCAAAGACCGGATTGAAGCATACGAAACGGAACGCTTCCGGAAACAATAAAAAAAACAGTTCGAAGATGATAGAGATACTGGATACCACCCTGCGCGACGGCGAGCAAACCAGCGGCGTTTCCTTCTCCGTCCGCGAGAAAAAGGCGATTGCGCGGCTGCTGCTCAACGAATTGCAGGTAGACCGGATAGAGGTGGCCTCGGCGCGGGTTTCCGAAGGCGAGTTCAAGGCGGTCCGGCAACTGGCGCAATGGGCTGCCCAGACCGGCGCTCTGTCCCGTCTGGAGGTGCTGGGATTTGTAGACGGCGGCGCCTCGGTCGAATGGATACGGTCGGTCGGATGCCGCGTGATGAACCTGCTCTGCAAGGGGTCGCTCAGACATCTGACCGAACAGCTCCGCAAGACGCCGGAACAGCATATCGCCGACATCACGGAACAGATTCGTCTGGCGGCCCGGGCGGAGATGGACGTCAATGTCTATCTGGAAGACTGGTCAAACGGCATGTGTCATTCGCCCGCATACGTCTTCCGCTTAACGGACGCCCTGCTGCAACTTCCCGTCCGGCGCATCATGCTGCCCGATACGCTCGGCATCCTGGAACCGGAGAACACCCGTGCCTACTGCGCGGCGATGCTGGAACGCTATCCCGGTGTGCATTTCGATTTCCATGCCCACAACGACTACGATCTGGCCGTGGCCAACGTCTGTGCGGCCGTCCGGGCGGGCGTCCGTGGCATCCATGCAACCGTCAACGGCCTGGGCGAACGCGCGGGCAATGCCTCGCTGAGCAGTGTCGCAGCTGTCCTGCACGACCACCTGAAGCAGCCAACCGCCATCCGCGAGGAACGTATCCTCCGCGTCAGCAAAATGGTAGAAATGTATTCGGGCGTCCATATCGCCCCGAACAGCCCCGTGATCGGCGAACACGTCTTCACCCAGTGTGCCGGCGTACATGCCGACGGCGACAGTAAAAGCAATCTCTACTGCAACGATCTGCTGCCCGAACGCTTCGGCCGGATGCGCGAATACGCGCTGGGCAAAACTTCCGGCAAGGCTAACATCCGCTGCAACCTCGAGGCGCTGGGCATCGAGATGGACGAGGAGTCGATGCGCAAGGTTACCGAACGCATCATCGAACTGGGTGACAAAAAGGAAATCGTCACCCAGGAAGACTTGCCCTACATCATTTCCGACGTCCTGCACTATGACACGCAGGAAAATAAAATCAGCATATTGAATTATGCCCTGTCGCTGGTACAGGGATTGAAGCCGGTGGCAACGCTGAAAATCAAAATAGAGGGCAAAACCTACGAAGAAACGGCAACAGGCGACGGACAGTACGACGCTTTTGTCCGCGCCCTGCGCAAGATATACCAGTCGTTGAACCGTCCCTTCCCGATGCTTGTAAACTATGCCGTCTCCATTCCGCCCGGCGGACGCACGGACGCGTTCGTGCAGACAATCATCACCTGGCGTCACGAAGGCGTGGAATTTAAAACGCGCGGTCTGGACGCCGACCAGATGGAAGCCGCCATCAAGGCGACCGTCAAAATGTTGAACAGGATAGAAAAATAGCGAAGGCATGGCTGGACTGAAAGTTTCGGCCTCCGGTCCGATCCGCGAACCGGACCGGGAGGTGAAGGACTGCAACTATGTTTTCGCGATCACCGGTGTCCGCCTTGACATTGAAAAGGGAATGCAGTCCGTCGCAAGGGGACTGAAACTGAAGTTTGTCAAACGGTTCGAAACAGTGGAACGCATGAGTCCATTCCGGATTTCAACTGCCGGGTTCCGGAAGGACGACGGTGTGTATTGCCGGCTTGTATGCTCAAGGATGTGCGTACCGAAACAGCGTCAAGGGCATGAAACAGCCTTGAGAAAAAAATAAAGAAATTGAACGGAAGAGGCTACACGGAGCATTTGACTGCACAGCGCATGACGCTTGCCGAAGACCTTATATGAAAGGTCCGCCTTGTGGCCGTTCATCACAATAAAATGACAAGAATATGAACATGAACAGAAAATTAAACATTGCCCTTGTGGCACACGACAGGCGGAAGGCCGACATGGTAGAATGGTCGCTTCACAATGCCTGCTTCCTTTCGCCTCACCGGCTGGTATGTACCGGTACCACCGGCGGACTGATTGCCGAGGCCTTCCAGGAAAGAGGCGTCCGGGCCGAAATCACCTGCATGCATTCCGGGCCGCTGGGCGGTGACGCGGAAATTGCCGCCATGGTAGTACGCAAGGAAATCAACCTGGCCATCTTCCTGATTGACGACCTGAATCCGCAACCGCATGAGGCCGACATTCAGATGCTGCTCCGCCAGTGTCGCGTACACAACGTCCCCATCGCCTGCAACCGTTACAGTGCAGACCTGATGCTCACGAGTACCCTGTGGGACGACGACAGTTACGTCCCGATGGATCCGAAATACGTATACTTCAAAAGAAATTGACGCCGATGAAATTGAATATAGCCGTATTACCGGGCGACGGCATCGGCCCGGAAGTCACCGCGCAGGCCGTGAAAGCCGTGAAAGCCGTCTGCACACGCTTCCGTCACGAACTTTCCGCGCAGGAAGCCCCTGTCGGCGCCGGCGCAATAGACGCCACGGGCAACCCCTATCCGGAGGAAACGCACGCGCTCTGCATGGCAAGCGACGCCGTCCTGTTCGGCGCCATCGGTTCGCCCCGATACGACAACGACCCCGCGGCCAAAGTCCGCCCGGAACAGGGCCTGCTGGCCATGCGCAAGCGCCTGGAACTGTATGCCAATATCCGTCCGGTGACGACCTTTGCGCCGCTGCTGCATCATTCCCCTTTGCGCCCGGAACTGATCGAGGGCGTCGACCTCCTGTGTATTCGCGAACTGACGGGCGGCCTGTATTTCGGACGGCCGCAGGGACGCAGCGAAGACGGGCAGACGGCCTACGACACCTGCGTCTATTCACGCGGAGAGATCGACCGCATTGTGCGGCTGGCCTGTGAGTATGCCCTGTCGCGGCGTCGGAAAGTGACCGTGGTCGACAAGGCAAACGTGCTGGCGACCTCGCGGCTGTGGCGTCAGGTGGCGCAGGAAATCGCCGGCGAATATCCGTCCGTCGAAACCGAATACATGTTCGTCGACAACGCAGCCATGCGTCTGGTACAGTGGCCCAAGAGTTTCGACGTGCTGGTAACGGAAAACATGTTCGGCGACATCCTGACCGACGAAGCCTCCGTGATAACCGGTTCGCTGGGGATGCTGCCCTCAGCCTCCATCGGCGTACACACGTCGGTATTCGAGCCGATCCACGGTTCCTATCCGCAGGCCGCCGGAAAAAACATCGCCAATCCGGTCGCAGCAATCCTGTCCGCAGCGCTGATGTTCGAGTACGCCTTCCGGCTGCCGGACGAAGGCCGCACGATACGTCAGGCCGTTGCCGCCTCCATGGAGGCAGGCGTCGTCACCGAAGACATCACCCGTACGCATCCCCGCTCCACTTCGGACGTCGGCGACTGGATAGCGGAACGGATACTTGCACAGCAATAAGGCATGAGACTTGCGGGACAGGAAGATTCAACGAATCTACCCGTCCCGTGCATCATGCCTCTCTCCCTGAAAAACAAACAATACCTCCGGAGATAATGCTTCCTGAAGTTATCATTCTTTAGCTTAAAAATCGTGCAGAGAGCCAAAATGTTCTTGTCTTGAGGAAATTTAGTTTGCAGAAAAATTTTTGTGCTATAATTTTGCCGCCGAATAAATAGAAGAATGTGTAACAATTTTAATCTTATGTCTATGTCGAAGCAGAAAAAAATAATTGAAATGCTTTTATGTTCCCTGCTGGGAACTGTTGTTTTCGGGGTTCGTCCGGTGCAGGCACGGGACGTCACCGTTTATACCCCTTATACTGGAATATCGGTGCCTCCGGGCGAGGCGATCGATTACAATGTAGATGTCATCAACGACGGCAGTACGGTAGTAGCACTGGATGTAGCAGTGTCGGGCATGCCCAAGGGATGGGAGTATGAACTGAAATCGGGCGGATGGAAGGTCGGACGGATTTCGGTGTTGCCCGGAGAAAAGAAGAACATGACGCTCAAAGTGGAAGTGCCGATGCAGGTCAACAAGGGAACTTACCGGTTCAGCGTAACGGCAGGCGATTATTCGCTGCCGCTGTCGGTTACCGTTTCGGAACAGGGCACCTACAAGACAGAATTTACCTCTACGCAGTCGAATATGGAAGGTCAGGCCGGCGCAACCTTTACATACAGCGCCGGCCTGCGCAACCGCACGGCCGAAAAACAGCTCTATGCCGTCACTTCGGACGCGCCGCGCGGCTGGAACGTCCTGTTTCGCGCCAACGGCAAGCAAGTTACATCCGTGGAAGTGGAACCCAATGCCACGGTCAATGTCTCCGTCGAAATCAAACCGCCGACCGGCGTGAAGGCCGGCGCCTTCAAAATCCCGATCAAAGCCTCTACGGGCGCCACCTCGGCACAACTGGAACTGGAAGCGGTAGTGACCGGCGCGTTCAATATTGAACTCACGACGCCGGAAGGGCTGTTAAGTACCGATATTACGGCCGGTCGAACGCGCAGGATAGACCTTGTGATTCGCAATACCGGCTCTTCCGAACTGAGGGATATTGAACTGACCGCCAACAAGCCGCTGAAATGGGAAGTCTCTTTTGAACCGCAGAAGATTGCTTCGCTGATTGCCGGCGCCACCACACAGGCAACGGCGGTCATTCAGGCCTCCGACAGGGCCATACCGGGCGACTACGTCGTTCAGATGACCGCCAAAGTACCCGAAACCGCCACCTCGGCAGATTTCAGAATAACGGTCAAGACCTCCATCCTCTCGGGCTGGCTGGGCATACTGACGATCGGAGCCGTTATGGCAGCCGTTGTTTATCTGTTCCGGAAATACGGCAGGAGGTAAAGACGTGGAACGGGTGATTGAACTTGCAGGACTGACGAAACGGTACGGCTCGTTTACGGCAGTCGACCGGCTCGACCTGACCATTCGCCGGGGAGAGATTTTCGGCTTGCTCGGCCCCAATGGCGCCGGGAAGTCCACGACCATCCTCATGATGCTCGGCCTGACCGAACCTGCGGCGGGCAAGGTGGAAGTGTGCGGCATCAATTCGACTACGCATCCGCTGGAAGTAAAGCGAAAAGTCGGATACCTGCCCGAAGACGTAGGTTTTTATGACAACCGTACCGGTCTGGAGAATTTGATTTATATCGCCCGTCTGAACGGCCTGACGCCTGACCGGGCAAAAGAAAAAGCGCTGATGTTGCTCGAAAGGGTCGGGATGAGCGCCGAAGCGGGAAAGAAGACCGGAAACTATTCGCGTGGGATGCGTCAGCGGCTGGGGCTTGCGGAGGTGCTGATCAAAAGCCCCGAAGTCATCATCCTGGATGAACCCACTTCGGGCATTGACCCGGCCGGGGTACGGGAGTTTATGGAACTGATTCATCGCCTGAGCCGGGAAGAAGGGATCACGGTACTGTTTTCATCGCATCACCTGCATCAGGTTCAGCAAATCTGCGACCGCGTCGGCCTGTTTGTCAAGGGCCGTCTGATTGCGGAAGGCGATGTCGGCTCCCTGTCGCAAAAGCTGTTCGGAGGCGATTACCTGATGGTGAAGGCGCGTACGGAAAAAGAGCCGTCGCCAGCACTTCTGAAAACGCTTCAGGCAACGGAAGGCGTTCATGCCGTTCAGTATCGGGAGGGACTTTACCTGATCGAGTGTACGCGGGACGTAACGCCGCTCATTGCCGAAACCCTTGTCAAGTCCGGCTCCGGGCTTACTTATCTTCAAAAGACGGAATACGGGCTGGACGATATTTATAACCGGTATTTCAGTTGATAGCAAAGAATGGTTGAATCACTAATTTATCAATGAACATGAACGGATTTTTGTCACGAACAGGCAAGTTGAAACAGTCGGAGAGCCGTGCGGCGCATCCGTTTGCCGTGATTGTAGGCAAGGAAATGTCAGACCACATACGCAGCTGGCGTTTCATCATCATGCTGCTCCTTATGGCGCTGACCTGTTTCGGTTCGCTTTACACCTCGCTGTCTAACTTCGGCAGCGTGGCGAAAACCGGCGACCCGGACGGCGCTTTTTTCTTCCTGAAACTGTTCACCTCCTCAGACGGCACGTTGCCCTCCTTTATGGTATTCATCAGCTTTCTGGGGCCGCTGCTGGGCATCAGTCTCGGCTTCGACGCCATCAATACGGAACATAACCGGGGGACGCTGAGCCGCGTGCTGGCACAGCCCATCCATCGCGACTACCTGATGAACGCAAAGTTTGTCGCCGCGCTGCTGGTCATCGGCTTCCTGTTTCTGGCGCTCGGCCTGTTAGTCGTCGGGTTTGGGCTGGTGATTATCGGGATACCGCCGTCGGCCGGCGAGTTTATGCGCATCCTGTTTTTTCTGCTGGTAGCGATCTGTTATGTAGCATTCTGGCTGAATCTGTCGATGCTGTTTTCCGTGCTGTTTCGTCAGCCGGCCACGTCTGCACTGGCGTGCATAGCGGTGTGGCTTTTTTTCACGGTATTCTATTCCATGATCGTCAATTTGATCGCCAGGGCCATGATGCCGCCCGAAACGGTCGGCGTACAGTCTATGCTCGGATACCGGCATTTTATTTTGAATCTGTTGCGGGTGGCGCCGAGCCATTTGTTCAACGATGCCGGAACGACCCTGCTGATACCGTCGGTACGGAGTCTCGGCCCGCTGTCGATGGAGCAGGTGCAGGGCGCCATTCCCAGTCCGTTGCCGCTGGGACAGAGCCTGCTGATTGTCTGGCCGCAGCTGACCGGACTGATTGCTGCGACGGTCGGCTGTTTCGGCCTTTCCTACTATATCTTTATGCGGAAGGAAATACGGTCGCGTTAGGCAAGACACGGCTTCGCGCAGGGGCTTGCCTCTGCCGAAGCCGTTTTTTTTGGGTGGAGAGAAGGAAAAGGGTGCGGTTTAAATGCCCCTCTGCTCCTTCTCACTTTTTTCCCTTAGAAATTCAATGAGTTCATCCGGCGTCAACTGCGTTTGCCGGCCGGAGGCCATGTCCTTCAGCAGAAGGACGCCGGCGGCCATTTCCGTTTCGCCGGCAATGGCGACGAAGGGAATCTTTTTTGCATCGGCAAAACTCATCTGCTTCTTCATCCTGACTGCTTCGGGATAGATTTCCGTGCGGATACCGGCGGCCCTGGTACGGGCGGCCAGCGGCAGCAGCCATGCTTCTTCGCGGTCGCCGAAATTGACGAACAGTAACTGCGTTGTCTGCTGCGCGTTTTCGGGATAGAGGTTGAGCCGGTTCAGCACGTCGTAGATGCGGTCGGCGCCGAACGAGACGCCTACGCCGGAAAGACCGTCCACGCCGAAAACGCCTGTCAGATTGTCATACCGTCCGCCTCCGGCAATGCTGCCGATTTCGACATCCTGCGCCTTCACTTCAAAAATAGCGCCGGTATAGTAACTCAGGCCGCGTGCCAGCGTGAGGTCCAGTTCGAGCGTGGCCGTCAGCGAAAGCCGCTCCACGCGGTCGAGGATGCATCCTGTCTCTTCAATGCCTTTCCGTCCTGCGGCGGAGGAAGAGAGCAGACCGGTCAGCGCGGCCAGTTTTTCGCGGGCGCTTCCCGTCAGGCCGATCAGGGGCTGCAGCCGGGCGATGGCCGTTTCGGACAGGCCTTTGCCGCGGAGTTCGGCGTTGACGTTTTCCGCTCCGATTTTATCCAGTTTGTCAATGGCCACCGTGATGTCGGCAATGCGTTCGGCTTCGCCGATGATTTCCGCGATACCGGTGAGTATCTTCCGGCTGTTTATCCGGATGCAGACGCGAATCCCCAGGCGGCGGAAGACTTCGTCCATGATCTGGATCAGTTCGGCTTCGTTGAGCAGCGAATCCGACCCGACAATGTCGCCGTCGCACTGGTAAAACTCGCGGTAACGCCCCTGCTGCGGCCGGTCGGCCCGCCAGACGGGCTGGATCTGGTAACGCTTGAAGGGAAACGTAAGTTCGTTGCGGTGCTGTACGACGAAGCGGGCAAAGGGCACCGTCAGGTCATAGCGCAATCCCTTTTCGCAGGCTTTCGCCGCAAAACGGACGGGATTCCTTTCCTGCAGTTCCTCATCCGTGATGCCGGCGAAGCAGTCGCCCGAATTGAGTATCCTGAACAGCAGCCTGTCGCCTTCTTCTCCATACTTGCCTGTCAGGGTAGAGAGATGCTCCATGGCGGGCGTTTCGATCTGCCGGAAACCGAACAGATGATAGACCTCGCGAATGGTATTGAAAAGGTAGTTGCGCTTTGCAGTTTCTTCCGGAGAGAAATCCCGGGTTCCCTTGGGGATGGATGGCTTTTGTATCATGTCCGGCCAGCGTGTTAATTCCGTCTTCCTCCCAGAAAGATCATCACGTAATAGAGCAGCATGGCCAGTGAACCCAGCGCCGCCACCACATAGGTGTATGCAGCCGAACGGAGTGCATCCTCCGCCTTTCCGTGCGTGGTCACATTGGTGATGCCCGTGCTGCGCAGCCAGGTCAGCGCCCGCAGGCTGGCGTTGATTTCCACCGGAAGGGTGATGAAACTGAAGAGCGTTGTCACGGCAAACAGCAGGATGCCAAAGAGTAGGAGCTGCGGGAAGACCTTGAGCGTGAACATCCCGCCCAGCAATACCCACTGGACGATGCCGGATGAAAAACTTACCACCGGCACCAGCGCCGACCGCATCTTCAGAGGCGCATAGGCCGCGGCATGTTGCAGGGCATGGCCGCACTCGTGGGCGGCCACGGCGGCGGCCGCAAGGCTGTTGCCGCTGTATACCGGCTGACTGAGGTTTACCGTTTTATTAACCGGATTGTAATGATCGGTCAAGTGCCCGGCCACGGAGGTCACGCTCACGTCATAGACGCTGTTTTCGCGCAGCATCCGTTCGGCGATGTCGCGTCCCGTCAGGCCGCCCGGCAGCGGGATTTTCGAATATTTCCCGAAGCGGGACTTCAACCGCGCCGAGACGGCCCAGCTGAGCGCTGCCATACCGATAAAGATTACCCAGTATAAAGAAGATGTCATAATCATAATTCTTTCCTTTTTAAGTTATTGATACCGTTCTCCGGTCCTGCAAAAAGTTTGCCACTCGACAAAATGGCAGTCTGCATGTGTCATTTTACAGGAGAATCAAATCCTTTCGGGATGTTTACTGCATGGAGAAAAGGGTTCACCGGCAAAACCCTGTGTTCACGCAGGGTGGCTGCCGGTCTTTTCTCCGGCGCTGAAGAGAGACTTTTCCTCTTCTGCATCGGGAAGATACGGGCAGGCGTTACTGTCTGTCGAGCAGTAGCGTTACGTCACGTTGAGTAGTAACGTTACGTCGTGTCGAGTAGTAACGTTACGTCGCGTCGAGTAGCAGTGTTACAAAGAGATGCTTTGTAGCGTTACAAAGAGATGCTTTGTAGCATTACAAAGCGCCTCAACGGTTCGGCCATACTTTGCGGAAGCGTGCCGGGAGCTGTTTTCGGCGAGGGCAAACGCCTCCGGCGTACAGGGCGCTGCCCTCTGCCATCCACCTGCTTGCCGGGCTACAGCCGGATTGTCAGTACGTCTTCCGGCTGCATCCCTGTTTCCAGTATGCCGCCGGTCACGGGACAGGAAACGGGCTTCCCGTTCAGCGCGACGCTCATTTCAAACCGGTCTGCCGGCAGTTTTACCCGGAAACGGCCGCTTGCGTGCGCCTTCAGTCCGACCTCCTGCCAGCGACCGTTTTTCCACCGGGCGGCCACTTCGCCTCCGCCCGCTACGCGCAAACCGCTGAAAGAGCCGGTTTGCCAGGCCGCCGGCAGCGCCGGCAGAAATTCAATGTATCCGTTCCGGCTCTGCACCAGCATTTCTGCAATACCGGCGGCTCCTCCAAAATTTCCGTCGATCTGAAACGGCGGATGAGCGCAGAACAGATTGGGATACGTTCCCCCGCCCTGCTCATAGTCGAATCCCTTCTTTGTGCAGGGCCTTAGCAGGTCGGTCAGCAGTTTGTACGCATGTTCCCCGTCGCGCAGGCACGCCCAGAAATTCACTTTCCAGGCCATCGACCAGCCGGTGCTTTCGTCGCCACGCGCTTCCAGCGTTTTACGCGCGGCTGCCGCAAGCTCGGGCGTCTTTTCCGGCGTAATCTCACTGCCCGGATACAGGCCGTAGAGGTGGGACACGTGACGGTGATGCGGATCGCTTTCCGGGAAAGGTTCCATCCACTCCATGATACGACCGTCGGGGCTGATGGTGGTCGGCATCAGACGTGCCTGCCTGTCGGCGAGGGTTTTCACGAAGTCCCCGTCAACACCCAGTATCCCGGCAGCTTCGGTAACGTTCTGAAACAGTTCGCGCAGGAGCTGGTTATCCATCGCGGAACCGGCACAGACACTGACGCGCTTCCCGCCGGGCATGACGTACGCATTCTCCGGCGAAGTGGTCGGCGCCGTGACCAGATACCGGCTGCGCGGGTCTTCTACCAGCATGTCCGTGAAAAACAGCGCCGCCTCCTTCATCACCGGATACACCCCGGCCAGGTAGGCCCTGTCCTGCGTATACAGGTAGTGATTGTACAGATGGGCGCACAGCCAGGCGGCCGAAGTATTGGTGGCGCCCCAGGAGGGATGATCGCCGGGCGCCGTGAACTCCCATACGTTGCCCAGTACGTGCGTGACCCAGCCCCGCGCGTTGTAGAACACCTTTGCTGTGTGACGACCGCTCTCCACCTGCTGTTTCGTCCATTCAATCAGGGGAAGATGCAACTCCGCCAGATTGCCTGATTCCGCCGGCCAGAGGTTCATCTGCAAATTGATATTCAGGTGATAGTCTCCGTTCCACGGAGTTTGAACCGTATGACACCACAGGCCCTGCAGATTGGGCGGAAGACCGCCGGGACGGGTGGATGAGATCAGCAGGTAACGCCCGAACTGGTAATACAGCGCCGCCAGGGACGGATCGTTGCCTTCCCGTTGAAAAGCCTCCAGACGCTGATTCATCGGCAGAGCCTCCTTCTCTTTCACATACCCGAAATCGACCCTGACCCTGCTGAAAAGCTTCCGGTAAGCCGCCTCGTGCTCGCTTTTCAGCTGTTCATACCGTTTATTTTCCACCGCCTGAAACAGCGAGTCCAGCTGTCCGTTCACCTCTTTCCCGAAATAATCGGTAGCCATGCCCGTCAGCAGGATTATTTCGGAAGCGTTTTTCACCTGCAGGAGCGTATCGTCCGTAATGATTTGCTGACCGTCGCGCGGCAGGATCACCCGTACCCGCGCGCCATACCGGATGCCCTCCGGCGCCTTCAGGCTGTCGCCGCCGAACAGGCGTCCGCTCATCTGGAGGCCGGAGCCGCCGGGCGAAACGGCATACCGCTCGGGACGATCCAGCGAAATGCTCACGTTCAGCGCCTTTTCACTGTCTGCACACAGGTAGATCACGGCCAGATCCGCGGCAAACGAAGTGAAGGCCTCCCGACGGAAAGTCGTCCCGCCCTTTTTGAAAGAAACCGTGGCTACGGCCCTGTCGAGATTCAGTTCGCGCCGGTAGCCGGATACCTCCTCTGCATCTTCGTTGAAGGAATACCGCAGTCTCAGGTTACCCAGCACCTGATAACTGCCGTAGGGCAGGCTCGCACCGTTACCCCGTCCGCCGCCTTCACCTCTGCACACAAACGTTTTATACATCAGTTCCTGCGCCTCGTCATTCCGTCCTTCAAACAGCAGCCTGCGGATTTCCGGCAACGCCCCCGCTGCCGCCGGATTGTCCGTATTCTGCCGGCTGCCCGACCACATCGAAATCTCGTTCAGCACACAGTTTTCCTGTTCCACTCCGCCGTCCGGCATCAGACCGATCCGTCCGTTTCCCAGCGGCAACGTCTCTTCCCACACGCTTGCCGGCGCGTCAAAATGATAGGACAAATCGCCCCTTGTCACAATTTCCACCACTTTGCCGCACCCGCAAACAAACAGGCACGACACCCAAAAAAATACCTTCACTCGGTTCATATCCATTTCTTTTTTTTAGTTCCGTTCTTTTTTACCGGGACAAATATAGCACAGAATCCTTAAGGTTACGGTTGAAAAAATCGAGGTTAAAGATTTCCGCGCGGAGTATGCTGCCACAGGTCGATGACTCGCGCTCGGGAAACGGCGGCCTTCTTTTTCAGTCATAAAAATCAGGCTGATACCTAAAAACAGGTAGTACGGCAGTTTAAAATGGTCATTGGTAGTGATTGTGTCCAGCGTCAAAAATGTTTAACTTTGCGGACTGAAAAAGGTTTGTCTGTCAGGCATCATTAATGAAGTAGAAAATGAAAAAAAGATATGCACTGTTCCTTGGAACAGGATTGATGAGTATATGTATGGAGCTTTCGGCCCGTGACGGCATTGAAAGCGAAGGGCAGGTCACGGGTTCCGTGTCGGCGGTTGAGGCAGGCAGGACGGTGAATCCGCCCGTGTCGCGCCTGCAACTGGGCGGCTATGGCGAGGCGGTGGCTCAGCGCATGTTCTACAGCGACAGCCCCGCGCGATACTGGTATCCGGAAACCAACAGGGATGCGGTTCATGGCCGTTTCGATCTTCCTCACGTTGTTTTTTATCTCGCCTATGATTTCGGTCACGGCTGGAAAGTGTCCACCGAAGTAGAGTTTGAACACGGAGGCACGGGTTCGACCTACGAAATCGAGACTACGGAGGCCGGCGAATACGAGACCGAAATCGAAAAAGGCGGTGAAGTCGCCCTTGAACAGTTCTGGATTGAAAAAAGTTTCTCGTCTGCGGCCAATCTGCGCATGGGACATATTATCGTGCCGGTGGGGCTGACGAATCAGCATCACATGCCTACGGAGTTTTTCTCCGTCCTCCGCCCGGAGGAGGAAACGGCCATCCTCCCCAGCACGTGGCATGAAACGGGCGTCAGTTTCTGGGGACGCCTGAAGGCATGGCGTTATGAGATGCAGTTTATTTCCGGTCTGGACGCCGAACGCTTCAGCGAAGCCGGCTGGATTCAGGGCGGCTCGACTTCCCCCTACGAGTTCTCCATTGCCAACAACTATGCGGGCGCTCTGCGGGTAGACAACTACTCGGTAGAGGGCTTGCGCATGGGGCTGAGCGGCTATTTCGGATTCAGTGCGAGAAATAGCCTGAAACCCGACCGCTATGTATATGACGGCTCGCCCGTCAACGGTTCCGTGACCGTCGGCACGCTGGACGCCGTCTACGACTACCGCGCGGTGCTGGCGCGTGCCAATGCCGTCTACGGTCACCTGGGCGATTCGTACACCATTTCGCGAGTCAACAAGAAGATGCCTTCCAAAAGCCCGTCGGCGCGGACGGACGTGGCCTCGGACGTGCTGAGCTGGTATGTTGAAGCGGGCTATGACGTGATGTCGTTCTTCCCCGGCCGCAGGTATCGGGGAGATAAATTATATGTATACGGGCACTGCGGTTACTACCATTCGATGTACAGGACCGTCTCAAGCATCATGCCCAAAAGATGGTGCGAAAAACGAATCTTCAGCGCCGGATTGAACTACTTCCCCCTGCGCGACGTGGTTATCAAGGCCGAATATCAGTTCCGGAAGTTCGAGGCGCCGTACAACAACGAGCCGACCCTTTCGCTGGGCGTTGCCTATTCGGGACTTTTTCTGTGACATTCTATCATATAAGTATTCATTCAATAAAACAACAAGCAATTATGAAGAAATTATTTTGTAACATTATGTCGGTAACGGCAACCCTGATACTGGTTGCCGGCATGTCCTCGTGCGAGAAAGACAAAGGCGGCGACGAGGGCAGGGAGACAAACAGCGATGAACTGTATCAGTCCATTCTCGGTTCGTATATTGAATCGACCGTTATTCCCACCTACCGGTCGCTGGCTGAAGCGGCGCTCGAAATGCGCGCCGCCAACACGGCGCTGAAAAACGACCCGTCGGATGCGAACATGAAAGCGGCTTCGGATGCGTGGATGAAAGCGCGCATCGCGTGGGAAATCAGCGAAGCATTCCTGTTCGGACCCGTGGGCGAACAGGCGCTGGATATTGACGGGCACATTGATTCCTGGCCGCTGGAACTGGACCTGATACTGGCAACGCTGGAACAGGAAGCGACCGAACTGACCGGCGAGAAAGCCTGGGCGGAACTGGATGCCGAGGTCATCGGCTTTCATGTCACCGAATACCTCCTCTTTCGCGAAGGGCAGGCGCGACCGGTGAGCGACCTCTCGGAGGCTGAACTGAAATACCTTACGGCAGCTACCGACGCACTGGTGTGGGATTGCGTGCTGGCCTACGTAGCCTGGGCAGGCGAAAATGCGGTAACGACGGAGATGCGTGCCGTTTTCAACGAGAACCCCGACGTAAAAGCGCACCTGGAGGCCAATGCCAGCTATAAGGAATTTGCCGGGAAGCTGTCTCCGCGGTCGGCAGGCGGCAACTATGCCTCCTGGGCCGATGCACTGAGCGAGATAGCCGTCGGCGCTGCCGAAATCGCAGGCGAGGTGGGCGCTACCAAAATTGCCGAACCCTACGAAAACCGGCGGACGGAAGATGTGGAATCCTGGTATAGCTGGCATTCGCTGGATGACTACCAGAACAATATCCGCAGCATTCAGAACGCCTATCTCGGCGGCATGGACGACAATTCGCGCCGGACGGCCTGCCTGAGCGCCTGCATTGCCACGGTGGATGCCGACCTGGACCGCGACATCAAAGCCGGGATAAACGATTGCCTGACCAAAATTGCCGCTATCGGAACGGGAGGCAAATCGTTCTACGAAGTCGTGCGCGACCAGATTAACGCTCCGCAGGTTGATGCGGCGGTCGAAGCCTGTATCACACTTCAAAACCTGTTTGACCGTATCCCGGATATTATTGAATAACAGTCAATCAATAAATCAATGGCAAGTAAGAGGAAAAGTGCGGGTATTTTGTATATTTGCACTTTTCCCATTCATTTAAAAAAGGTATGAAAAGATTCAATTCACTGATCACTACAACGCTGCTGCTTGTGCTGGCGGCAGCCTGTTCGGACGACCCGGCCCTGGACCCGGTCTTGCCGGACGACAACGGGTATGGCGAAGAATGGTATGCCGGCGGCAAAAACGGTACCGTCTTCAACGCTACGGCACGCGCCTACAGGCAGCCGGTGCAGGCCATCAATGAAGACCCCGTGCTCTACCGTCAGTTTATGCGCGGCGAGGAACTGGCCGCCAAGAGTTTTGTGGCGGCCGGCGAAACGGGCTACTCCGGCCTCGGCCCGGTATACATCCGCAAGTCCTGCATCGCCTGCCACCCCAGCTACGGGGGACACAGCAAGCGGGTCGACAGGTTTGACACCAACGACAGCCGCAACGGCTACCTGCTGATGATCTACGACCCGGCCTCGCCCACACTGGCGCTGGCCTCAAAGTATTTCACCGGCATGACGCAGACGCGCGCCGTCGCTCCCTTCAAGCCGCCCATCAACGAAGCGGGCATCCACCTGACGTGGCACGAATACGTTGACGAACACGGCAACCGATACGAAGACGGCACGCCCTACAGCGACGGCTACAGCTATGCCGGTACGCTGATCTATCCGACCGTCGAGGTCGATCAGAGCGCCATCCTGTTCCCCGACTTCGACATGAGCCGGCACGCCGCTTCCATCGAAGCCACCATCGGCATCTACGGCGTCGGCCTGATCGACGCCATCTCCGACGAGGATTTGCGGGCACAGTACGAAGAAGAACAGGCACGCGGATACTGTCCGGGCGTGATTGGCGCCGACATCGACGAGACCGGCCTGAATCCCTACTTCCCCGGCAAGCATCCCGGACGTTTCACCTACCTCTGTACCCGTGCGACGCTGGACAACGGGCCGGGCGCAAATGCCCTCTGGAACATTACCAACGTGACACGCCCCGACCGGAAGTATCACTACATCACCGAAGAATATGCCCGTGTCATGTCCGAGGACGCCGACGTGCAGGCAGCGCTGAAAAAAACGGCGGAGGAGATCAAAGCCGACCTGATGTCCACCCGGCTGGACGCGGAAATGACGGCGGAAGATTTCGAGGCTTTCATGGTATGGCACCGCGCCCTCGCCGTGCCGGCCGCACGCAACCTCGACGACGAGACCGTACAGCGCGGACGCACGCTCTTTTACGAAACCGGCTGCACGGCCTGCCACCGTCCGTCGTGGACCACCCGCGCCGACTATACGCCGATGCCGGCCCTGTCGAACCAGAAGATTTATCCCTATTCCGACCTGCTGCGCCACGATCTGGACATGAAGGAACCGGGACGCGCCCGCGTATGCCGCACAACACCCCTGTGGGGACGCGGCCTGCTGCCCGTCACCTCGGGACACTCCGACATGCTGCACGACCTGCGTGCCCGCAACTGCGAGGAAGCCATCCTCTGGCACGGCGGCGAAGCCAAAAACACCAGGGAAAAGTTCCGTGCCATGCCGAAAGCCGACCGTCAAGCGTTAATCCGCTTCCTGGAATCAATCTGAGGCAAAGTTTCATTTCGATGGCCGGCTTCTCCGAAAGATTTTGAGCGTATTATCTCATGTTACGCATCCGGGTTTATCCACCGCTATGGCAGACACGCCGCTGTGCCGTCGGAGCGGGTGACCGCTATGCATTAGAGCAGCCGCCCGCTATGCATTAGAGCGGGCGCCTGCCATGCATTAGAGCGGGTACCCGCTATGCATTAGAGCGGGAGACCGATATGCATTATTAAACGGGACGGCCTGATTGTCGGCATCGAGGCTGCCCGATGGAGGCAGAAATACCGCATACAGGGTATTTGGCAGGGGATGCAAAGCCTCTACTTTTGCGCTCAAAAAAACAGGTTTGTAATGACGGAAATTATCAGGATAACTGCGGGTGTGGCATGGCAGATGGCGGGCGTGTATTATGTCCGGACGGAGGGAATGGTGAAAGGATTTGGCGTGCCGATTGAGTTGGAATTTGAAGACGACGGCCCCGCCTCGCTCTATATCCTGCTTTTGGAGGACGGATTACCGGTGGCAACCTGCCGTCCGAGAATTTTGGATGCGGATACGGCAAAAATTGAGCGTGTTTGCGTGACGGAGGCGTTTCGCGGCAGAGATTTCGGGAAACAGGCGATCCTGGCCGCCGAACAGTGGCTCAAAGAGTCCGGCGTCCGGAAAATCATCATTAACAGCCGGGACAAAGTGACGGGCTTTTATGAAAAGTTGGGCTATACAGCTGACTGGAACCGGATTCATCAGGGATTTTTTCCGGAAGTACACATGGAAAAACAGCTGTGAACAGAAATAAAAAATAGAAATACATACACAATCGGATGATGGCATACAAAACATGGTTTCTGGATGAAACAAGCAAGGCCGGGGCGTTTGTCCGGCAGAAAAATCAGTTTACAACACCCTTTGGGGAGGGCGAAGGGGAACTGCCCGTCGTTGCCGGCAAGTATCGGCTGATATGGTCGCAGGCCTGCCCCTGGGCGCATCGGCAGGTAATCGTTTTGTCGCTGCTGGGACTTCGGGAGGTCATCAGCATAGGCACCGTAGATCCCGTCCGCCCGGAAAAGGAACGGAGCGACTGGGCGTTTACGCTGGACGAAAGGGGCGAAGACCCCGTGCTGAAGGTGAAATTCCTGAGCGATCTGTACCTGAACGCAAAGGCCGGCTACAGAGGACGTTTCACGGTACCCGCCATAGTGGATATTGAAACGAAAAAGGTGGTAAACAATGATTATTTCAATCTGACTTACTACTGGGAAACGGTCTGGAAAAAGTATCACAAACCGAATGTTCCGGATTTACTGCCGGAGCATCTGAGAAACGATATTTTCAAATTGAACGATATTATTTTCAACGACATCAACAACGGTGTGTACAAGGCAGGATTCGCTCGCAGCCAGCAAGCGTATGAGAAAGCCTACGATCTGGTATTCGGGAGACTGGACGAGTTCGAACAGCGACTCTCCCAAAGCAGGTTTCTTTTCGGAGACACGCTCACGGATTCGGATGTACGGTTATATGTGACGCTGGCCCGTTTTGACGCTGCGTATTACAGCGTCTTCCGTCTTAACCGGCAGCGGCTTGTGGACTTTCCGAACTTGTGGGCGTATGCGCGCAGGCTGTATCAGATCCCGGAATTTGGCGGCACAACCGATTTTGATGCCATCAAAAAGCACTATCACATCTGCTGTGATCCGGGAAATGAAAGCCACATCGTACCCAAAGGGCCGGATGTGTCTGTCTGGAAAACAAAGGGAACATGATTCCGTCCGGGTTCAGTATCCGGGAGACGGAAGAAGAAGCTTTTTGAAATTAAACCTCCTCCAGCGCGTAATACTGATAATCGCGGGTAAGGGTTTGGAGCAGGGCCTCATCGTCGACCGGCGGATTGATTTTCAGATACCGGCGTACCTTGACGCCCAGTTCGCGGATGTGTTGCGAACGCCCGGCGTCGTGGCGGGACAGCGTCCGGCCAATCAGATTGACCTGCTCGAGCGACAGATTTTCGGCCTGCGGAAAGACCGGCCGGTAGTGGACGCTCAGATGCGTAAATTCATCCAGCGTGACATGGATGCGGTGATAGTTCTTTTCCTTGATCACCAGCGTACCGGCGGCCAGGTCGCCGATACGCTGACTGTTTTTGGTCACAAGGATGAACACCAGACCAAGACACTGGAACAGATGAATATCTATCAGCAGAAACAGCCAGCGCAGCAGGCTGGCGCCCAGTGTCGGCGTGCTGCCGTCCTTCATCACCACGCGCAGGCCGAGCAGCTTCTTTCCGGGCGACTGTCCGCGGTTGAAAAGCTCCCACAGCAGGGAATAAAACAGTACGGGGAGCAGGAACAGCAGGACGGTCACAATCAGCGCGGTTTCGTGGCGGTACAGGCCCGGAAAGAGCTTGTTACACAGGATGATGATCGTGAAGAAGGCGGCTTCGTACACGAACATCACAAGCATGTCAATCACCCGCGCCAGCAGGCGTTCGCCGGCGCTGGCCGGCGTCTGGTCTATCTGTATATATTGACCGGTAATAATCGCTGTATCTGCCATTCCTGTTTCTTTTTATTCGGTTCGGGTTGCAAATGTATGAATAAAAGTCGTATTTTTGCGGACACATTGAAGGCGCTCCATGCAGAGCGCCGTTTCAGCAGACTTTAACAGTGAAGGAAATATCATTCATCCGTCAGCACATCGAGAAGTGGAAAACGCTTGAGTCGGTGGTAGACCGGGCGTCGGAAGAGCATCCGGAACGTCTGGTGAACGCATATCTGGAAATCACGGCCGACCTTTCGTTTTCGCGGAGTCATTACCCGCATTCGCGCATCACCGTTTACCTGAACAACCTGGCCTCGGCGCTCCATCATTCCCTCTACAGAACCGGCAGGGAATCGGGGTGGCGGATAGTCACCTTCTGGACAACCGAACTCCCGCGCATCATGTATGCCTCGCGAAAGGAACTGCGCTATTCCCTGCTGGTGTTCCTGATCAGCGCCTCCATCGGTTGCCTGTCCACACTGAACGACGATATGTTTCCCCGCCTCATCCTGGGCAACAGCTATATTGACATGACGGTCGACAACATCGAACGGGGCGACCCGATGGCGGTGTACGGCGACATGTCGCCCGTGCCGATGTTCTTCTACATC
The DNA here is from genome assembly GCA_031276675.1 of Tannerella sp. Taxonomy (GTDB): domain Bacteria; phylum Bacteroidota; class Bacteroidia; order Bacteroidales; family Tannerellaceae; genus Tannerella. Next base: position 30,007 of record JAISMO010000135.1, read on the forward strand.
ATGATGAACAACGTGCGCGTGTCGTTCGTCATCTTTCTTTTCGGGCTGCTGACCGGATTCGGCACGGGCGCCGCGCTGTTCTACAACGGCGTAATGATCGGAACGTTTCAAACGTTTTGTTTTCAGCAGCAGGCCGGACTGGAATCGCTGCTGGCCATCTGGCTGCACGGCACGCTGGAGATTTCGGCGGTGGTGGTGGCCGGAGCGGCCGGGTTTGCGCTTGGCAACGGATGGCTTTTTCCGGGAACTTATCCGCGCGGTTACGCCTTCCGTCAGGGGGCGGTGCGGGGACTGAAAATCGTAGTCGGAACGACGCCCGTCTTTATCCTTGCCGCCTTTATCGAGAGTTTCCTGACGCGCCATACCGGAATGCCCGACGCGGTTCGCGGAGGGTTTATCCTGCTTACGCTTGCATTTGTCCTGTTCTATTATATTTACTTACCGAAACGATTGAATCATGAACATCCCTCCAAACCCAAAAATCCGGTTTTACCGGATACGGACGTTTAACGAAAAAATGAACGTCACCTTCGACTTCCTGCGCGAGAATCTGAAACCGCTGCTGAAGTTTTCTTTTTATGTGATATTTCCGCTCTGCCTGATACAGTCCTTTTTCATGAACTCCTTCATGCGGATGTACGTGGGTGCAGTTGAAAGCGGCGACGTGGCAGGCCTTATTGCCGTCGGGAGTTACTACGGCGTGTTGATGCTGTGCATCCTGCTCGGTTCCATCCTCCTTTCGGCGCTGGTGTGCAGCCTGATGCAAACCTATGAACGGCGCGACAGACGCCTGCGGGAGCTTGTCTTTGCCGACTTCGGGGCGTCGTTCCGGACCTGCTGCGTCAAGGCGCTGCGGATTACGCTGTTCTCTGTCGGCATGGTGATTGCAGCCGTGGCAATCATATCGCTGCTGGCATGGATTTCGATCTGGACGCTGCTGCTGACGCTGACGCTGGTAACGATCGGATTGCTCGTCGTCATGGTGCCGTTCTCCCTGTTTACGCCGCTTTACCTGTTTGAAGACCTGCCCTTTGCCGCCGCCCTGCGCAAGGCCATGAAATACGGATTTTCCGCATGGGGCGAGATATTCCTTGTCCTGCTGGTCTTCGGACTGCTGGCCAATATCCTCAGCAGCATAACGAGTTTGCCGTGGACGATTGTAAGCATCGTCGGTTCCGTCTTCTCGTCGGCTGTGCCCGATTCGGGCCTTGCCGACTCCGTCTGGTACCAGTTTCTTTCGTATATACTGGGAGTGCTTATGGCATACGGCGCCTGCGTCAGCATGATCATCAACTCGGCAGGGATGGCGTTCCAGTATTTCCACCTGCGCGAAAAAAAGGAAGGTGTCACCATGCGGACGGATATTGCAAATTTTGACCGGCTGTAACCGTGACGCATCCGGCTGATACCTTCGTTTACGACGCGGCCAAAATCGCCGCATACCAGGCCGACAAACGCTTCGACTACAACAGTCAGCTGCTCGTTCCGCAATACAGTCTGCCGGAAGAGATCCGACGCTGGATAGCGCGCATGTTGAAAGCCGTCTTCGGCAACGAAACGGCGGAAAGCACGGTTACGTGGTTGCTGATTGGCTGTTTCGTGCTGGCCGTGGGAGGGGTGGTTTTCTTCCTGTACAAAAAGCGTCCGGGACTGTTTCTTTGGGAGAAAAGGAAGCCGCTGGCTTGTGGGATAGAAGAAGAGAATATCTACCGCATCGACTTTGAGAAGGAACTGGCGGCGGCGCTGGCGGCGGGCGATTTTCGGCTGGCCATCCGGATGCTCTATCTCCAGACGCTGCGTCTGGCGGCCGACAGGCAATGGATTGACTGGCAAATCTACAAAACCCCGACGGAATACGTCAGCGAACTGAAGCCGGTCAGCTTGAAGACTCCGTTTCGCGATCTGACCGGTCGTTTCCTGCAGGTACGCTACGGCAACTTCAGGGCGACGCGCGAGCTGTTCGACTTCATGTGCCGCCTGCAGGACGAACTCAGGGAAGGAGGCGAGGAATGAAACTGACCGGCAACAGGCTGTATTTCCTGCTGCTGGCCGTATGCCTGCTGCTGGTATTCCTGTATCAGTATTATACGCCGAGAGAGTTTGTCTGGCAGCCGACCTTCAGCAAATACGACCGGCAGCCGTTTGGCAGCTACGTGTTTGACGACGTGCTTGCTTCCTCCCTCGAAGGCTATCGGGTCGTCAACCGGACGTTTTACCAGCTGTTACAGGAAACGGAAGAGGCTGCCGCATTGTGGGAAGAGGAAGAAAGCATCTCTGAAGAGCGGGAAGAATCGGCCGTCGAACCACTGCCCCCGGAGGCGCGGCGTTCCATTCTGGTGACGGAATATCAACCTGTTTTTTCGGAAGTAGACATAAAGGCGTTGCAGACGCTGCTTAAACAGGGCAACAAGGTCATGCTGTGTCTCGATCTCTTTCGGGACGCCCTGTGCGACACGTTCTGTCTCTCGGAGACCCGTGATTTCTATCCCGGTGCATGGTATATAAAGCAGTATGTGAGGGACGGTTTCCAGCGCGACAGTCTTTTGCTGGGCGTCGACTCGCTGCATCCGGAAAGCATCTGTACCGTTTTTCCGCACATGCATCCGAACGTCCTGAAGGAAGGATGCGAACGCGATCGCCCGGAGCATCCGGAGGACTCGATTCGATGTTTGCACCTGAACTGCGACTCGTCCCGGATACCGGTACGCAACGGGAAAGGCGAAGCGGTCGCGCTGCAACTCTTCATCGGCGAAGGAGAACTGTTCCTGGTCAGCACGCCACTGATGTTCACGAACTACGGTTTGCTGGACGGCGACAATGCATCGTATGCCTTCCGACTGCTTTCGTATCTGAAAGGCGCTCCGGTGATACGGACGGAGGCTTACGGCATCAACAGCGCCGGGTCGGAAAGCCCGCTACGCTACCTGCTGAGCTGCCCACCGCTGCAATGGGCCTTGTACGTGACGCTTGTTGCGCTGCTCCTGTATATGTTTTTCGCCGCCCGCCGCCGGCAGTGGGTGATCCCGGTCGTCCGTCCCCCGGTCAACGAAATGCTCCGTTTTACGCAACTGACAGGTCGTCTGTATTACCGGCGAAACGACTGTAAAGACCTGCTGAGCAGGAAATATCTTTACTTCTGTAACGAAGTGAAACAACTGACGGGATTCGACATGCAGTCCGGCGAACCGGATCGGGAAATCAGTGATCGGCTGGCGGAAAAAACCGGACAGGATGCCCGCCGGATGTGGCCGGTTTTCAGAGAACTGAAATACCGTCTGCGCGAACAGACACAGGTGAGCCGGGAGGAGATGATGCGCCACATGGACCGGATGAACGAATGGAAACGGATGATAAGCGATCATGAAGGTGTAGCGACCGGTCTGTCCGGAGGCGCTTTTTCATCCCGCTTTTCCTCCGTCGGTGAAAACTGACGGCCCTGTGACGGGCATCTCCCTTTTTTCGGAACAGGATCCGGAGCGGATCGGGGAGGAAAACGGAAAAATGCTCCTGCCGACCGGCAGAACCATAAAAACGAACGGATTCATGCTCCCGTCCACAGGCAAAACCGTAAAAAAAAACGATTTCATGCTTCGTACCTGCGGCAGAACCGTAAAAATGACTGTTTTCATGCTTCATACCAGCGGCAGAACCATAAAAACGGCCGTTTTCATGCTTCGTACCAGCGGCAGAAGCATAAAAACGACTGTTTTCATGCTTCGTACCAGCGGCAGAAGTATAAAAATACTCGGAAACACGATTCTGCCGCAAGTATGAAGTATAAAAACAAGCATAAACCCGCTTCCGCCTGTCCGAAGCGTGAAGAAGCGGGAATGAAGCGTCAGGCGAACGACGGAAAGGCGCCCGGAAAAAGACCGCGCATTGCGAGAGAAAAACAGCAATGCGTGAAGCTTTTCATCCGGCAGTCAGTAAAGTGTGAAACGGCGGTTGACGCAGGCGGGCAGTTCTTCGGGAGTGTGTGTAACGTAAATCAGGGTTTTTCCCCTGCGGCGGCAGAAAGCCTCAATGATGCGGGTAGCGTGTTGGCGGTTGGAAACATCCAGTCCGTGCAGCGGCTCGTCGAGAATCAGCAAGTCCGGATTCTTCACAAACGCCCTTGCCAGCAATACCAGACGCTGCTCGCCGAACGAGAGCGCCGGAAAGACACGGTCTTTCAGCGACTCGATACCGAAAAGTCGCATCCAGTCGACCGCATGTCGCATCTGTGCCACGCTGCACTTTCGGTACAGGCCGGCCGAATCGAAAAAACCGGAACAGACCATATCCGCAGCCGGGATATTTTCCGTGCTGTAGAGGTGCATCTCCGGAGAGACGAAGCCAATGCGCCGCTTGATGTCCCAGATGCTTTCGCCCGTTCCCCGGCGACGGTCGAAGAGGTAAAGCGTCTGGGCATAGGCTTGCGGATTGTCGGCATAAATCAGGCTTAGCAGCAGCGTTTTGCCGCTTCCGTTCGGGCCGTACAGCGCCCATTTCTCGCCGTTTTTCACTTCCCAGCAAAGGTTTTTCAGGATGGTGCGTCCCTCGTAGCAAATGTGCACCCGTTCCATCCGGAAAGTAATCAGGTGGTGCGCATCCTTTTTCCGTTTGCTGCGGGGCAGCGCAACGGGCGCCTCCTCCTCCGGCGGAAACAGTTGCGCCTGCAGGGCGGTATCTGCCAGAAAAGCAGCGCGCGACATCGGCGCGAAGAGCCGACGGTCGCACACCGGCAATACATGGGTAATCATGTCCGGAATCTCCGCGGGATTCGACAGCAACAGGATCACCTGCAATCCCTCTGCATGGGCCAGTCGGAGCAGCATCTCCGACACGGTCCGGCGCGAATCCGCGTCCAGACCGATGAACGGACTGTCCAGCAGAAGGATTTTCGACTTCGAGAGCAGCGTGCGCAGGATCAGGAATTTGCGAAGCTCTCCGCTGGAAAGATGGATGAGTTTCTCCGACAGGAATTCGCGGGTGCGGAAGCAGATCCAGAGCGTTTCGCCGCCCTTGGCCGGTAAAGTGCGGCCCAGCAGGTCGGCCACCGTCGGACATGCGTCCGTTTCCGTGGCATGCCAGCGCTGCTGGTAATACACATCCCGGCCGTTGGCGATGGAATGGATGTCCTTGAAGGCGATGCCTTTCACCTGTGCGAAGGATTGGCCTTCGAAGTGAAGGCGTACAGCGCCTTCTTTCAGCAGGTAACGGCCTTGCAGTATACCGGCCAGCAGCGTTTTGCCGCTTCCGTTCGGGCCGACAACGGCCCATTGCTCGCCTTTACGGAGGCGCCATTCCACTGGCTCGCGGAAACGCATGTCCGGCAACTGCGGCACAGCCTGTTCGATGCTGGCGGTCAGGGGTGGCAGGTGATTCATGTCAGCACAGTGCAATAAGTTTGGGCAGGAAAATGATCAGGCCTGTCGCTGCGGCGGCCAGGGCGACAAGGAGTACCGCGCCGGCGGCCAGGTCCTTGACCTGTTTGATCTTTTCGCTGTATTCGGGCGAGAGTGTGTCCGACAGCGCCTCGATGGAGGTATTGAATGTTTCGGCGGCCAGGACGCCTCCCGTTGCCAGCCCGATGGCCGTCCATTCGGCGGCGGAGATGCGGAAGCAGTATCCGGCAACCGCCGTGCAGAGCGCAACCAGCAGATGGATGCGCATGTTCTGCTCCCGGCACATCACCCGGCGAAGGCCGTTGAAGGCATGGCCGAAGCTTCCGGCCAGACGCCTGACGGAGATGATTCCGGAGGCAGTTGTATTTTTTCGTTTCAATTCCATGCCTTTTCAGGTTTGTGGAGATCCGTCTTCCGGCCCTTTCCGCCAGGCGACCGGGTTCCATTCCTCCAGTCCTTCTTCAAAGATGCGCACGGCTTCCTCCAGCGTGCCGGCGTATTCGCCTCCCGCCGCATTCCGGTGGCCTCCCCCCTGGAAACAGGCGGCAGCGAAGCGGTTGCACGGAAAGTCTCCCACCGAACGGAAAGAGAGGTTGATGCCGTCCGTATTTTCGCGGATGAAGACCGCGAACTGAATCCATTCGATGCTCAGCGGCAGGTTCACAAAGCCTTCCACATCGCCCGGCACATAGTTGAAACGGTTCAGCTCGTTAAGTGACAGGGTGATCAGCGCGGTCTTTTTTTCCGGATAGACTTTCATTTTCTCATACAGCGCATACCCCATCAGCCGGAGCCTCGATTCGGAATAGACCTGATACACCCTCCGGTAGATACGGTCCTTGTCGACCCCTGTCCGCAGCAGTTCCCGGATAATCAGGTAGAGGTCGGGGTCGTTGGAGCGATAGGTAAAGGCGCCGGTATCGGTCATCATGCCGGTGTAGATACATTCGGCGGTTTCGCGGCTGATTGCATCGGCGGCTTTCAGGGCGCAGAGCAGGCGGAAGATCATTTCGGAGGTGGAGGACATTTCCGGATGCGAAATAATCAGCTTGCAGAAGTTTGACGGGTTGGGATGATGGTCAATCATGACCTTGCGGGCCGTGGCAGCCTCCACTGCCGGCGCCAGCCGGCCCATGCGTTTCGGCTCGTTGAAATCCAGGCAGAAAATCACGTCTGCCCGGTCAATCAACTGTTCCGCATATTCCCGGTGCCGGTCGTAAACGATGATGCTCCCCGCATCCGGCATCCATTTCAGAAAGGCGGGAAAATCATTCGGCGATATCACATTGACCGTGCTGCCCTGAGCGATCAGGTAATGATAGAGTCCCAGCGAAGCGCCGATGGCGTCGCCATCGGGAGAAACGTGCATGACAATCACGAAGTCGTCTCCCTTGTCCATATAAGTTTCAAGTTTCTGAATCTTTTTCTCGTCAAAGATTTTTGTTAGCATACTTTTTATTTGTTTGGTCAAAGATACAACATTTCCAGAAACCCTGCATACTTCCCGCACCGTTCAAATGTCGCCGGATGAAGCCGGAAACGTCGCGCCACCCCTTCCCCTCCTCCCGAAAAAAAGACCTGCCGGTGTTTGACTTCCGACAGGTCTTTCGACATTTGTTTTACCCGATTCAATCAGTTAGGCTCACAGAGCGGATTGTAATCCAGTTCGTTTTTCGGAATTTGCATCGTCATCAGGTTGACGGGATACGTGATCTTCGACGGATGATTCTTCGAAGAGGTCCGGTCAACGGGAATATTCCAGCGTTTGTTGTTGTAAAATTCCAGTCCGCGTTCACCCCACATTTCAATGCGTGTCTGCAACTGTATCAGTTGCATCAGTGTCATGCCGTTTGCTCCCAGGTAGTTGTCGCAGGTCAGGGTTGGCGCGCCGGCCTTTGTGCGTGCGGCCAGCAGGAGGTTCAGCGTTTCCCTGGCGCCGGCTTCGTTGTTTGACTGCGCCTGCGCTTCGGCTTTCATCAGGAGCACTTCGGACACGCGCATGTAGTAGTCGCATACCTGGTTGTTCGTCGCCTTGTCTTTGCCGCCGCCGATGCCTACCATGGCGGCAAACTTGAGGTTGGAATAGGCCGGGATATAGGCCGTGTTTCCGGCCGATTCGGGCGGATAGAGGTATTCGCCGAAAGGTTCCGTCAGGAAATTGTCTTTCCTGTAGTCGTTGTCGTCGATACGTTCATAGAGTCGGTCGTCGATACGCCAGAAACATTCCTCCGATCCTCCGTAGCTGCTGGTAAAGATGTTGCGCCATGCGCCGCTGGTTTTTGCGGAGTTGCTTGCGCTCCATCCGAGCAGCACTTCCGGATTGCGTGCATTGTTGAGGAAGCCGGTGCTGTCTGCCCGGTAGAGGGCGGTGTCCCGGCTCAGTTTCTGGACATACTGGTCTTCGGTCATCAGTTTGCTGTTCTTGGCCAGGATCAGGTCGCAGGCAGCCACGACCGTCTCCCAGTCGCCCATGCACAGGGCTACGCGCGCCTGCGTAAAGGCCGCCACGCCCAGGTCTACGTCTTCCGTGCTTGCGGTGTAGCCGATGGTTGCGTTGAACAGGGAGACGGCTTCGGCAATGTCGGCCTTGATATTGGCATAGGTCTGGACGGCTGTTTCGCGCGGCTTGTTCGGCTGCAGCGGGTTCCAGGTGTCATACCACATCAGTCCCAGTTTGCTGCTTCCGCCGTTCATGTAGGCATCCTGGAAATTTTCCATCAGGTAGTTGTAGTAATAGGCACGTACCGTGAGCGCCACTGCCTTGTACTGTTTCAGTACGGCCGATTCGCCCACGATGTCGGGAGTCAGGTAGGTCAGCAGTTTGTTGGCCGTATTGATGTTTTCCCATCCGAGATCCCAGTAGTATACCGATTTGCCGGCGCTTTCCGAATAGAGGTCTCTCATCATGTATTCGTCTGCTCCCCAGCTGCGCGGCTCCCGGTCGCCGAAGACCACGTCATTGCCTTCCAGGTTGCGCATACAGTCCAGACCCTGTGCATTGTTGTAGCGTCCCACACTTTCGCCGTTCGGCACGTTGGCACGGAAGCGGGCGGGCAGTCCTCCGACCAGTCCGCTGAACACCAGCTGCCGGGTGGCTTCGTCGCCGTTTTTCAACAGTTCGTCAATCTGCTCCTGCGTAATGTTGTTGGGAGGCGTAACCTCCAGCTGATCGCTGCAGGAAGTCATTATCAATCCCGTTAAGAGGATTCCGATCAAATATTTTTTCATATGCTTTATGCGTTAAGTTGTTTATTAAAATGAAATATCAATACCCGCAGACATGCTTGACATGTAGGGATAGGGCGAAGCGCCCACATCGGCGCCGCCGGTCAGCGACATACGCGGTTCGAGGCCGCTTTTGGCCGTGAGGGTATACATGTTGTCCAGCGTGACGAACACCCGCAGGTTGCTGATGTATCCGATCCTGTTGAGCAGCGAGGCCGGCAGGGTATATCCTGCGGTCAGGTTCTTCATGTTCAGGTACGAAGCGCTGAAGAGGGCCATGTCGGTGTATTTCCAGCTGCCCAGCGTGCAGCCGGTCGTGTAGGGATCGTTTGAATACATTTGCATGGGGAACCTGGCTGCGGTGTTTTCCGGCGTCCAGGTGTTGCCCAGCAGGTCTTTGGAGAGCGCTATGCCGAGCTGTCCGGCGTTTCCGTTGTACAGGTTGTAGGCGTAGTCGTTGCTCAGGTATTTTCCGCCGAGCTGGAACGAGAACAGTGCGGTCAGGTCAAAGCCTTTGTATTGCAGCGTCGTGCCGAAGCCGCCGATGATGTCGGGCGTAGCCGAACCCATTTCGTAGCGGTCGGCTATTTCGTAGTTGATGGTCTGGATAATATCGCCCACCTGATGTCCCCGCACATCGTTGAAGCGGGCATCGTTCGGATTGTTTGCCGCATTCTCCAGGTCGATTGCCGACACGGTGGCCTGATAGAGGGCAAGCCCCGTGTTCTGGTCCACACCGCAGTATTTGTAGTAATACAGGTTATAGAAGTCTTTTCCTTCGCCGCGCAGGAAGGTTCCGTTATAGGCTTCCCAGGTGTTGTCTGCGCCGGAACCGACTCCCGCGGGTACCGACTTGATGACCGACCTGTAATGGGTGCCGTTCAGATTCACCGACCAGAACAGATTTTTGTTTCGGATCAGGGCAATATCCAGCGCGGCTTCCACACCGTAGTTGTTCATTTTGGCCGTGTTCTTGTCCAGCGTGCGCTGTCCGAGCGAGAAGGCAATGGGCTGTGCCCAGATCATGTTCACCGTGGTTCGGTTGTAATATTCCACCGTTCCGGCAATCCGGTCGAAGAGGCGAAATTCGACGGCTCCATCCAGCGTATGCACATTTTCCCACGTCAGAGCGTCGTTCGGGAAGCCGCCGATGGAGAGCGTGTAATTGGCCGGCAGGACGCTCCACGAAGAGCCGGAATACGTATAGGAAGACGCTCCGAGAGTCCATGTCTGATAACCGGAATAGTATCCCAGTCCGTTCTGGTTGCCGATCACACCGTAGCTGCCGCGCAGTTTCAGGTCGTTCAGCCATTCGCTGGTGCCTGCCATGAAATCTTCGCCGGAGATGCGCCAGCCGCCACCTACGGACCAGAACAGTCCCCAGCGGTTTTCGGCTTTTTTGAACTTGGAGGAACCGTCGCCGCGCAGGGAGACTTCGCCGTAGTACTTGTTGTTATAGGAATAGTTGGCGCGTCCGAAATAGCTTTCCATCGCAAACCGGTCCTTGCCGCCGCCGTTACCCGAGAAGGTGCTGCTCTGGTTGAATCCGACAAAGTTGGCATAGGTGTCGAACCCGGGTATCAGGGAGTTGTTGTATTTGGTCGACATGGTTTCCGTCCGGTACAGCTGATATTCGTGACCCGCAACCACATCAATCTGATGCCGTCCGAGGCTCTTGTCATACTTCAGCAACTGCTGTACGTCCAGGTTGTAACTGTGCTGGAAGGTTTCGCCGAACGCGCCCCGATAGTTGGTAGCGGCGCCGGTTTCGCTGTTCCAGTAGCGGTGACGCAGCGTGAAGAAGGCATCCTGGTTGACGAAAGCCGTAAAGGTGAAATCTTTCAGGAATTTGGCTTCGACATAGCCCCGGAAACTCACGTCGTTGGAGGTTTGAACGTCTTTGTCCATTTTCAGCAGTTTCTCCAGATCGTAGGCTCCATAGAGCACATTGGTCACTCCCAGAGGAGAATCCGTCAATCCCTGCGCGCTGGTAAAGATTTTGTTGCCGTTTTGGTCCAGTTTGTAGGAACCGTCCAGATTGTGCGCCCAGACGGAAGCCAGCGGATTGCCCGCTTCATACCACCGGAAAAGGTTTTGTCCCGCCGCACCGGCATTGCGTCCGTAGCGGGTAGCGGGCGCTTGGGTCGTACGGTTGGAATAGGATGCATTGATGCCGGCCTTCAGCCAGTCGTTGACTTGGGCATTGACATTTCCCCTGGCGGAGTAGCGCTTGAACATGGCGTTTTTGACGTAGGCCGGGTCGTCCAGGAATCCGGTCGAAATAAAGTAGTCCACTTTGTCGTTAGCCCCGCTGATGGTGACGTTATGTTCCTGCCGGAACCTTTTCACGAAATACCAGTCATAATACTTGTCGTTATACAGCAGGCGGGCGTTGGGGTTCAACTTGCCGTCGGTGCCTACCAGATAGGCGCCGCTCATCGTGGCGCCGGCATCATTGCTGTTCGGCCCCGTCTTGGTGTACTGAGCGCCCGGCACGTCATAGAGCATCCAGTTACCCAGTGCATTTCGCTTGAACTTGCTCGGGTCCGTACTTCCATCATAGTCGAACAGATGTGCGCTGGCAAATTCCCTTGCTTCCTGATCGCTCATGTTGGGATTCTTCACGTTGGTGCTCATCGTCTGGAGGGCTTTGTAACGCACGTCGTTGTATACAGACAGCCATGCGTATTCATAATAATCCTTCGGGTCTTCGATCAGGTCGAAGCGTCCGTTCGAACTGACCTGATTCACGCCGAACCGGCCTTCATACGCCACTCTTGCCTTTCCCTTCGCACCCTTCTTGGTGGTCACCAGCACAACGCCATTGGCGCCGCGCGATCCGTACATGGCCGTCGAGGCCGCATCTTTCAGTACGGTAATGGATTCAATGTCTTTGGAATTGACGGTAGTCAGCACATCCCCCGTCAGGGCCGGTACGCCGTCGATAACTACCAGCGCGAAAGCGCTGTTTTCATTGGCCGATCCCAGTCCGCGCACGCGGATTTGCAGGTCCATGCCGGGCTGTCCGTCAATAGCCGACAGCTGCACGCCCGGCACGGCGCCTTCCAGCGCCTTGGATACCGTCGAAACGGATTGCAGTCCGACCACTTTCGAATCAATCGTGGATACGGAACCGATCAGGTCCTTTTTTCGGGCCGAACCGTAGGCAATCACCGTGACTTCCTCCAGCGCCACATTGTCTTCGTGCAGCACAATGTGGAAGCGGGTTTGCGAACCGACCGCCACCTCCTGCGTCACGAATCCGACGAAGGAGAAAGTCAGTACCGCATGGCTGTTCGGCACATGCAGCGTGAAATGTCCCTCCGCGTCCGTGATGACGCCGGTAGTCGTTCCCTTTATGGCCACGTTTGCTCCCGGCAGCGGATCGCCGCTGGCGTCCACCACCGTACCCGTCACCTGCGTGCCTTGCTGCGGTTCCATAAACTCGCTCGGCGCGCCTTCGTGATTGTGAACCGCCGACTTTTGGCCGGATTTGGCCGACAAACCGGTCGCTCCGACGAAAAGCATCAAATACACACACATACATTTCATTTTCCGATTCCATTCGGAACAAAGTCTTCTTTTGTCATCCATGTTTGAAAAAATTAAATTCTACAATGTTGTAATTTCGGCAGCAAAGGTAGCAGTATTTCAACCGCACATTTCGATTCCTTGCGTTAAATAACAAAAAAACAATTTGCGGAGCAGGCAGACTATCGCCCGAAAAACACGTTGCGCAGGGAGAAGGAAAACGCTTCTCATGCCCGTCAGGCAACCGTTCACCGGGGGTGCGGAAAGGGAAAAACGGCTCGAACACAGACTCCGGTCGACGGGGTAGACGGCAGGAAGCCGTTTTTATGTCGGAAGTTTACGAAAGAAGACTGCACCTTTTTCAGCAAAAGAAAAGTAGAGAAGCGTAAAAGATGTACAACCGTTTCAGGGCACCGACAGGTGCGGGGCATGATAAATTTAACCGGAGTGTGGCACGCTGTTTTGTTTCGCTTGCACAAGAGTTCTAAAATTTAACACCCTGATAAATAACCCCCGAACCGGCAAAGCGCCGTGCGGAGCAGGGAAACCCGTCCGGAACGCGGCGCGAAGAAGCAGTAACTCATGTTACGCAGCATCCTCCGGGCATTTCAGCCGGTTGCACCCTGATGGTTGGAGGCCAATGTCCTCAAGTGAAGGATTACGTTGCATGTTTATAGTCGGTTAGCATATGATATTTACCGCCGGACTTTCCATTTTCAACTCCCAGAAACTTCCGGGGAGTTCCCGGAGACTTTTCGGGAACTCTCAAAATCTTTCGGGAACTCCCCGAAATCTTCGGGGAACTCACCGAAACCTGCGGGGAGTTCCCCGGAACTTCCGGGGAACTCCCAAAAACCTTCGGGGAATTCCCAAAAACTTTCGGGGAACTCCCCAAGCCTTCGGGGAACTCCCCGGAAGTTCCGGGGAACTCCCAAAAAACTCTGGGGAACTCGCCGGAACTTTCGGGGGAGACAAAAAAGGATTCATTTTCAGCCATATCGCATTTTCCCTGTTACAGCATACAAGTATGAACCGCTTAAAAAGAAATGAAATGAGCGGAAACTTGCCGGCAGATGTCCGAGACGCCGCCCACGGACCGGTCGGAACCCGTACACGGCGAATTCACCGCCCGTTCGCCGCTGAGGCTGTCTTTCAAAGGATACGACCGCGGCAAACGTATCTACTTTGCCGCACGCCGGAAAATACCCGCGGGGTAAAGGGGCATGTCATCAAGTTAAGCGATGAAAAAGGAGGTTTTATCGTTGCCTGTCCAACAGGAGGGGTTGTTATATGCTATTGATTTTTCATCCCTGAGCAAAAACGGGTGATAGGGATGGAGTTAAAAGAAAGGGTCGCACGCTGCGCCGGAGGCGTCGGGAGGAGACCCTTCGAAATGCGCCCGAACAGTCTACATTTTTGCAGTCTTCAGGGCTTTTCCCCTACATTTCCGAAACCTCCCGTGCCGTATTCCTTTCTTCCGTGAAAGCGGACAGACGGTCGGGAATGACTGACTGTCTGCATATTGTTCACGTTATGCAATCTTTTGAATATCGAATCGGCTGTTTTGGCACAGGTATTGAAAAGAAAGGGAACAAAACAGTTCAATGAATTATGAAGGATTTGTCCAGACATCCCTGTTTTCAGGCGGAAGCCGGGCGGCGCTATGCACGGGTGCATCTGCCTGTGGCGTCGCGGTGTAACATTCAGTGCAACTATTGCAACCGGAAATACGATTGCTGCAATGAGAGCCGTCCGGGCGTGACGAGCGCCGTACTGTCGCCTTTGCAGGCAGTGCACTATCTGCAAGCGCTGGAGGCGAAAATCCCCGACATCAGCGTCATCGGCATTGCCGGGCCGGGAGATCCCTTTGCCACTCCGGAGGAAACGATTCAGACCCTCCGGCTGGTCAGGCAGGCCTTTCCGGACAAGTTGCTCTGTCTGTCTTCCAACGGACTGGAACTGTCGCCCTTCATTCGTGAAATTACAGAAGCCGAAGTTTCGCATGTCACGGTCACGGTTAATTCGGTGCGACCGGAGACTCTGGCGAAAATCTACCGCTGGGTGAGGTACAGCCGGCGTGTGTATCGCGGCGAAGAAGCCGGAAGGATTTTGCTGGAGCAGCAGTTGAAGGCGATTCTCCTTTTGAAGGAAAAAGGCATGACCGTCAAGATCAATACGGTGATTTGTCCGGGCGTCAATGACGGCGAGGTTGCGGAAATCGCCGAACGGGTAGCCTCACTGGGCGCCGACACGATGAATCCGATTCCGATGGTTCCTGCCGAAGATACGGAATTTGAGACGCTGCCCGTGCCATCCAAGGAACAGATGAAAAGAATCAAATCGGACATTGCACGCCACATTCGGCCAATGACCCACTGTGCCCGTTGCCGCGCCGATGCGGCCGGACTGCTGGGACAGGATCACCCGGAGGCCATGCAGCTGATCGGACAGTTCTCGGCGCTGGTCGTGAACAGGGGCGAAGGGCGCGAACGGGTAGCCGTGGCCAGTCAGGAAGGACTGCTGGTCAATCTCCATCTGGGAGAAGCCCGCAGGATGTATGTCTTCGAGCAGTCGAAAAACGGCTACCATTTTGTGGAAATCCGGCAAACGCCGCCCGCAGGCGCCGGATTGCAACGCTGGCAAGAACTGGCCGCCAGGACGCTGGCCGACTGTAAGGCGATACTGGTGGCCGGGATCGGCGAAACGCCGATGAAGGTGATTCAGGAAAACGGCATCCGGGTGATTCAGATGAGCGGTCTTATTGACGCGGGACTGGACGCCGTCTATCTGGATTTGCCCATCCGGACGCTGTGTCGCAGCGAATACATGCGCTGCGGCGAGTCCTGCCGGGGTACGGGCGCCGGTTGCGGTTAAGCGGTTAACAGGAAAAGTAGAATGATCGGTATATAATAAATGAACAAACGATGAAGAAGCCGGATTATATGATTTTGGTATGCAACTCCTACCGGGTGGCGGGAGATGCGCAGGGTTACTGCAACAAACAGGGCGCCGCTTCGCTGGTGCAGTATTTAACGGAAGAATGCAGCGATCGGGGCATTGACGCCGCGGTCACCACCACGGCCTGCCTGAGCCTGTGCAGTCAGGGGCCGGTCGTGGTGATTCAGCCCAACAACTACTGGTACGGAGAAGTGACCGAAGACAAGCTGGACCGCATCCTCGACGCACTGGAAGCCGGCGAGGCGGTAAAGGAATATTTGATTGCGTGAATGTGGCTGATTGATACGACACTTCGCGACGGCGAGCAGGCGCCGGGCGTCGCCTTCCGTGCGGAGGAGAAAATCCGGCTTGCGCAGATGCTGAACGAGATCGGCGTTGACGAAATCGAAGCCGGTACGCCGGCCATGGGCGAATCCGAATGTGAGGTTGTGCGCCGCATGGTCGCCCTGCGGCTGAACGCCCGCGTTTCCGTCTGGAGCCGTGCACTCGAAAAAGACATCCGGCAGGCGGCGGCCACGTCGGCCGAAGCCATTCACATCGCCTTTCCCGTGTCGGACATTCAGTTGAAAGCCATGAGCAAGGAATGGCAATGGGTGAAAGATACGCTGCCGGAACTGGTGACCTGCGCCTCGAAACTGTTTCCGTATGTGAGCGTCGGCGCGCAGGATGCCGGCCGGTGCACACCGGAACGGCTGGCGGAATTTTTGCAGCTGGTCGGCCGGCAGCCTGCGGCCGACCGCATCCGCCTGGCCGATACGGTGGGGATCATGACGCCCTTGAGCGTGGCTGCGCTGATGCGGCAGGTGCGGGACATAGTGCCGGTACTGGCTATTGACTTTCACGGGCACAACGACCTGGGGATGGCGACGGCCAACGCAATCACGGCATGGCAGTCGGGCGCCACAGCCGTAAGCGTGACCGTCAACGGACTGGGTGAACGCGCCGGAAATGCCGCGCTCGAAGAAATCCTGATGATACTGTCGCAAGTGTACCGGATGGAAAAATACGCCACCTCGACCCTGTTTGCTCTGTGCCGATACGTTGCCGGCATTTCCGGACGCCCCGTTCATCCGGGCAAACCGGTCTGCGGCGACATGGCCTTCAGTCACGAATCGGGTATCCACGCCAAGGCGACGCTGGCCGATACGCTGGCGTTTCAGGCATTCGACGGCAAACGGGTCGGTCGCGAAAGCTTCCGGACGCTTTTCGGCAAACATTCCGGTCGCGGAGCGGTCGGGGAGTTGCTGAAAGCGCATCACCGGAAGGTCAGTGACGAACAAATATCCTGTCTGACGGAACAGATCCGGCAGTCGGCGCAAACAAACAAACGTTCCGTCTCGCCACCGGAAATACGTATCATGCAAAACCGCATCTTCCTTCAACGTCCGCACATAAAGAAAGACAAAATGACAAAATAACCGGATATAATTTATCATTCCGATTTATTTTTCTTACTTTTGCCATCAGATAGACTAATTTATTTGATCAAAAGACTATGTATTGTAAAAGAAGCGGAAAGGATTGCTACGCGGAAACCGACCTGGAGTTCCTGCTCAATGTCAGTGACATCATCAGCCACAGCGAAGACATGTACAAAAACCTGGAAGCCGTATTGAAAGATCTCTGTCTGTTTTTAAAAGCGCAATGCGGCATGATCACGATTGTCGACCACGAGCACGGGAAGATTATGATCGGTGCGGCTTACGGATTGACGCAGGAAGAACAGAACCGGGGCACCTACGGCATGGGCGAAGGAATTGTCGGCAAAGTGGCGGAAACGGGCAAGCCGGTGATTATTTCCGATGTTTCGAAGGACGCGGCGTTTCTGAACCGGACCGGCGCCAAAAAACAGGACGGGAAAATCACGGCATTCCTGTGCGTCCCCGTCATTGTAAAAAACGAAATTATCGGCACGTTGAGCATCCACAGAGATCATCAGTGCGAGAGTGACTTTTCGCACGAAATCAAGTTCCTCAACATCGTCGGCATGTTGATCGGAAAAAACGTGACCATCCGGCGCAAGCATATCGCGGAACTGGAAGAACTGCGCAGAGAAAACCTCCGCCTGAAGTCGGACAGGCCGGTGAAGCCGGACAATATCATCGGCAATTCATCGCTGATGCACGACCTGTACCAGCTCATCGAACGTGTTTCGCCCACCGGCAGTACCGTGCTGATTCGCGGCGAAAGCGGCGTGGGCAAGGAACTGATTGCGGAAGCCATCCACAAGGCCAGCGCCCGGGCAGGCAAACCGTTTGTGAAGGTGAACTGCTCGGCCATGCCCGAAACGCTGATCGAAAGCGAACTGTTCGGACATGAAAAAGGCGCTTTTACCGGCGCCATCGCCACGCACACCGGCAAGTTTGAACTGGCCAACGGCGGCACCATCTTCCTGGATGAAATAGGCGACGTGCCTCCCAGCATTCAGGTCAAGCTGCTCCGAGTGCTGCAACAGCGGCAAATCGAACGCATCGGCAGTAACAGGACGCTGCATGTGGACGTACGCATCATTACGGCCACCAATCGCGACCTGGAAGAAATGATCCGGAACAATACCTTTCGCGAAGATTTCTATTACCGCATCAATGTCTTTCCCCTCTACGTGCCGGCCCTGCGCGAACGGAAAGCGGACATCACGATACTGGCCGACCATTTCATCAACAAGATCAACCGGCGGAACGGGATGAACGTCAAGCGGATTACCGGCGGCGCGCTGGACATGCTGATGATGTATTCGTGGCCGGGCAACGTCCGCGAACTGGAAAACGTGATTGAGCGGGCCATGATCATGACCACCGACCATGTGATCCATTCCTACAACCTGCCCCCTTCGCTGCAAACGGCCGTTTCGTCGAACACGATCGACAAGGGTTCGCTCGGGCTGGTGCTGGGGAAGGTGGAAAAACAAATGATTATCGACACCCTGATTGCCAACAAGGGCAACATCGCCCGATCGGCGCTCCGGCTGGGCATCACCGAACGCATCATGGGACTGCGTATCAGAAAATACGGTATCCATGCACAAAACTATAAACACCTCTCGAATGACAACGGCTGAAACCTGCATCACGGCTTGCGACTACACCCGCAAAACCCACCGGCAAGCCCTGGCAGAGATAATCAATGCCTACATCGAGGATGAAATGGGCGGCGGCGAAACCCTCTCCGAAGACGGGCAGCTCCGGCTGTCGGAAGGCCTGCAAGCTTGTCCCGGCGCCATCGTACTGCTGGCTGGACAGGCCGGCGTGTACTGCGGATTACTGACGGCCTTCGAGCATTTCTCCACCTTCACCGCACAGCCGATGATCAACATTCACGACCTCATTGTGCTGAAAGCATACAGAGGCCAAGGCATCGGACGGCAGCTGATGAACGCCCTCATCGCCGAAGCGGAAAACAGGCATTGCAGCCGGGTGACGCTCGAAGTCAGGCAGGACAACCTCGCGGCGCAGCGCCTGTACCGGAAGCTGGGTTTCGGCGATACCGATCCCCCGATGTTTTACTGGCGGAAATACCTCTGACCGCTTCGGCCTGTCTGCGGAAAAAAGACGCTGCCGTCTGTCCGTCCGACAGGCCCTTTCCCCGAAACAGCCATACGGACGCTCCCCCGTAAAAAACCCGTACACTCACGGACTATACCGGCGGAGAGCCGGTCGCCCGTCGCCAAAAACAACTTCCGGCACGCTTCCACAAAGTATGTTGAATATTTGAGTCTCTTCGTAACGTTACGAAGTGTCGCTTCGTAACGTTACGAAGAGGCGCTTCGTACTGCTACGAAGAGGCGCTTCGTAATGCTACGAAGAGGTGCTTCGTAACGCTGCGAAGAGACGCTTCATGGCGCTGTTGCGTGACACGCAGTAACGCTGTTGCGTGACACGCAGTAACGCTGTTGCGCGACACGCAGTAACGCTGTTGCGCGACGCGCAGTAACGTTACTGCGCGACACGCAACAACGCTGTTACTCGACGGGTCATCATGCTTGCCTGTATCTTCCTGATGGAGAAGAGGAAGTGTCTTTCCCGGAGGACGGAGAAAAGACCGGCGGAAATGCTGTGGTGAACCGCGAAATCTTCGGGTGAACCGTGAAGCCTTCGCGCAACCGTGCCGCGAGGCCGCTCGACAAAACCAAACAGGGATGCACCGTTGCGGGTGCATCCCTGTTGCAGGTTTATCCGGAGCCTTGCGACTTCGGCGGCGCGGCGTCCGTCATCCGAAGTCGTCGAAATGCAGCATTTCGCGCGGGACGCCGAGGCTGTCGAGCATCCCTTCAACAGCCCTGGCCATCGGGCCGGGACCGCACATATAGTATTCAA